>JAEUNB010000321.1 GCA_016790625.1 Betaproteobacteria bacterium | reverse complement strand
GGTGGTGCGGCCATGGTATTCGCCATCTATTGCAGCGTGACCTTCCCGCAGCTTACGACAGCGGGGCAGGTGATCGACGCAATCCTGAAGTAGCCGGTTTTCAGGCTAAACGCCGGCTTGCTGCGTATCTCAGGACAGCAGTCCAATGGCTGTATAAATATCCAGTTTTAAGTGTTCTTCCCCCGCGCAGGCGGGGGCCCAAGTTCTTCATTGTAGGTAGCAAGCAAACTTGGACCCCCGCCTGCGCGGGGGAAGGTCAAAATCGAAAATCACTCTTTAATGGCCAAACCCAAAACCCAATACACCTGCACCGAATGCGGTGGCCTCTCGCCGAAATGGCAGGGCCAGTGCCCGCATTGCAACGCCTGGAACACGCTGGTCGAAACCGTGGCGGAAACGGCCTCGCAAAACCGCTTCAGCCAACACCAGACGCTCGCCGGCGTATCCGCCGAACGCGGCAAGGTGCAGTCGCTCGCCAAGGTGCGTGCGGAAGATGTGCCGCGCAAGCCCACCGGCATCGGTGAATTCGATCGCGTGCTGGGCGGCGGGCTGGTGGAAGGTGCAGTGATCCTCATCGGCGGCGATCCCGGCATCGGCAAATCCACGCTGCTACTGCAAACGCTTTCCGCCATCTCCGGCGGCGCTTCGGTGCTTTATGTCAGCGGTGAAGAATCGCCGCAGCAGATCGCGCTGCGCGCCAAGCGCCTCACGCTCGATACGCACGATGTGAAGCTGCTGGCCGAAATCGAGCTGGAGAAAATCCTCGCCACTCTCGCGGAAGAAAAGCCGCAGGTCGCCGTCATCGATTCCATCCAGACCGTTTATTCCGCGCAGCTCACCTCCGCCCCCGGCTCGGTGGCGCAGGTGCGCGAATGCGCGGCGCACCTCACGCGCTACGCCAAATCCAGCGGTACCACGCTGGTCCTCGTCGGCCACGTCACCAAGGAAGGCGCCTTGGCCGGCCCGCGCGTGCTGGAGCACATGGTCGATACCGTGCTCTATTTCGAAGGCGACACGCACTCCAGCTTCCGCCTCATCCGCGCGATCAAGAACCGCTTCGGCGCGGTCAACGAAATCGGCGTCTTCGCCATGACCGAGAAGGGCCTGAAGGAGGTCACCAATCCCTCGGCCATCTTCCTTTCGCAGCACGACAACAACGTCGCCGGCAGTTGCGTGATGGTCACGCAGGAAGGCACGCGGCCGCTGCTGGTGGAAATCCAGGCGCTGGTGGATGACAGCCACGGCATGAACCCCAAGCGCCTCTCCGTCGGCCTGGAGCAGAACCGCCTCGCCATGCTGCTCGCCATCCTGCATCGCCACGCCGGGCTGGCGGTGTTCGATCAGGATGTGTTCATCAACGCCGTCGGTGGCGTGCGCATCGACGAGCCGGGCGCGGACTTAGCCGTGCTGCTCGCCATCGTTTCCAGCTTCAAGAACAAACCGCTACCGGGCAAGCACGTCGTGTTCGGCGAAATTGGCCTCGCGGGAGAAGTGCGGCCGGTGCAGCGCGGGCAGGAGCGCCTGCGCGAAGCCGCCAAGCTCGGCTTCACTCACGCCATTGTGCCGAAGGCGAACAAGCCGAAGCAGAAGATTGAGGGGCTGGAGATTTTTGCGGTGGAGCGGGTGGAGCAGGCGGTGGAGTACTGTAAATCATGAATCAAATGAGAGAACGAACCATTTCCGTGGTGAGCCATGATGCTGCTACTTATCGAAATTTTGGTATTTGCACTATTTCAAGGTGAACATGTATGGATGCAATCGGACGGCGTGTAGAGCGGCTTTTGTACCTATCTGCGCCAATGTCATTTGCCGCTTTTATAGTGCTTTTCATTGCGTTGGCGATAGACAGTAATCAAGGGCGATTTGAACGTCTTTGCCACAGCAAATTAGTTAGTGTTTTTGAAAATAATCGAGCCGAACTCGACGCGCTTTTTCCTGTTCAGAAGCCTAGTCCAAAATACGAACCACTAACTGACTACCACATCAGAGTTATCGATCTTTTATTAGATTTTTCATTGAATAGGAGATGTTATGACCTCGTGCGGGAGTATTCAATGCCGTACAGTAAGCTGGCACCTGCGGACATTCTTGAGGACATTCAAAAAAAAATCAAAGAACGTACGATAGAACCTTTGTCATATCTCGGAGCGGAACTACCCGAGAAGGCGACGATAGACGTATTTGGTACCAAGGTTAGTGTCGAACTTCAGACCTTTTTAGCGTTACTACAAGTGGTGCTTTGTCCTGTGCTCTTGATTTGGCTAGGCAGTCTGTTGAATTCTCGCGCGACGGAAATTGGAAGGATAGTTGCGACAACCGATCCGACCAAAGTTTTTCCGCATGTGGTGAATACCTATGCGGGTGTTCTCAACCGACCTTCACGGCGAAAAGCTTGGCTGCAGCGCCATTTCCCAATAGCTTTTGCAAAAGTTGGGCCGACTTGGTATTCGGTGCGTGAAGAATGGCGCTTTCTAGTGCCGGCATTGGTCCGCATACTTTTTTTGGGGATCGTTGTTTTGCCTCCAGCTTTGGCGCTCACTTATAGTTTGTACTTGGTGCGATTGCCGGGATATGATTTTTTCTATGGCGGTATTTCGATCTTAGTGTTGTCGTTTGCAATTACGCCTATCGTAATGGAGTTTATTCCGGTGATATATCGGAAACGTTTCGAGTATGAATTCTTACAGAATGGTTTGCCCGAGCGATATCGATAAGAAGCTCTTAGCACAAGCGCTCTAGCTGCAAATAAATAGGATCAGGCACCGGATTGAAAGGGCCTAGCTAAAAAATGAAAGCGGCCGCAGTTGATATCACTCAATCCCAACGAAAAATATCGATCACACCCTTTTAGCTCTATTCGCAATATTTCACAGGAGGCAGCTATGGATGTACGAGACATGCAAGGAGATGCGGGAATCTGGGAAGAATTGTCGTGGGCTGATCTGAGCAGCAGGGAAAAAGAGCTTTGGACCATTCTCGGCTGGCGGCAGGACAAATGGGATGGAAACGATGCGCCGGCAAGTGCCGATAAAGATTGGAATGACTTGAATCCGCAAGAGATGATTGCGGCGATGAACCTCGGTTTTTCTGAGGAGCTCTGGAACAGTACTGAGGACGAATAGCGCGCATTCGCGCGTTCGGAGTCAGCATGTTGGGCAGGTGAGACCTGCCCAATTGGCAAGTTGAAACCCTAGCATCCATGGGCCTCTCGGGACGAAAATGCCTGAAACGCCTCGCCAGTGCTAGGGTTTATGCGGCGTGCAATTGGTCTTGATCGAGCCTCTCGGCGTTTCATTTCGCATCGACTATGAGTTTTCACTCGGTGTAGCGCGGCCTTTTGGGCTACTTTTCCTCGTCGATGACGAAGCCGATGCGGCGCTTGGCGGTGGCGGGCGATGTCAATTGGCGCAGCGTATCGATGATGCCCGCGATCGCCTGATCATGGCTGCCGAGTTTCCTTTCGATTCGCTGTTCCAATGCCTTCAACTGCCGCGCCAGCTCTTTGTTGGAGGCAAGGAATTCGCGCAGTTGGACGAAAGCGCGCACCACATAGACGCTTACTTCGACGGCGCGCGGACTGTTCAGAAGCGTGGCGGCCATAATGGCGCCGTGTTCGGTGAAGACGTAGGGCAGGTACTTTCGGTGCCTTCCCGGGCCGGTCTCTAAGGTCACAATTTGTGACCTTAGATTTTGTGCATGCAATGACAGCGTGGTCCCGAAATGCCCATCCAGCTCTACAACGAAATCGAAATCGATTGCACAGCCGAGAAGCTGTTCAACTACGTCACGCAGCCGTGGCGCTGGCACGAGTGGCATCCTGATTCGAAGGGCGCGCGTGCGGACAAGCCGGTCCTTGGTGTCGGCGATCATTTCGATGAAACCATCGCCGTGCGTCCGCTAGCACCGCTGCCGCTGACGATCACGCGCCATCCGCACTATGTCGTGCGCGAATCGGTGCCGCACACCATCTGGATGGCCGAAGGAACCTTCAGCGATGGCTGGCTGTCTTTCCGCTATGAAATCGAAGCACGCGGCGATAGCGCGCTGTTCAAGCGCACCATGCAGTTCGAGGTGCGCGGACCAATGCGCCTGCTGGTGCCGCTGGTAAGGTTGAAACAGGAGCGCAAATCGCTTGTTGCGCTGGCGGCGCTGAAGCGGAAGCTGGAAGAGAAGTGATGCTCATCGTTAAGCGCGACTGATGAGCGATTCGAAAGCGGATTCAATCGCGATCATCAAGCGTGCTGCGATGCAACGCCAGCAGCTTGAGGCGAGGATTGAAGCGTCAGATCGGGAAAGGGCGAGATGGCCATTCAGGCTCAAGCGGGCAGTGACTAATGCCTTCCTTTGTTTTGTATTCGTCTTTTTCTTCTTTCTCCTTGAGGGTGTGCCAACCTATTTTCCGCAAGACCTTGATGCGCTCATGTATTTGGCGATTGCATCGATTTCGATTGTTATGGTTTTTGGCGCGGCGGCCATTGCGGAAGAATGGATTGAAGCTCAAACCAAATGGGTCACGTTTTGGCGCGTACTGGCCAGAGTTGTTTTTCTGTCGGCTTGTCTCGGCCTTTTCTTCGGTGCGTACAGGACGGCGGATATTTGGGTGCCGCATTTCCAATAATGGCTATTGAAGCAGGGCTCCCGAAAAATGAAAGAAACTGAAGAGCAGTATCGAATGCCAACTAACTGGCCCGTTGTTGTCCTGATAGAGGTGGTTGTGGCCGCCATCATTATCATCATTGGTTATTTGGTACAGGGCTAGAACGTCCAACGAAACCCCAGCGCCCACGCGCCTCGCAGGCCAAAAATGCCTGAAACACCGCACCAGTGCTAGAGTTTTAACTCGATCCGAGCGCTATTTTTTAGCTGGCGCTCCTTCCGCCGGCGCGCATGCGTACTTCACCATTTCCGCGCCGATGCTGCCCGGCCGCGTTTCCTTGAATGGCACCGAGCCTTTAAGGTCTGCGCTATCGATCACTTTCCCGGTCGCGTTCCTGCCGGCGTAAGCGGTGCTTTTTTGGAGCGCCATCGTCTGTTCGTCGCAGCGGAAATACTTGAGGTCGTGCGTGGAGGCAATGCCATATTCCATGTTGTCGTAATTCACGATGAACCACGCCTTGGTGATCGGGCCGCGGACGATGGTTTTGGTGTTGATGAA
>JAEUNB010000209.1 GCA_016790625.1 Betaproteobacteria bacterium | reverse complement strand
CGCCGCATTCAAGCGCGCGGTCGAACTCGGCGCCCGCCCCTACGATGGCCCGGTCGGCCCGATGGAACTGAACATCCCCGCCATTCAGGGTATCGGTGGCTCGCTGCTGTATCTGATCGACCGCTACGGCCCGCGCACAATTTATGACGTGGACTTTGTGCCGGTTCCCGGCGCCGACCCCGACCCCAAAGGCGTAGGCCTCGATTATGTCGACCACCTCACGCACAACGTCTACGAAGGCCGCATGGACACCTGGGCCGAGTTCTACGGCAAGCTGTTCAATTTCCGCGAAATCCGCTATTTCGATATCAAGGGCAAGAAGACCGGCCTGACTTCACGCGCGCTGACCAGCCCATGCGGCAAGATTCGCATCCCGATCAACGAGCCTTCCGACAAAAAATCGCAAATCCAGGAATACCTGGATGCGTACAACGGTGAAGGCATCCAGCACATCGCGCTCGCCTGCTCAAACATTTACGAAACGGTGGAAGCACTACGCACCAAGGGCGTGCGATTCCTCGACACGCCGGACTCTTATTATGCTGCCGTCAACAAGCGCGTGCCGAACCATGGCGAAGATTTGCCGCGCCTGCAAAAGAACAAAATCCTGATCGACGGCGAAGGCCTCGACAAGGAATCGAAGGAAGACAAGCTGCTGCAGATCTTCACCGAGACGGTCATCGGGCCGATTTTCTTCGAGGTGATCCAGCGCAAAGGCAACGAAGGCTTCGGCGAGGGCAATTTCAAAGCGCTGTTCGAAGCGATCGAGGCCGACCAGATTGCGCGCGGCGTGATCTAGGATCGACAAAAAATGACGCTGAAATACCTTTCAGGCTTCGGCAACGAACACGCGACCGAAGCCATACCGGGTGCATTGCCGCATGGCCAGAATTCCCCGCAGAAAGTCGCGTTTGGTTTATATGCGGAACAAGTGTCCGGCAGCGCCTTCACTGCGCCGCGCGATCACAACCTGCGTTCCTGGCAGTACCGTCTGCGACCGTCGGCAGAGCATTCTGCCTACCGGCCGATCGAAGCCGGTCTGCTGCGCACCGCGCCTAACCGCGAAGTGCCTACGCCGCCGGATCGCCTGCGATGGGACCCGTTGCCGATGCCGTCGATGCCCACCGATTTTGTCGACGGCATGATCACCATCGCCACCAACGGTGATGCTGCGCTTCAGCGCGGCGTAGGCGTGCATTTGTATGTCGCCAATCAATCGATGAAGCGCTGCTTCTACAACGCCGACGGCGATCTGCTGATCGTGCCGCAACAGGGCCATCTCACGCTCAAGACTGAATTTGGCATTCTCGATCTGGAGCCGGGCGAGATCGCCGTCATTCCCCGCGGCATCAAGTTCCGTGTCGAAGTCGATGGCCCGGTGCGCGGGTATATCTGTGAAAACCACGGCCTGCCATTTCGACTGCCTGACTTAGGCCCCATCGGCGCCAACGGCCTCGCCAATCCGCGCGATTTTCTGGCGCCGGTTGCATGGTTCGAGGATGTTGCGGGACAAACCGAAGTCATCGCCAAGTTCGGTGGACGCTTGTGGTCGATGACTGTTGTCGGCTCGCCGCTCAATGTTGTCGCCTGGCACGGCAACTACTATCCGTACAAATACAATCTCACTCTGTTCAACGCCGTGAACACCGTCACCTTCGATCATTGCGATCCGTCGATCTTCACGGTATTGACCGCACCCTCGGATGTGCCCGGCACAGCCAACGTCGATTTCGTCATATTCCCGCCGCGCTGGATGGTAGCCGAGCACACGTTCCGCCCGCCGTGGTTCCATCGCAACCTGATGAGCGAATACATGGGCCTAGTCCACGGCGTGTATGACGCCAAGGCCGAAGGCTTCCTGCCCGGCGGCGGCTCGCTGCACAACTGTTTTTCCGCGCACGGGCCGGATCAGGCGACGTTCAACAAGGCATCGAGCGAAGAATTGCTGCCGGTGTATCAGGGCCGCACGCTGGCCTTCATGTTCGAGAGCCGCTATGTGTTCGAGCCGACTGCGTTTGCGATGAATACGACGGCGCTGCAGAAGAATTACGATGCGGCATGGAAAGGATTTGAGTCTGCGAATGTCAAATAGTCACCGTTCGCCCTGAGCCTGTCGAAGGGCAAGCGTCATGGGAAAACCGTTCTGGGTCTACATTCTCAAATGCAACGACGACTCGTACTACACCGGTCACACAGACAATCTGGAAATCCGTATTGCGCAACACAATGAGGGAACAATCGAAGGCTATACCGCAACACGGCTTCCGGTGACGCTGGTCTTTTCGGAACAATTCGCGACCAGATTGGAAGCACTGGAGATGGAACGTCGCATCAAGGGTTGGAGCAGGAAGAAAAAGGAAGCGATGATGCTTGGGGATTGGAAGGAAGTGTCAAGATTGGCGAAAAACAAGGCAGTCCAATAAACATCGCAGCCCATCCGTGGTTCGACAAGCTCACCACGAACGGGAACAACAGCAACACACGTTTAATAATTCACCGTTCGCCCTGAGCCTGTCGAAGGGCAAGAAAAACAGGAAACCACCATGAAACTAGCCTCCCTAAAAGGCCCCACCCGCGACGGCACGCTGCTGCTGGTCGATGAAAACCTCACCCGCGCCGTGGCGGTGCCGGATATCGCGCCGACGATGCAATATGCGCTGGAACACTGGCACGCGGTCGAGCCGCAGCTGCTGAACGAATTCGAGGCCATCGACTCCGGCAGCGACCGGCCTATCATCGATTTCCAGAAGGCGCTGGCCGAGGGCAAGATCGCGGCACCTTTGCCCCGTACCCACCAGTGGATGGACGGCTCGGCCTACCTCTCGCACGTCGAGCGCGTGCGGCGCGCACGCAACGACAAGGTGCCGGAGAGTTTCTACACCGATCCGCTGATGTATCAGGGCGGCGGCGATACCATGCTCGGCCCGCGCGACGATATCGAAGTGCTGTCCGAGGACTGGGGCGTGGACTTTGAAGGTGAAGTCGGCGTTATTACCGGTGACGTGAAAATGGGCGCGACACCTGCGGAATGCGCCGACGCGATCCGGCTGGTGGTACTGATCAACGACGTGTCCTATCGAAAACTGATTCCCGCCGAGCTGGCCAAGGGCTTCGGCTTCGTCAACAGCAAGGGGCTCAATTCGCTTTCACCTGTTGCGGTGACGCCGGATGAACTGGGCGGCGCATGGGGCGACGAAAAAGGCGCCGGCAAGTTGGACTATCGGCTGGTATGTCACGTTCGCGGTGAATGGTTCGGCAATCCCAACGCGGCCGACGACATGACATTCTCACTGCTCGATCTGGTCTCGCACGCCGCCAAGACGCGTCCGCTGGCTGCCGGCACGCTGATCGGCTCCGGCACTGTTTCCAATCATGACAAGGCCACCGGCTATGCCTGCATTATGGAAAAACGTTTGGTCGAGCAGGTTGAGCTGGGCGCGGCCAAGGAAGATTTCCTGCGCTTCGGCGACGAGGTCGACATCGACATGTTTGACCACCACGGCGAAACCATCTTCGGCAATATCCGCAACAAGCTGGTGAAAGCCGGGAGCAAGTAGTGGCCGGCCAAACCGATCACCCCCTGCGCGGCGACTACTCGCAGATGCGACCGGACTACACGGTCGAGCAGGACTACTCACGTTACTCGTCTGCCGAACAGGATTTGTGGAAGCGCCTCTATGCACGCCAATCCGCGCTGGTACCGAAATACGCCTGCGACGAATTCATCCACATCCTTGGACAACTCAATTTCGGCGCGGGTATTCCGCATTTCGACGAAATCAACGCCAAGCTGAAACCGGCGACGGGCTGGACACTGGTCGCAGTCCCGGGCCTGTTGCCCGACGATGTGTTCTTCACCCACCTCGCCAATCGCCGCTTCCCCGTCTCAGTGTGGTTGCGCAATCCGGAAGAGTTCGACTACATCGTCGAGCCGGACATCTTCCACGACTTCTTCGGCCACGTGCCGTTGCTGTTCAACAAGGTGTTCGCCGACTACCTCGAGGCTTACGGCAAGGGCGGCGTGAAAGCCAAGGGGCTCAACGCTCTCGACTACCTCGCACGGCTCTACTGGTACACGGTGGAGTTCGGCTTGATCGAAACGCCGAAGGGTTTGCGCACTTATGGCGCCGGCATTCTCTCCTCGGGCGGCGAGCTGCCGTACTGCGTGGAAAGCGACAAACCGAATCGCATCCGCTTCGACCTGCTGCGCGTGATGCAGTCGAAATACAAGATCGATACCTTCCAGGAAACCTACTTCGTCATCGACAGTTTCAAGCAATTGTTCGACGCGACGGCGCCGGATTTCACGCCGTATTACGCCGAACTGCGCAGCCGACCGGATATCGCGGCCAACGCGACGATTGCAGACGACAAGCTGGTCTAAGTCTAGTACTGGTGCGGCTTTCGGGCCGAAAATAGCCTGGGATGCGCACCGGTACTGGAGTTTGAAATCGCGATAACATCTGCCAATGTTTGATTTCTCGCCAGACACCGGCCTCTGGGGCCTCGCTGCCTCAGCGTTTGTCTCCGCTACCTTCCTGCCGGGCAATTCGGAAATCGTGCTGCTCGCCCTGCTGGCGAAGTTTCCTTCACTGTTCTGGCCGGCGATCGCGGTCGCCACACTCGCCAACACGGCAGGCGGCATGACGTCATATGGTCTGGGTCGACTGTTACCGCAACGCGACTCCAGTCCATTGAAAACTTCGCAGGCACGCGCGCTGGCGTGGCTGCAGCGCCACGGCGCGTGGGCACTGCTGCTATCGTGGGTGCCGCTGACCGGCGACGCACTTTGCGTCGCCGCCGGGTGGTTGCGTATCAATCCGTGGCTTTCGCTATCTGCGATGGCGTTGGGAAAATGCGCGCGCTATCTGGTGATTGCTTTTGGCATAGCGTGGTTCAGCGCCCATTAATTCCGCAAAAAAAACGACCCTCTATAAAAACGCCTTACTCACAAGCTCTTTCACACTGCGGTACAGTGAACGGTCAACGATGGCTGGATCCATTCCCTCCGCAATAAACACGGCATCTGTGAAATCGGCAATAGTCGCAGGCTTCGAGTTTTGGAGCCGGCATTTCGCATCGGGCGCAAGGCAAAATCCAAGCTGAACGCAAAGCGTATCAAGTAACGAACTTAACTGGCGCTCATCAAAGGAAATGCTCGTGTGATCTGGGATTGCGCTCCTATTCACTTAATCACGATCCAGTGCAAATCAGGCAAATTATCCGGCCGATGAATCACCGTCACGTTCTTGCGCGATGCCCAGGGAATCATCTGCCGGTGCAGCGGAATCACATGCACCTCGTCCTGCATCAGCTTGGTGGCGGCATCGATCATCTTCTGCCGTTCGGGCACATTCATTTCGCCTTCCAGCTTGTCGATCAGCGTATCGAGTTCGACATTCTTGGCATTGCCGTAATTCGAATCGCCCGCCCCCTTGCCGTCGCGGCTGTGGTGCACCGGCTTCAGGATGAAGATGGCGTCCGTAGCACCGCCACCCCAGCCGGCGAGGAAGGCGCTGGTGTCGCGCTTCTGCACCTTGGGAAAGAAATTCGCCTTGGTCATGGTCTCGACGCGCGCATTGATGCCGATCTTGGCCCACATGCCGGCGATGGCTACACACAACTTCTCATCGTTGACGTAGCGGTCATTCGGGCAATGGAAGGTGAATGAAAAACCATTTGGATAACCGGCATCGGCCAACAGTTTCTTCGCCGCGCCCACATTGAACGGTGGGCGTTTCTCGTAGCTGGCGGGCACGCCGGCTGCCAGCCCGCCCGGCAGCGCGATACCGGTAGGAATCGACAGCCCACGCATTACGGACGTTTTCAGCGCCTCGGTATCGATGGCCTGATACAAGGCCAGCCGCACGCGCTTGTCCTTGAACGGATTCTTGCCCTTCACATCGGAGTACAGCAGCTCATCGCGTTCCTGGTCGAAGCCGACGTAGATCAGGCGCTGCTCGTGACCTTCCCAGATTTTCACGTCGGGATCATTGCGCAGGCGCAGCACATCCTGCACCGAGGGGTCGAGCACGAAATCGATTTCACCCGACTTCAGCGCCGCCATGCGCGTGGCGCCGTTCGAGATCGGCCGGTAGTCGAGGCTCTCGATATTGCCGGTGTAATTACCAGCCTTGACACCCCACCAGTCGGGATTTTTCTTGTGCAGGATTTTCACGCCCTGCTCCCATGCCACCAGCTTGTACGGCCCGGTGCCCATGGCGTTGCGGGTGGCGAACGATTCTTCCTTCTTGATGTAATCGAGCGGCTTGGTTACGCCATTCTTCTCGCTCCACGCCTTGCTCATGATCATGATATTGCGCACCGTATCCAGCATCACCGGGTTGGGCGCGGCGGTGGTGAATTCCACGGTGTAGTCGTCGATCTTCTTGGCGATGCCGCATTGCGTCGAATACAAGCGGAAGGTCACCGTCGATTCGCGCGCGCGATTGAACGAGAACACCACATCGTCGGCGGTGAATGGCGTGCCGTCGTGGAATTTGACGCCCTGCCGCAGCTTGAACACCCAGGTCGTCGGCGAGGTATTGGTCCATGACACGGCGAGGCCTGGGACGAATTTGGCGAAATCCTTGCGGTCGCGTGTCACCAGGTATTCGTATACCAGGTTGTTGATGCCGTTGTTGAAGGTCTCGTTCTGGCTGTGCGGGTCCAGCGTCGCAGCATCTCCCTGCGAAGACCAGCGGAAATTCTTGGCTGTTGCTGCGGTGGAGACCAACGCAATCATCAGACCGACCAGCAATTTTCGGAACGCCATCTTTGCCCCCATTAAGTGAACAGAATCAATTTACCTTGAACACGAATTTGCAGGTGCCCATCTTTTGACAGCGTGTCTTCTGGTCCTTCGACAGGCTCAGGACGAACGGAGTACTTCCAAGTCCGTTCGTGGTACGCGAGGCAGGGTTTCGTCGCGCACGCGCGACGCTGCCAAGCGCCTGAGCCCGATGCAACGGGCAAAGGCTGTCGAACCACACCCACATCTCTGATTGACAAGAAATTTCAAGCGCCTACATCTTTACCCAGGCCACCTCCAGCCAGTTGTCGGCGCGATGCACCACGCTGACATTGGCCTTCGATACCCAGGGACTGACCTGCACATGCAGCGGAATATGCAGCACTTCGTCGTGGTGCCGCTTCATCGCCGCGACAATCAGCTCGCGACGTTTCTCCTGATCCGTTTCGCCTTCCGCACGGTCGATGTAACCGTCCAGCGTGGCATCGCGATAGTCGCCCCAATTGTATTCGCCGGCGCCGGTGTTGTTGCGGCTATGCATCACCGGCTTCAGCGAAAAGATGGCATCGGTGGTGGCGCCACCCCAGCCCAGCAGGTACATGCTGGTGTCGAGTTTCTGCAGCTTGGGGAAATAAGTGGTTTTGGAAATCGCGTTGACCTTCACGTCCACGCCGATGCGCGCCCACATGCCGGCCAGCGCGATACAGATTTTCTCATCGTTGACGTAACGGTCGTTCGGGCAATCGATGGTGACGCTGAAGCCACTGGGATAGCCCGCTTCTGCCAGCAGCTTGCGCGACGCCGCCAGGTCCAGCGGATAGCGCTGATCCATCGCGTCGGGAATGCCCGCCGCTTTCGGTGAAGATAATTGGATCGCCGTCGGAATCGACAGGCCTCGCATTACGGTGGTCTCGATCGCGTTCACATCCACCGCCTGATACAGCGCCAGCCGCACACGCCGGTCCTTGAACGGATTTTTGCCTTTCACATTCGAATACAACAGCTGGTCACGGGCCTGATCCATGCCGATAAAGATGACGCGATTCTCGCGACCCTCCAGCACCTTGAGCGACTTTTCCTGCTTCAGTTTCTGTATGTCCTGCACCGGCGGATCGAGCACAAAATCGATCTCACCCGACAGCAGTGCGGCGACACGTGTACTCGCCTGCTTGATGGGGCGATACACCACCTCATCCACATTGCCTTCGAACCGCCCCTCGGCGATGCCCCACCAGTTGGGATTTTTCTTCAGCACCGTCTTCACATCCGGCTCGCGCGAAACCAGCATGTACGGCCCCGTGCCCATGGCATGTTTCGACGCGTAGGTTTCTTCGCCGTTGCGATGATTCAGCGGCTTTTCAACCTTGTGCTTGGTTGCCCAGGCTTTGGACATGATGAAGATATTGCCCGAGCTCACCATATCGATCATCACCGGATTCGGCACCGGCGTGGTGAACTCCACGGTGAAATCATCGATCTTGCGCGGCTTGCCCAGCGGCACCGCATACACCTTCATGTTCGACGTATCCTGCTGTGCACGCAGGATCGAGAACACAACATCGTCGGCCGTGAACGGCGAACCGTCCTGCCATTTCACGCCTTTGCGCAGGTTGAACACCCAAACCGTTGGCGAGGTCTGCTTCCACGAAACTGCCAGGCAGGGAATCGATTTCAGGTTCTTGTCGCGCACCAGCAGCTGCTCGTAAATCTGGCCGTTGATCTGGTTGTTCACGCCCTCGTTCTGCGCATGCGGGTCGTGGGTGGCGGCATCGCCCTGCGAGGACCAGCGCAGCGTTTTCGCCTGCGCTGTCGCGGCAGCCAAGGCTAGCAATAGAGCGGCCAGTGCGACGCGCAGGGTCATGGGTGTGGGTCAATCATCAGTTGGCGCTGGCGCAAACGGCAAGGGCCGGCAACATGGCCGACCCTTGCACCCGTTTTGCATTCTGCATGCAGCGACTATTGCATCTTGATCCAGGTGGTTTCCAGCCAGTTGTCCGGCCGGGGCACCACGCTGACGGTGGACTTCGATGCCCACGGAATCACCTGCAGGTGCAGCGGAATGTGCAGGATCTGGTCGTGATGGATCTGCATCGCCTTGTTGATCATCTCCTGGCGCTTCTTCAGGTCCATCTCGCCTTCGGCCTTGTCGATCAGGTCGTCGAACTCGGCAATCTTGTAATTGCCCCAGTTGTATTCACCTTTGCCCTTGTCGTTGCGGCTATGCAGCACCGGGCCCAACGTGAACATGGCGTCGGTGGTGGCGCCGCCCCAGCCCAGCATGTACATGCTGGTGTCGAGCTTCTGCACTTTCGGGAAATAGTTGGCTTTCGGAATCGCGGCGACCTTGACTGTCACGCCAATCTTCGACCACATCGCCGCCAGCGCCACGCAGATCTTCTCGTCGTTGATATAGCGATCGTTCGGGCAATCCATCGTCACTTCAAAACCGTTCGGGTAGCCAGCCTCGGCCAATAGTTTTTTCGCCGCATTGATATCCAGCGGATAGCGCTTGTCCATAGACGCCGGGATGCCCGCAGCCGTCGGATTGGACACATTGATCGCCGTCGGCACCGAGAGGCCGCGCATCACGGTCTTCTTCAGCGCCTCCACGTCCGCCGCCTGATACAAGGCCTGACGCACACGCTTGTCCTTGAACGGATTCTTGCCCTTCACGTTCGAATAGAGCAGCTCGTCGCGCGCCTGATCCATGCCGATAAAGATGATGCGGTTCTCGCGGCCTTCGTAGGTCTTGATGCTTTTTTCCTTCTTCAGCTTGTCGAGATCCTGCACCGGCGGATCGAGAATGAAATCGACTTCACCCGAGAGCAACGCGGCGACACGCGTACCCTGCGCCTTGATCGGCGTGTAGATCACCTCGGTGACATTGCCTTCGAAGCGCTTTTCCTTGAGCCCCCACCAGTTCGGGTTCTTCTTCAGCACCGTTTTCACGTCCGGCTCGCGCGAGACCAGCATGAATGGGCCGGTGCCCATGGCGTTGCGGATGGCGTAGGTTTCTTCCTTGTTCTTGAAGTCCTGTGGCTTCTCCACCTTGTTCTTTTCGCACCAGGCTTTCGACATCATGAAGATATTGCCCGCGCTCACCATGTCGATCAGCACCGGGTTCGGCACCGGCGTGGTCAGTTCGACCGTGTAATCGTCAATCTTTTTCGGCTTGCCGATGGCATTGCCGTAAACCTTCATGTTCGAGGTCTCGGCCTGCGCGCGGGTGATGGAGAACACCACATCGTCGGCGGTGAATTTGGAACCGTCATGCCAGGTCACGCCCTGTCGCAGTTTGAACACCCAGGTCGTCGGCGAAGTCTGCTTCCACTCGGTGGCGAGACCGGGAATCGGTTTCATGCTCTTGTCGCGCACCAGCAGCTGCTCGTAAATCTGGCCGTTGAACTGGTTGTTGAACGACTCGTTCTGTGCGTGCGGGTCGTGGGTGGCGATATCGCCCTGGCTGGCCCAGCGCAATGTCTTGGCGCCCAGGTCGGCGTGGCCGACGGCGGCGCCCAATCCCAGCGCAACGGCGAAGGTGGCCGCGAACGTGTGCTTCATGTGAACTCCCGGAAATTGACGAATGAAGATGACGCGTAAATCATAATCGAATCCACGCCGGGCCACGCTTTTTTCGGTAACCTTGCGGCATGAGTTCATCGCAAACCACCGCGGTCCAGTACCGCATCGAAGCAAGAAATCCCGCCGCCCACCTGTTCGAAGTCACGCTGACACTGGCCAAGCCCGACCCCAGCGGGCAGAAATTCATGCTGCCGGTGTGGATTCCCGGCAGCTACATGATTCGCGAATTCGCGCGCAATATCGTCAGCCTCCGCGGCAGTGCCGGCGGCAAGCCGCTGGCGGTGCAGAAGATCGACAAGGCGACCTGGCAATGCGCGCCGACCATGCAAGCGATCGAACTGGTTTACGAAGTTTATGCATGGGACCTTTCGGTGCGCGCCGCGCATCTGGACGAAACGCACGGCTTCTTTAACGGCACCAGCGTGTTTCTGCTGCCGGTCGGTCATGAACAAGCGCCCTGCGAAGTCACCATCCTGCCGCCTGCTGGCGAGCGCTACGCCGACTGGAGAGTCGCCACATCGCTAAACCAAACTCAAGCACTGGAGCGGCTTTCCGGGCAAAAACGGCCGGACAACCGCCACAGTGCTGGAGTTTTCCCCTCTCGAGATACTGGCAACACAGTCACCGTTCGTGGTGAGCTTGTCGAACCACATCAGCGCAAGGAAGAATCAGCGAGTTACATCCCCGCCCTTCGACAAGCTCAGGATGATCGGGAGTTTTTTGGAAGCCCCCATTCTTCCCCCAAGCATTTCGGCGTTTTCACCGCCGCCAATTACGACGAACTGATCGACCACCCGGTCGAAATGGGCACGTTCACGCACGCCAGCTTTGAAGCCTGCGGCATCACGCACCACATCGCCATCACCGGCCGGCATCGCGCCGACATGGCGCGCCTCACCGCCGACCTGAAGAAAATCTGCGAAGCGCAGATCCGTTTGTTTGAGCCACAAACCGCCAAAGCGCCGGTAAGCGAGTACTGGTTCCTGGTCATGGCAGTGGGCGATGGCTATGGTGGGCTGGAGCATCGCGCCTCCACCGCGCTGATGTGCAATCGCGATGAACTGCCGCTGCCGGGCGAAAAAAAAGTCGGCAACGGCTACCGGCGTTTCCTCGGCCTCGCCTCGCATGAATATTTCCACACCTGGAATGTGAAGCGCATCAAGCCGTCGGCATTCGTTTCCTACGACCTCACGCAGGAGAACTACACGCGGCAACTGTGGTTCTTCGAAGGACTCACCAGTTACTACGATGACCTGATGCTGTCTCGCGCCGGACTCATCGACCAGCTTGGGTACCTTGAGTTGATCGCCGAGACCATCGGCCGCGTCACCTCGCAATCCGGCCGCCTGAAACAAAGCGTGGCCGATTCCAGCTTCGATGCCTGGGTGAAGTACTACCGGCAGGACGAGAACTCGCCCAACGCCATCGTCAGCTACTACCAGAAAGGCTCCATCGTCGGCCTGGCGCTCGACCTCACCATCCGACAGAAAACGCAGAACGCGAAATCGCTGGATGACGTGATGCGCGCGCTGTGGGAAGAATTCGGCAAGACCGGACGTGGCGTGCCGGAAGGCGATCTGGAAAAAATCGCAGCGCGGGTGAGCGGCATCGATCTCGGTGATTTCTTCGAAGAGGCGGTTTACGGCACCGCCGATATCGATCTGGTGGCGCTGTTCGATTCCGTCGCCATCGACCTGCAATGGCGCGTGCCTGGACAGACTCGGCCGGACGATGCAGCGCCTGCCACGCTGGGCGCTAAGGTTACCGCCGATGCGAATGGCGATGCGCGGCTTGCGCAGGTGTTTGATAGCGGCGCGGCGCAAACAGCGGGATTATCTGCGGGTGACGTGGTGATTGCGGTCGATGGTTTGCGCGTTACCGGCGCCACGCTGGAGCGGCGTGTGCGCACCTACCCGGTTGGCAGCAAAATTGCGTTCACCGTGTTTCGACGCGATGAATTAATGACCTTCGATGTGACGCTGCAAGCACTCGGCGCGCAGATTTGTTCGCTGACGATGCGCGATGTGCCGATTGATGCGAAGGGACGCAGGAATGCTTGGTTGATGGGGTGACAGTGAATCAAGTGTCCGACGAAGAGCGTTTACGAGAGGCACTAAAGCTGCTTGCTGCCGAGTTGACTGCGAACAATGAAAACGACCTTGGCCGTATGGTCAGCGAATCGGCGAGCGACTCAGGCCGCGCGCTCCATGAATTCCTTCGATCAAACGAATTGTGGGGTGGCGCTGGCTCGATTGCCGATCAAGCCGGGATGAGCACAGAGCGGGCTGAGGGCAGACGAAATATCGAGCGTGCACTGATCAATCTTGGCGAACTACAAATGAGTTTGGGAATCAACAATCAGCGCACAGCGAGTTGGGTTGAGGCATTCAAGTCTTGGGCGGATGCCGGTATTTAGCTTGAAGTTTGGGCTGACTCATCGGCCCAATTGCCCATTCCCAGTTGCTGTTGGGCAGCGCCAAACCTGTCTACACGCCTACAGGTCAGCACATTCCCTTGCCATTTCATCAATCTCACGAACGGCCTCATCGTCACCGGCTTCCGTCGCCTCTTTTCGCGCCATCGCCAACTGCTCCCGCGCCTCGATAGCAAAATTTGCGGCGAAGAGCCTGTCGGCAAGACCAAAGCGCTTGGTGTGCGTAGGTTCGCCACCGAACGATGCGCTCTGCACCAATGCCAGCCGATATAGCCGAATGGCCTCCGTATCGTCTGGAACGAAATCGGCAAGTGATTCAGTGAGAAATGGGTCGCCGTTTCCCGAACTTTCGTGCCGCTCATACAGCGCCCGCAATGCCTCCAGCGCTTCTGATGCAACGGACTCGTCTACGTTATCGATTGGATTTGCACACGGCTGCGCAATTCGTGTAACCAAATCCAAGACTTCGTGATACAGGTCTGGCGGTAACGCTCGGAGTTTCATAAGTAGCCTAGATTTCAACAAACACCAAGCTCATTGGTCAACCTTTGTCCCACTCAAACTCGAAGTAAACCTCTGAAGCCTCTAGCCGCATAATACGACTGCACCCCATTGTGATAGACAAATACCTTGCCATACCGCCGATCACAGAACAGCGCGCCACCGAGTGATCGCACATCGTCCGGCGTCATGATCCAGCTTGAGGTCTTCAAGTCAAATTCGCCGAGCCTTTGCAGGTCGCGGTAATTTTCTTCCGTCAGCAGTTCAATCCCCATCGCCGCTGCCATTTCCAGCGCGCTGTTGTCCGGCCGGTTTTCCTTGCGCGATTCGCGTGCTTCGCGGTCATAACAGACACTCCGGCGGCCGGCCGGGCTTTCGGCGGAACAGTCGCAGAAGATGAACTGGCCGGACTTTTTGTCCTGTCCGATGACATCGGGTTCGCCCCCGGTCGCTTCCATCTGCTGCAACGCGCGCAGCGAGTCAGCCTTGCCTTCAAGACGCGCCTGCACGTCCTTCCATGCAATGGATTTGTGGCGCTGCATATTCTTCTCAAAGCGTGTCTTCAGCAATTGAAGCAGCTGCGCGGATTGTTTCGTATTCATCGTCTTGGATCGTCGTCGGATTGGCGCAGCAAAGTGTTGCGGTCAAGCAGAAACTCTAGCACCGGTGCACCGTTCAGACCAAAACCGCCCGAAACGCCGCTCCAGTGCTTGAGTTTCATTTTCAAATGCGGGTATCTTGGACCTCTCGCAACCTTCCCGCGCCAAACGCATCCAAACCCCGCTGCTATACTTTTCCACGCATTTCCCTCAAAGATTTCCGCCGGAGCCCCGCCATGAACGCCCCCCACGACCTCAAACTTCCCCCACTCAAAGACCCGTCCCTATTCCGCACCGAAAGCTATATCAACGGCGAATGGGTGAAGGCCGATTCGGGCATGGTGTTCGATGTCGATAACCCGGCCGACGGCAGCATCATTGCCAGCGTGCCGGACTGCGGCGCGGCCGAAACACGGCGCGCGATCGAGGCAGCGAACGCGGCGCTGCCAGCGTGGCGGGCGATGACGGCGAAGCAGCGCGGAGCGATCCTGCGTCGCTGGTTCGACCTGATGCTACTGAACGCCGATGATCTGGCCCTGATCCTCACCACCGAGCAGGGCAAGCCGCTGGCCGAAGCCAAAGGCGAAATTCTCTACGGCGCGTCATTTATCGAATGGTTTGCGGAAGAAGGCAAACGCATTTATGGCGACGTGATTCCGCCGCATCTCAATGACAAGCGCCTGATCGTGGTGAAGCAGCCGATCGGCGTCACCGCCGCGATCACGCCATGGAATTTTCCCAACGCGATGATCACGCGTAAAGCCGGGCCAGCATTAGCGGCGGGCTGCACGATGGTGATCAAGCCGGCAGAGCAAACGCCGCTGTCCGCGCTGGCGATGGCGGAGCTGGCCGCGCGCGCGGGTGTGCCGAAGGGCGTGATCAATATCGTCACCGGTGCCGCGCATTCCTCGCCCGCCATCGGCCAGGAGCTGTGCGCCAACCCGACCGTACGCAAGCTGACCTTCACCGGATCGACCGAAGTCGGCCGCATCCTGATGCGGCAGAGCGCGGATACGATCAAGAAAGTTTCGCTGGAGCTGGGCGGCAACGCACCATTCCTGGTGTTCGACGACGCCGATCTCGATGCCGCCGCTGAAGGCCTGATGCAATGCAAGTACCGCAACGCGGGCCAGACCTGCGTGTCGGCCAATCGCATTTATGTGCAAGCTGGCGTATACGACGCCTTCGCCGAAAAAGTGCGCGCCAAGATGGCCATGCTGAAAGTCGGGCGTGGTACCGATGCGGGCGTGAATCTAGGCCCGCTGATCGACGAGCAGGGTTTGCAAAAAGTGGAAGCCCATCTGGCCGATGCGGTCGCCAAAGGTGCAAAGGTCGTTACCGGCGGCAAGAAGCATGCGCTGGGCGGCCGCTTCTTTGAACCGACGCTGCTGACCGATGTGCCAAAGAGCGCCAAGGTGTCGAAGGAAGAAACCTTCGGCCCGATCGCGCCGCTGATCAAATTCGAGACTGAAGCCGAAGCAATTGGGCTGGCCAATGACAGCGAGTTTGGCTTGGCATCGTATTTTTATGCTCGTGATGTGGGCCGCGTGTTTCGCGTCGGCGAAGCGCTGGAGTCCGGCATGGTTGGCGTCAACACCGGCATTTTCTCGAACGAAGTCGCACCGTTCGGCGGTGTGAAGCAATCGGGGCTGGGGCGCGAGGGATCGAAGTACGGGATCGAGGATTATCTTGAAATCAAGTATTTGTGTTTGAGTGTTTGATGGTTGAGACGCGTCTGCACGTTATGCAACCATCGAAAATCCCCCCAACATCTTTTCTCCGCCAGCCCCCTATGTTTGCCCCCTTTTCTAAAGGGGGCAGCGTCATCGCGATGCCTAACGCGGCACAAGCTGGGGGATTTCCGGTGTCCATGCCCTTCGACAGGCTCAGGACGAACGGTGGGCGTTTAGCCGACGTTCATAAATTAAACACCAGCACCGGCGCGCTTTTCCAGACATTTTCGGCCTGGAAGCCTCGCCAATGCTGGGGTCTAATTTTTATCACTGCATTGCTTGCGTGCGCGCCGATTACCCAGGCACAACGCGCCGACGCACCGCTGCCGGAACTGCCCTCGGCCACTGCCAAGGAAAAGAAGCCCGCGCTCGGCAAGGATTCAATGGTCTCCAGCGCGCATCCGCTGGCCACCGAGGCCGGCTTGAAAATGCTCGACAAGGGCGGCAGCGCGACGGATGCGGCGATCGCGGTGCAGATGGTGCTGGGCTTGATCGAGGCCCACTCCTCCGGTATCGGCGGTGGCGCTTTCATCCTGCACTTCGACGCGGCAAAGAAAAGTGTGGTCGCCTACGATGGCCGCGAGACCGCGCCGATGGGCGTGACGCCGGCGTTGTTTCTCGACAAGGAAGGCAAGCCGCTGCGGCTGGTCGATGCGGTGGTGGGCGGACGCTCGGTCGGCGTGCCGGGAGTCCTGCGCGCTTTTGAAATGACACACGCCCGCCACGGCAAATTGAAATGGGCGGAGTTGTTCGAGCCGGCCATCGAACTCGCGGAAAAAGGTTTTCCGATGGCACCGCGCATGCACACGCATCTGCAGAACGACACGGTGCTGCGCAACCAGCCCGCCACCCGCGAATACCTGTTCCAGGCCGATGGCGCACCGAAGGCGCTGGGCAGCACGGTTCGCAATCCGCAGTACGCCGCAACTCTGAAACGGATTGCGAAAGAAGGCGCCGATGCGTTCTATCGCGGCGAAATTGCCAAAGACATGGTGGCTGCAGTGCGCGGGCACGCCAACGCCGGTTATCTGAGCGAGGATGACTTGAAGGACTATCGCGCGCGCGCTGGAGAACCGGTGTGCGGGCCGTATCGCAGCTATCGCATCTGCAGCATGCCGCCGCCATCCTCCGGCGGCATTGCCATCCTGCAAATGATGCAGATGCTGGAGCGTTTCGACATGGCCTCGATTCGGCCCGATTCGAGCGCGGCGGTGCATCTGTTTTCCGAGGCGGGACGGCTGGCCTATGCCGACCGCGAACGCTATGTTGCCGACGACAAATTTGTGTCGGTGCCGACCGCCGGTCTGCTCGACCCCACATACAACAAGCAGCGCAGCGAACTGATCAAAGTCGAAAAAACGATGGGCAAGGCCGAACCGGGCACACCGAAAACGACGGCGCTAACCACGGCACTGGCTGACGGCGACGCATGGGATCGTCCTTCGACCACCCACTTCTCCATTGTCGATCGCTGGGGCAATGCCATCAGCGTCACCTCCTCGGTCGAAGCGACCTTCGGCAGCAAGATTTTCGTCCACGGTTTTTTTCTCAATAACCAGCTGACCGACTTCTCCATGACGCCGGTGCGCGATGGACTTCCGGTGGCCAATGCGGTCTTTCCCGGCAAGCGCCCGCGCAGCTCGATGGCGCCGACCATGGTGTTCGATGACAAGGGTGAATTGCACAGCGTGATCGGCAGCGCGCTGGGCTCGGTGATCATCAATTTCGTCGCCAAGACGCTGGTGGCGACGCTGGACTGGAAAATGGACATGCAGGCGGCCATCTCCTCGCCGCATTTCGGCAGCCGCGGCGGTCCGATCGAGCTGGAGCGGGGCACGCCGCTGGAGAACCTGCAGGCGGCTTTGCGGTCCATGGGTCACGAAGTTCGCATTGGCGACCTGCCGAGCGGCTTGCACGGTATCATGCGCACTCCGCAAGGCTGGCAGGGCGGCGCCGATCCCAGGCGCGATGGTTTTGCCCAAGGCCGCTAGGGAAGCCCTGATTAAGTCCATTTCGTTGCCATACGTTGTTGCGAACACAAAAATGTCTCCTTACATATCAAACATATGCCGCGTCGACATTTTTATGTTCGCGCCTAGTCTGGCTTAGAACTGAACTTAATCAGGGCTTCCCACCTTATTTTTCCCACTCAGGACGCAACATGAAAATCGAAACACGCTTTATTTCCTCGGCGCGCGCATTGGTGTTTGGCGCCGCAACCCTGTTTGCCGCTGGCCAGGCCGCTGCGCAGGCCGATACGCCGGTCGTCGCCCCGCTGGTGCTTACGGCCAAGCAGCCGCTGCCCAAGACATTGGATCGATTGGTCATCATCGACCGCGAAGTGGGTGATGCCGCCGCCAAGCCGATCGAGCCGCTGAATGCCGTACTGGTGCATTACACCGGGTGGTTGTATGACCCATCCAAGCCGGACGGCAAGGGCGCCGAGTTCGACTCCTCCCGTGGCCGCCCAACCGCTTTTGGATTCATGGTCGGCGTTGGTCGCGTCATCAAAGGGTGGGATCAGGGCGTGGTTGGCATGCGCGTCAAGGGAAAACGCACCTTGATCATTCCCGCTGCCCTGGCTTATGGCGATAAGGAGCGACCGAAGATTCCGGCCAACTCGAACCTGATCTTCGATATTGAAATGATCGATATCGTCGGCGCCGCGCCCGCAGCAGCACCAACCGCCCTCAAGGCCACCGATCCACTGCCGCTGACGATCATACAGATCGGTTACATCGACACCGTGGTCGGCACCGGCGCCGAAGCCAAGGCCGGCACGACGGTGACCGTGCACTACACCGGCTGGCTGTATGACGCCAGCCTGAAGGAGGGCAAGGGCACCAAATTCGACAGCTCGGTCGATGCCGGCAAGCCGTTCTCGTTTCCGCTGGGCGCAGGCCGCGTGATCCAAGGCTGGGACAAGGGTGTGGTTGGCATGAAGGTCGGCGGCAAGCGCACGCTGATCATCCCGGCGCAGTTTGGCTATGGCGCGCGCGGCGCGGGCGGCGTGATTCCTCCCAATGCCAATCTGATTTTCGATGTGGAGTTGCTCGAAGTGCCGGGTGCGAAATAACTCGCGAGCCCTCTACGAAAGAAGCGGCCAGTTGGCCGCTTTTTTTGCTCGCTTATAGGCCGCCCGACCCGGAAACCCACCCGATCAGGTGGGTTTTGTATTCCGGCAATCGGTTAGCATCGCGTGAGTCGCGCTGCGGCGCTGCCCTGCAGTCGATACCGATCAACCTTCGAAGAAAAACATGCGCCCCATTGCCTCCCTGGCTTCCCTGACGTCGCTCGCGTTCACCCTGCTGTTTTCCCCCATCGCGCTATGCCAACCTGCCGCCAGCGCAGCGCAGGCGGCCGCGAAATCCGCACCGATTCCGGTGGAAGACTTCATCAAGCATGCCGAGTTCGATGATGTCTCGCTATCGCCGGACGGCAAAATGCTGGCGGTGGTGGCGCGGCAGAAAAGCCGTGCCAACCTGGCGATCATCGATCTCGATACGCGCAAGCTCAACTGGGTAACGCAATTTGACCAGTACGATGTGTACGGCTACCAATGGCTGGACAGCAAACGACTCACGGTCACTGTAGTCGACACGCTTGACGATGCCAGCGGCAATATCCGCTACCGCGGAACCTTCGCCGTCAACACCGACGGCAGCGGCACGCGCGAGATGGGCGGCTTTTCGGTGGTGCGCGAATCGGTTGAGAAACCGGGCAGCGTCATCATCCTGGCCGGCGGCCGTTCGCGCGGGCCGGAGGTATACCGGATGGATACGCGCACCGGCCAGCGCGACCTGCTCACTTTCGACAATCCGGGCAACGTCTTCCGCTGGGTTGTCGACCGCAAGGATGAAGTACGGGTGGCGGTTTCGGCCGACCCGGACAAGGACCGCGACCGCGTCACGCTGTTTTATCGCGCCGACCAGAAGTCGCCCTGGGTCAAGCTGCAGGAGTTCAACAGCAAGGAAGTCACCATCGATCCGATCGCGTTCGACTTCGACCACAAGACGCTATACGTGCGCTCCAACAAAGGGCGCAGCAACGTCGCCATTTTCCGCTATGACCTCGACAAGAAGGACGTGGGCGAGCTGGTGTCGGAAAGCGCGCATTTCGACCTGGGCTCGCTGCGCTTCGATGTCGTCAAGCAGAAGATGGTCGGGGTCAACACCGGCGAACGCAACAAGTCGCTGTCCGGCATGACGTGGCTGGATGCGGATTGGGAACGCACGCAGAAAATGATTGACGATGCGTTGCCGGGACGGATGAATTTCTTGAGCTGGGGCCGCGAGGTACCGCATCGCGTGCTGGTGAGTTCCTGGTCGGACACGCATCCCGGCAGCTACTTCCTGCTCGACACCAAGACCAACAAGATGGAGCGCCTGGTCGAACGGCGCAGCTGGATCGATTCTTCCCGCATGTCGCCGATGACGACCGTCCGTTACGCCGCGCGCGACGGCCTCGGCATCCAGGCCTTCCTCACGCTGCCGAAGGGTGCCGACGGCAAGCCAGGTAAGGGCTTGCCGCTGGTGGTGGATATTCACGGCGGCCCGCATGTGCATGGCTTCAACTGGGGCTTTAACGAAACCGCCCAGTTTCTCGCTTCGCGCGGCTACGCGGTGCTGCAGCCGAATTTTCGCGGCTCCACGGGATATGGCCGCAAGTTCATGGAGGCCGGTTTCCGCCAGTGGGGGCTCGCCATGCAGGACGACATCACCGATGGCGTACGATGGGCGATCAAGGAGGGTCATGCCGATCCGAAGCGCGTCTGCCTGATGGGTGGCAGCTACGGCGGCTATGCGACGCTGTATGGCCTGATCAAGGAGCAGGGCATGTTCCGCTGCGGCATCGCGGCAGTGGCGGTGACCGACCTCGAATTGCTGTTGACGGTGTCGTGGTCGGACACCTATCACTCCGACGCGGTGCAGGACATTTTCAAAGAGCGCATCGGCGATCTGAAGAAGGACGCCGCGTATTTCCGCCAGGTTTCGCCGCTATATCACGCTGACAAGATTTCCGCACCGGTATTGCTGGCGTTCGGCTCGGACGATCGCCGCGTGCCGCTGATCCACGGCGAGAAATTCCGCGCTGCGTTGGACGACCACAAGAAGCCGTACGAATGGGTGGTGTACACCGCAGAAGGTCACGGCTTCAACAAGCGCGAAAACCGCATCGACTACTACAAGCGCATCGAAGCGTTCCTGCAAAAACACATGACGGCAATGCCCTGAAGCCCAGCACTGGCGCGGCTCTCCAGGGCATTACCTTGGAGATGCCCGTGCTTATTGGCTTTCAGGCCCATACCCTTGCGTAGTCGGCAGCCGACCCATTTTTTGATACTCGCGGTTAGCCTATTTGCACCCGCGAGTTTCTCTTCGATATGACAGCCCGCCGCACGGTAGACTGCGGCAACTTCAAAAATCGGCTGCGGACTCCATGCCTCAAATGAATCGAATCGCGCTGGCATTGGCCGGCATTGCCGGTCTTGCAGTTCAGCCGGCCACTGCGGTGCAACTAAGCCGCAGCGGTGCCGGCCAGGTGCTGATTTTTCCGTACTTCATTGCCCGCCCTTCAGCCAGCGCCGCCGACGGCGAGAGCAATACGCTGATTTCCATCGTCAATACCAAGCCGCAGTTCAAGGCCGTAAAGGTACGCGTCCTCGAAAGCCGCAACGCCCGCGAGCTGCGTGACATTAATGTGTTCCTGGGGCCATGGGACATCTGGACAACAGCCATCATTCCAACCGCGACCGGTGCACGGCTGGTGACCAATGACAACACCTGCGTGACGCCGCGCAATATGTTTTCCGAGCCGGGGCTGGATTCGTTCACCAACGCCAGCTATTCCGGCGTATTTGCCGACGGCGATCCTTTCGGTGCCGGCAGCACCACGCTGGACCGCACTCGCGAAGGCTATATCGAAGTGATTGAAATGGGCGTGGTCACCACGCCGCAGACTCAGGCATTTATCAAGCACGGCACCAATGGCATACCGGCCAACTGCGCGGCGCTGGATGCACTCGACCCCGGTATCGGCACCGGCGGCACGTCGTTTCCGACCGGCCTCAGCGCACCCAGCGGTGGCCTGAACGGCCGCGCAACAATTATCAATTCCGCTTTGGGCATCAACTTCACCTACACCGCCACCGCGCTCGACAACTGGTCCGACAGCGTCAGGTACGGTGCGGCCGGCAGCGGCCAACCGCGTCTGGGTGCAGCATCGCCCCCGGTCAGCACGATTGTGCTGCCGAATGGCGATACGCTGCGGCAGACCTGGGCCAGCGGCCGCGATGCCGTTTCCGCAGTGCTGATGCGTAGCGCGGTAAACAATGAGTTCATTCTCGACGCTGGCACCGCGTCGCAGACCGATTGGATTATCACTTTCCCGACCAAGCGCGATTACATCGGTATCGCGGCAGGCGCAACGGCGCCGATACCGCAGGCGCCGTTTTCCAGCAACTTCGGCGGCTTCGGTGCCTGCGATGAAACCATCGCCGGCTCCGAAGGCTACCAGGGCTTCAATCGCGAAGGCGTCCCGCTGCTGGCAGCACCCACTTCATTGCGTCTTTGCTGGGTAAGTAACATCATCCCTTTCTTCAGCAACATCAGCCTGCTGCGCGCAACGGCGGTGGCACCGCATACCAATGCGATGCAGACCGCGCTGGCAGGCGCGACGACACAGGGAGGCCCGGCCACATCGGTTCCGGGCGGTGTCCAGGGGGGCAATGGCCGGATGACGCTGCGATTTGGCACCGCAGCGCAGCGCATGACGCCGATATCGTCAACGTTGAACAACGCCCCCACGGCCAACACCACGCTGGTCGGCATGCCGTTTATCAGTCTCGGCGTACACAACTATCGGCGCTCGGGCGTGATATCGAATTATGGCGGCGTGATTGCGCCGGTCTACGAACAGGCATTCGTCAAATGAAGATCAAGCGCGAATCCGCCAAGCCCTTGCTCCACCCGATCCATCGCGTGCTTTCAACACTGGGCCTGATTGCCACGGGTATCGCAATAACATCAGGCACAGCCAGTGCCGTCCAGCCAAGCATCAATGGATCGGGGCAGGTCCTGCTGTTTCCGTATTACAGCGTGCGGCCCGCCGGTGGCGATGGCGGCGACTACAACACCTTGCTGTCGATCGCCAATACCACCGCCGAGTACAAAGCCTTGAAGGTTCGTTTTCGAGAAGCGAAAACGGGCGAGGAAGTAAACGAGTTGAACGTATTCCTGTCGCCCAACGATTCCTGGGTGGCGGCTGTGATCCCAACGACGACCGGTGCACGCCTGGTCACCAATGACAACTCCTGCGTGACACCGGCAGACTTTTTCACTGCTGCCGGACGCGACCTTTTCCGCCCGGTCGACAGCACTACCGCTGCCATGGACCGGGTACGCGAAGGCTATATCGAAGTGATCGAAATGGGCACCATCACATCCACCACCGTACAGGGGCATATGGCGCGCAACGCGGCACTGGTGCCGGCCAATTGTACCGCCATCGGCGCGCTGGACCCGGCAACCGGCACCGCACCAAACGTGTTTCCCGGCAACTTTCTCGCCGCCCCTGGCGGCGGCTTGAGTGGCCGCGTAACCCTGCTCAACCCGGTCACCGGCATCAATTTCTCCTATGTGCCGACGGCGCTGGAAGCCTGGTCCAATGTGGTTCGCTATGGCGGCGTGCGTAGCGGCGCGCCGCTGCTCGGTGCTGCCAGCCCGCCGGAGACACGTACTTTGCTTGAGGATGGCCGCGTGCTGCATTCGGTGTGGGCCACCGGCCTTGAAGCCGTATCGGCCGCGCTGATGAGCGACGGCGTCGTCAACGAATTTATTCTCGACAGCGGTACGAACTCGCTGACCGACTGGGTGGTGACATTTCCTACCTACTACGAACATTTCAAGACCTCGGCATCCAACCCCTACAGCAATCCATCCAGCCCGCAGTTGCCAGCGGGTTGCATTCCCAGCGGTTGGCCAACTACCAATAGCGAATCCCGGCTTGCGATGGTCAACCGGGAAGAGGGCGCCCCGGGTTGTTCGCCCAATCTCAATCCAACCGTTCCACGGCTCAGTTGCGGAGTACTAACGCTTAACCACTGCAGCGTCGCCAATGTCGTTGCTTATGGAAACCGCAGTCTGCTGAACTCCACCAGTCAGACCATCGTTTCAGACCGCGCGCGCAGCTTTTTTCAAGCCGCAACAACCACGGCCGCGAGCACCACCAGCGTACCCGGCCAGGTTAACGGACCCAACGGCACTGCGGAACTGGTGTTTGATTGGACCAACACTCAACGCCTTGCGCCGGTGTCATCAACGCTGGATGGTGTAGCAGTTTCGTCCGTCGCGATACTTGGCGTGCCGGTTATCAGCATCGGCATGCATACCTACACTCGCACAGGCGTCGTCTCGACGTACGGTGGTGTCATTCCCGGCACACACCGGCTGAAACTGCAGTTTTGACGACCTTGATGCCTTGAAGCCTAGCACTGGCGCGGCTCTCCAAGGCATTGCCTTGGAGATGCCCGTGTTTATTGGCTTTCGGACCGATGCCTTGTTGGGTTTTCCAGGACAGCATCAACGCGCCCAGCGTGACGGCAGATCCCGCCACGCCATCGCCAGCAGGCAAACGATCAGCAACACGCTGTACTCCGAGCCGTTGCGGCCAAGGCCAACCACGAACCAGCCGGCCTTGGCGTGGACCATGACAATGCCGACGACGTAAATTGCCGCGTAGGCAATCGCCAGCGACAACACCCATCTGCGAAGCGCCAGCAGCGGTGTGCCGATGATTTCGATCGCCGTCACCGCGGCGGCCACGGCAAAGCCGAATGGAATCCCTTGCGAATCCAGCCAGTTGCCGAATGGCACCACGCCGCCGCCGATCAGCCGTGCCCAACCGTGCGCGGCGATCAATCCAGCTAACGCAAGACGAATCAACATCAGTGCCATATCGGACCGTTTTTGTTCGTTCATTTTTCTCCCCGAAATTGTTGTGCTGCGGTTGCATGCGCTTGTTACCGGCCGCTTCATTCACCGGATGGTAATCTAGCTGCTGCAACAGTTTGTAACAACCTTCTCTTCACACGATTTCATGGCAAGGCACGTCCCCCTTTGAAAAAGGGGGAATGAGGGGGATTTTCAGCAGTTGCGATTCAATGACGACCGCAAATCCTCCTCAATCCTCCTTTAAAAAGGAGGAAGTGCCCCACGAATACCTCGCAAGAAACAAACACTCTCTTGGACATCGATTTCTCCTGGGCCTTTGCCGCCCTCTGCGCCCTCGCCTTCTTCGCCGGCTTTGTCGATTCCGTCATTGGTGGCGGCGGACTGATTCAAGTTCCTGCGCTGCTGGTGTTCCTGCCCGGCGCGCCGGTGGCAACGGTTTTCGGCACCAACAAAATCATCTCGCTGGCCGGCACCTCGGTTGCGCTGTCGCAGATTGCGCGGCAGGTTGAAGTGCCATGGAAATCGATATTGCCGGCAGCGATCTTCGCCGCCGTGTTCGCCTTTTTCGGCGCGCGCGCCGTCACGCTGATAGATCCGAAACTGCTGAAGCCGATCATCCTTATCCTGCTGGTCGGCGTGGCAATCTACACCTTTATCAAAAAAGACTTCGGCAACCTGCATCAGCCGAAATTCGCCCAGCATCACGAGCGCGGCATCGCGATTGCCATTGGCATCGTGCTGGGTTTTTACGAAGGCTTCTTTGGTCCGGGCACCGGCAGCTTCCTCATCTTCGCTTTCATCGGTCTGCTGGGTTTCAATTTCCTCACCGCTTCGGCCTCGGCCAAGGTGGTCAATATCACCACCAACCTCGCCGCCACCGCGTGGTTCGCCTGGAGCGGTAATATTCTCTACAAACTGGCGATTCCGTTGGCCCTGTGCAATGTGGCCGGTGCGTGGTTCGGCGCCAGGATGGCGATTGCCAAGGGCAGCGGTTTCCTGCGGGTATTTTTTCTTGTGATCATTTCCGCCTTGATGGCGCGCTTTGCCTGGGATATTTTCCTTAAATGACTTCCATACCAACCTTCGGCGCGCTGATCATCGGCGACGAAATCCTCTCCGGCAAACGGCAGGACAAGCATTTGTCGAAAGTGATCGAGACGCTTTCCGCACGCGGATTGTCGCTGAGCTACGCCAACTACATTGGCGATGAACCGGATCGCATCGTCGCGGCATTAAAGCAAAGTTTTGCTACTGACCACATCGTGTTCAGCTTCGGCGGCATCGGCGCCACGCCGGATGACTACACGCGGCAGTGCGCGGCGGCGGCGCTTGGTGTGCCGATTCATCAGCATCCGGAAGCCGTGGCTGCGATGCAGTCCAAGCCGAATTTCGAGCTCACGCCCAATCGTTTGAAGATGGCCGAGTTTCCGGTCGGCTCGACCATCATTCCAAACCCCTACAACCAGATCGCGGCATTCTCATGTGGCGATCATCATTTCCTGCCCGGCTTCCCGGAAATGGCCTGGCCGATGATGCAATGGGTGCTGGACACGAAATACTCGCACCTGTTCAATCAGGTCGCGTTTGCCGAGGAGATCATCGTCATCGAGGAGGCGGGTGAAAGCCACCTGATCGATGCCATGAATCGCATCGTTACTGACTTCCCCACCACCAAGCTCTCCAGCCTGCCGCAGCATTTGCCGAATGGGCGCATCATTGAGTTATCCATTCGCGGCGATCCTGCCGCCGTGCCGGTGGCAATGCAGCAAATGAAGGATGAAGTTCACAATATGGGTTTTCGCTTTACCGTAAAGTTGGCATCTCGTTAAAACCTTTCCAGCAAGGAGCGAATCATGGGATTACTCGACGGATTGATGGGCAGCCTGATGGGCGGATCGCAACAAGGCGGTGACAATCCACTGTTGCAAATGGCGATGCAGATGCTGGCAAACAAGGATGGCGCGGCTGGTGGAATGGGCGGCCTGGGTGGCCTGATGAACTCGCTGCAGAACGCGGGCCTGGGCGATCAGCTCAAGTCATGGATTGGCACCGGCGAGAACATGCCGATTTCGGCTGACCAGCTGACGCAGGCACTGGGCTCGGACAAGATTCGCGATATCGCCGGCCAACTCGGTATGTCGCACGGTGAAGTTTCCGGTGGCCTGGCCGATATGCTCCCGCAGCTGATCGACAAGCTTTCACCCAACGGCCAGCTCCCGGACAATCACAATCTGCTCGAAAGCGCGCTGTCGGCTTTTCTCAAACGCTGATTCGCGACATGCGATTTTCCCTCACGGCCAGCCTGATATCGCTGGCCGTTTTCATTGCGCTTACTGCTGCGCCTGTCGCACCTGTTGCGGCAGCGGAACCCGCGAAGGCAAACGAGACCACATCCGCCGCGCTGTGGGCAGCACTCAAGTCCGGTGGACATGTGATTCTGATTCGTCACGCCAGCACCGTGCCGGGCACCGGCGATCCGCCGGGATTTGTACTCGGCGATTGCGCCACGCAACGCAATCTGAGCGACGCTGGACGTGCGGAGGCGAAGCAAATCGGCGCCACTTTTCGCGAGCGCGGCGTACCCATCGGCAATGTGATGTCATCGCGCTGGTGCCGCTGTCTCGATACGGCACGGCTTGCGTTCGACAAGGTGAGAGTGCAGCCGTGGGCGTCACTCGATTCGCATTTCGACAACCCGTCCTATGGCGCCGTGCAAGCCGCCAGTGTGAAAACGGGTTTGGCAAAGCAGGAAATCGAGGGCAGCAATCTGGTGCTGGTCACGCATCAGGTGAATATCACCGCGCTGACCGGCATCTATCCTGCGCAGGGCGAGGCGGTGATCGCCAAACGAGCAGGCAGGGAGCTAAGGGTTCTTGGCCGGCTCAACCCGGTTGACGCCGGCCGCAGTGGGCACAACGATCGCTGAATCCGGCGCCTGCTTCGCCACAATCGCTATCCGTATCACCACATCGTCGCCGACCGTGTGCGACCACGCCTTCATGCCGAAATCGGAACGCTTTACCGTCAGTGTCGCATCGGCGCGGCAGTAAGCGGCTTCGCGTTCGCGCGCCGGCTCGCACTTCGAGTCATTCACCACCAGCACCACGGGTTTGTTGAGGCCAACCAGCGTCAGCATCCCTTCGACCGCGCGCAGCTTGCTGTCCTCAAACACGAAGCGCGACGACTTGAAATCGATGCTGGAAAATTTATCGACGTTGAAGAAGTCCTCACCACGCGCGGTCTTCTGCGCTCGCTCGGAGCCGGCTTCCAGCGTAGTCGCGTCGATCGCGACATCGATGTTGCCGACGCGAGTCGCGGGATCGTAGATCAGCGTGCCGGAAGTGCGGCGAAAATCGCCACGAATCGGAAACACACCGAGAAAATGCACTTCGAAACGCGCCGTGGTTTCGGTGGGTTCGATGCGATAGGTGGATGCATGCGAGGCGATACTTGCCGCCGCAAACAATCCGATCAGAACACGATGCGCAACGCTATTCGTCATCGCTTGTCAGCGCCGCAGCGCGCTGCCAGTTTTCGATCGTGCGCCTATCCTTTTTGGTCGGCCGACCTTTGAAGATCGGCGGCGGCATGTCACGCAATTCGGCTTGCAACTGCTCGCGCGCCGCGATACTTTCCGCGGTTTCGGCATAGAGCTCGCGCGCGATGGTTGCCGAGCCCCGTTTCTCGGAGATCGCGGTCACCTTCAGCAGGATTTCATACGGCGGGCGCCGCACTCTCATCGTATCGCCGACCTTCACCGATTTGGATGGCTTGGCGCGCTCGCCGTTGACTTCGACTCGTCCGGCATTGATGGCGTCGATGGCAATTTGCCGGGTTTTGTAAAACCGCGCGGCCCATAACCACTTATCCAGGCGCACTGCCCCTTTGTCGACTTCACTCATGCGAAATGACCGGGCCGCTATTCGTCCCGCTGCGGTGTCGCATC
>JAEUNB010000290.1 GCA_016790625.1 Betaproteobacteria bacterium | reverse complement strand
CGCACGCCGTATTCACGCACAGCGGATGGTCGCGCCGTATTGCGTTCCTCGGTGCGCGAATTCATGTGCAGCGAAGCGATGCACTGGCTGGGCGTGCCGACCACCCGCGCCTTGAGCCTTGCCGCTACCGGCGAATCGGTCATCCGCGATATGTTCTATGACGGACATCCCGCCGCCGAGCCGGGCGCGATCGTCTGCCGCGTGGCGCCATCGTTCGTGCGCTTCGGCAATTTTGAAATTCTGGTCGCACAGCAGGAGCCTGATTTGCTGAAGCAGCTCGCCGACTATGTGATCACGCATCACTACCCGCAATTCGCGACGTCGCCTGATGGCTACGCGCAGTGGTTCGAGGAAATCTGCCGCCGCACCGCGGTGATGGTGGCGCACTGGATGCGGGTGGGCTTCGTTCACGGCGTGATGAATACCGACAATATGTCCATCCTTGGGCTCACCATCGACTACGGCCCGTATGGTTGGCTCGAAGGGTTCGAACCCGGATGGACACCCAATACCACCGACGCGGCCGGCCGTCGCTATTGCTATGGCAACCAGCCGCAGATTGCGCACTGGAATCTGTCGCGGCTTGCGCGCGCGCTGCAACCGCTGATTGTTGATGAGGCTTTGCTGCAACGTGGCCTCGACCGGTTCGGGCAGACCTTTAACGACACCGCGCAACGCATGCTGGCCGACAAGCTGGGCTGGCGCGAACTTGAATTGGCAGGAGAGGGCGAAGCGCCGCGCGACGAGCAGCTGCTGATCGGACTGTTCGAGTTGCTGCAGCAAACCGAAACCGACATGACGCTGTTCTTTCGCAGCCTGGCACGCGTGCCGGTCGATGCGGAGGCGAGTGACGAGGTGCGCATCTCGCCGCTGGCCAATGCGTTTTACGACGACGCTGCGCTATCCACGCCGTTCCGCCAGCAATTGCTTGACTGGCTCGCAAAATACGCCGAGCGTGTGCGCCGCGATGGCCAGGACGATGCCGTCCGCATGGCCACCATGAACCGCACCAATCCCAAGTACGTTCTGCGTAACTATCAGGCGCAGTTGGCAATCGATGCGCTGGCAACCGGCGATGACGCGCTTCTCAAGCGATTGATGGCCGTCCTGCAGCGGCCATACGACGAGCAACCGGAGCATGAAGATCTTGCCACGCGTCGGCCGGAGTGGGCGCGCAACCGCGCGGGTTGCTCGGCGCTTTCCTGCAGCTCCTGAACCAGTGTTCAGCCGTGCCGCGTACCCGTCCTACAAAAAAGTAGGACCCGCGCTGACGTGGTGGCGACTGAAACGCGGCGATCATGACTTCATGATTTTTGCCGAAAGGAGTGCGGTCATGAATACATCCAAAACAATTGCAGCGATTTCAGCCGTGTTGTTGGCCGTGGGCCTGAGCGCTTGCGACAAGTACACCAGCTCCGGTGAAACCGTCGGCCAGAAAGTCGATAAAGCCATCGACAAAACCAACGAGAAAGTCGCCAATGTCGGCGACAAGGTAGGTGCGACGGTGGACAAGGCCGGTAGTACGGTCGCCAATGTTGCCGGCAGTGTGAGCGACAAGGCGGCTGAGACGACCACAGCGATCAATGACGGCACCATCACGGCCTCGATCAATGCCGATCTCGTCAAAGATCCGGACCTGAGCGTGCTGAAAATCGATGTCGATACCCGCGAGGGTGTGGTGTCGCTGAATGGCCTGGTCAAGGACGAGGCATCGCGCCTGCGCGCCGGGACCATTGCTTCCGGCATCAAGGGCGTGCGTCAGGTGAACAATCACCTGGTGGTGAAAAAGGTCTGACGCCGGTTAGAAAACTCAAGCACTGGTGCGGCTTCCCGGCCATTTTCAGCCGGAAAGCCGCACCAGTGCTTGACATTCACTTCTTGGCAGGGGGCGCGACGATACGCGATTTGCTGCCGTGATCGAGCCTCAGCGTACGCGGCGGGTCCTTGCACTGTGCGTTGCCGGGCAGCAGCGTGACTTCATTGACGGCGCTGCGGTCGATCATGCTCACCGTCAGTACACGCGCCGAACAATTGGAGTTGAGTGCCTTGGTCACCAGCTTGTCGTCGTTCCATTGATCGACCTCGTATACCGCAGGCACTGTCTCCAGATAGGAACCGTCCTTCACGGAAACGATGGCGGTAGATTCCACGCACTGCATCTTGCTGCGGGTGCATTGCAGTGCGGTGGTCTGCAGCGCGTCCCCCGGCTGCGCGCCGGCGGAAGAAATCCACGAGCCATTGGCATGCACCAGCGAGCTTTTCACCGGCATATCGACCACATAGAAACCGAAGTTCGGCAGGGCGACCGGTGCGCTGCGCAGTGACTGCAACTGCCGCCAGGTTGCGTAGGCGAAACCGGCCAGAATCAGAATCAGCGCGAGATAGGCGATGCGGACCAGATTGCGCGTGGCGGGATGGAGATCGTTCAGAATCCGCATCGATGGCCTCTGTAGGACAAAGTTGACGAAGCGGAGTGTACTGCGTCGCAGGACAATCTGCCCGGCGCGCTGAATTAACGCGCGATAAGTGCCTGCACTAGAGACGCGAACCGCCCAGTACAGTGAATATCGCGCAGGTTTCCGAGGTGTCGAGCTGCGTGTTCAATTCCAGCGACATATTTCGTGGCTGTACGCTGACGCTGTTAGCCTGGCTGCTGGTTTGCCAGGTGCCGCGTTTGCCGTCGTTGCAGCTCAAGTTGCCGCCAGCCGATATCCGCGCACCATTGGTGGAAAAGGTGCCGCTGTAGGTGCATTGCAGGCCGGTTACGCCGGAGAGGATGATCGAAATGGCGCCGCTGCTGCCAACGCCCATGCCGATGTCGTATTGCCCATAGGTGGCGCGATTGCCGTTGTTCTGCGATTGCGTGCAATTGCTGCGCGACTCGATGATGGCGCCGTACCAGGTGCCTGCGAGGCTGGATGCGGCGGGCGGTGGCGGGCCGAAAATCTGCCGCGTGATCTGCTTGCTGGCGCTGACGCCGTCGATGGTATAGCTCATGCTGCCCGTGTCGTTGCTGGTGAAAGTCAGCGTCATGCTGCCGGCACGAGTGGCGGCGATGCTGCTGCCCGCCCAGGGGGCCGTGTGCGCCGCGCCTCCGCGCACGCGTGCCACGTCGCCGGTGCAACTCGCGCCGGCGATAGTGCAGGACACAGTGAACCAGGTCGGGTTGCCGGCGCTGTCGTAAACGAACAGGGTCGTAAATAACTGGGTGGATTGCTGCGTCAGCGTGGAACCCCAGCCGGATTCGTTCGCATTCCACCACAGTCCGGTGAGGGGCGAGGCGCTGGAGGTATCGACGGTAAATGCCTGCGCACGGGCCAGCGTTGGCAATAACGCTGCAGGCAGGGCAACAGCGAGCAGTAACTGAATGAGACGGAACATGACGATCTCCGGTGGCGGCCAGCACACGAAACGCAGGGGTTGGTGCGATGAGCGGAATTGATGCATGATTGGCGCCCTTGCGATAGCTGGCAGTTAACCGTGTCACACAATCTTCCTGAAGCATGGCTGGCCCTGATGAGCGGCGCTCCACGCGAAGCGCTGACCCGAGCCACTCGCGCTGCCGAACATGAGATAGCGCTTGGGAAGATGATATTTCCGCCGCGTGAACACTGGTTTGCCGCGTTTGAACGGATTGATCCGCATGCCGTGCGCGCCGTCATCCTCGGTCAGGATCCGTATCCCACACCCGGCAATGCCATGGGATTGGCATTCTCGGTCCCGCGCGGCGTGAAAGTACCGGCCTCGCTGCGGAATATCTACAAGGCGCTGCAGATCGACCTCGGCATCGCGCCGCCTTTGCATGGCGATCTTTCGGCATGGGCGGAGCAGGGCGTGTTGTTGCTGAACACCGCGCTGACGGTTGAGGAAGGCAAGCCGGGCTCGCATGCGAATTTCGGTTGGGGTGAATTTACCGATGGGGTCATTGGCGCGCTGGGTGCAGCAGATTCGTCGCCGAAAGCGTTTCTGCTATGGGGCGCACATGCGCAGAAAAAATCGCCGCTTATCGATGCCACGCGTCATGCCGTGCTGGAAGCGGTGCATCCCTCGCCGCTGTCCGCGCATCGCGGATTTTTCGACTGCCGGCATTTCTCCAAGGCAAATGCGTTTCTTCGCGGCAACGGCTTGGCGGGAGTGGATTGGCGTTTGCCAATGTGATCGGTCCACGTGGCCATATGCCAAATGGTCGAGCGGTGTTGGTTTCGTAAATGGCTGTCTAGTACGAGATAATTGCAGTTTTCTCGTTGCCGGCTAAGCACTAAATAGCCGGAAAAAGCCCCTATTCGAGCGATAGTGGGAGATGGACTCTAAGAGCATGCGAAAAATTCTATTTGCAATCGTGTTTTTACTTTTGGCGAATGCGGGCCATGCCCAAACGATTACGACCGTTGGCGGTCACGGCGTTGGCGACGGGTTGCCGGCGGCAAGTGGATACTTGGGGTTGCCGCGGGCAGTTGCGGTCAGCGGTAGTGGCGATATATTCATCGCGGATACCGACAATCACAGGATACGGAAAGTCGACTCAAGTGGTGTGATCACGACATTTGCGGGAAACGGTTTTGGCGGTTTTCAGCGACCGAGTGGCGACGGTGGACCACTATTGAGCGCAAGTATCGGCTCCCCATCTTCCGTAACATTCGATGTACTCGGTAACTTATATGTCACCGAAGGAGCTAATCATCGCGTCCGAAAAATTTCTCCCGCCGGCGTGATTAGCACTGTCGCCGGCAATGGCATGTCGGGATTTGGCGGCGACGGTGGTCCAGCGGTCAGCGCACTTTTGAATGAGCCACAGTGGATTGTGGTAGCGCCTGACGGGACGATGTATGTGGCCGATGCCGCAAACCATCGTATTCGTAAAATCGACTCCAGCGGCACGATCTCGACCGTTGCCGGAACTGGTTTCCAAGGTTATACCGGTGACGGTGGGCCTGCCACCATGGCAACATTGCGATACCCGCAAGCGCTTGCACTCGACGCTACAGGGAATCTGTTTGTTGCCGATACCAGAAACCATCGTGTCCGGAAAATCGATACGAGCGGAATTATTTCTTCGATCGCGGATGACGGGTATGCAGTGAGCAGCCCGGGCAACCAGCAAATTCCCCTCTATGGACTCGCCCAACCCAAGGGGTTGGTGGTGATGCCTAATGGCGACCTGATCATTGCCGACACCAATCGGAACAAGATCAAAAAGGTCGCCGCCAACGGACAGGCCAGTACCATTGCCGGCGTCTATGCGGGCTATTCGGGCGATGGGGGTGCTGCCATCAATGCCGACCTTTATGAGCCGAACGGACTTGCGGTAGATACCAACGGCAATTTATTCATTGCCGACTACGCGAATCGCAGGATCAGAAAGATTTCCCCGGACGGCATGATCAATCTCATTGCAGGCGTCGGCAAAGACTTTGTCGGGGATGGCCTGCAAGCGCTTAACGCAAAGCTCGTCGGCCCAAGTTTTATTGCGCGAGATATGGACGGCAACCTGTTTTTTTCTGACCCAACCCATTACCGCATAAGAAAAATTGCAACGGACGGGACCATTTCCACTATCGCTGGAAATGGAACGTTTGGTGTGGGCGGTGATGGGGCCGCCGCCACTTCGGTTGGCTTGAACGGCCCGGCAGGAGTGGCAGTCGACCGGCTTGGCAATGTCTATTTTTCGGAACCGTATCTATCGAAGGTCTGGAAGGTTTCGCCAGCCGGTGTGCTGACCGTGTTCGCAGGTAACGGCACTCAAGGTTACTCAGGTGATGGCGGACTGGCGACGGACGCGATGCTTTCCATGCCGGGCGCCCTTGCAGTCGACCACGCCGGTAACGTCTATATCGCTGGTGGTACATATACTACCGGCAGCACACTACGGCGCGTAGGGGTTGATGGCATCATTCAAGCGATACCCGTTCCGTTCGCAGCCGGGTCGATTGCCATCGATCGTCACGGCAATCTGTTCACGGGCCATTCCGACTATCGTGTATACAAACGCACGCCAAGTGGTAGCGTTAGCGTGTTTGCAGGGAATGGTGCGCCCGGAACTGCCGGTGATGGTGGGCCGGCGATCAACGCGAGTATCTCTTTTGCGATGAGTTTGGCGGTAGATGTGGCAGGCAATGTCTATCTGGCAGACGCTGCCAATTCGCGAATCCGAAAAATTGCCCCGAACGGTCTGATTTCGACCATAGCGGGCGCAAACCCGGCAGAATTTCTGGATGGCGTTCCCGCCGCGCAGAGCTTTTTGCAGCCGCGGGGTATCGCCTTGTCTGCGACAAGGGAGTTGTTTGTTGTTGACACATTGACCAGCAGAATACGAAAGATCTTGTTCGATGGTGCACCAGGAGCGCCTGTGGGCGTGACCGCGATACCAGGCGACAGTCAGGTAACGCTGTTTTTTTCTCCGCCGGCCAACGATGGCGGTGCGGTGGTGACCCGGTATTTTGCCGATTGCGGAGCCGGCACGGCGATCGCGTCCTCGGCTTTGTCACCCATTACCGTTACGGGATTGGCGAACGGTGCTTCCTATTCCTGCAGCGTAGTTGCAGTCAATGCGAACGGCACCGGCGACCCGTCGGGCGCCGTAACGGCGTCGCCAACGAACATGCCTGCAACGGCATTTACCGGCGCTTATTCGCGCAAACAACACGGCGCCGCTGGCGCGTTCGATCAGCAACTTACCCCTGCGTCGAGTTCCACCGAAGCTGTGGTCGTCGAACCGCGCAATAGTGGCGCTACCCACAGGTTGGTTTTCGGTTTCACCAATGTCATTTCTTCGGTTGCATCGGCGACAAGCAGCATTGGCTCGGTCACGCTCACGTATGTGGGCAAGGAAGTCTTTGTCGACTTGTCCGGTGTGCCGAACGGCTCGCGGGCAGATGTCGTTATTAGCGGGA
>JAEUNB010000241.1 GCA_016790625.1 Betaproteobacteria bacterium | reverse complement strand
TCCGTTGTAGTTGATGGCGAATTGCGGCGCGTGCGCGGATTCAAGTTCGAGTGGCTGCCGGACAAGCCGGAATACACGCCAAAGGTTGGGCCCGATCCGGAATTTAACGATCCCGATTTTGGTGCTTACTGACATGGCGAGTGGTAATTTCCCCATCAATCTTCAAACCGGAAAATCAAGCAATGCAATTCAGAGGCACTATCAAAACCTGGAAGGATGATCGCGGTTTTGGCTTTGTCGAGCCGACACAGGGTGGGGCACTGGCATTCGTTGCGAGGGTTTGGCGATGAACCTAAGTTCGGCTTCCAATCAAGGTCTGGCGAATCTGATTGCGGCAGGTTTGCCTGGCAATCCGTTCAAATGCGCACCGTTGTCCATTGATCCTTCCGCTGCAACTGATTCGGAATCCCTGTTGCGGGCTTTTGTTGAAGTGTTTCGTAGCGAATGGGCGAAGCAATCCTGCAATGGCGTGTTTATTTGGACTGTTGCGACGCCGTACCTGCATACAGATGGCAAGCAAATGGACAGCCACATCGTCTACATCGAAAAAACAGATCACTCCTTTGCATATCGATGGCCTGCGAGATACCTGCGCAATCTGGTTACCGATGATGGAAGCGATGGAAAAGCATCGGCTTCGCCTGCGCCGCGAGAGCTCGCTCGGCGGGATTACAACTGGAGTTTCTACAAATCGATGGTTCGGAATCATGGCCCTTTGCAGGTATGGTTCGCATCCGTCGATGAATTGAACGCCGCATTTGGCGATAGTGCCCCATGCGCTCGTGATTGGGAACTGGCCATGAACAGGCAATACAGGACTTACCATGGATGCCTGCCTCTGAAAAACCGGCGTGCGTAACGCGGCGATTAGTGATTTATAGCTAGAGGTCCCCGCCAAAGCCCTGCATGGCTTTGGCGTTCGAGCGGCGCAAAGCAGTGCTTTGCGAAACCCCGATCTCACCCTACGCGGGGACGACTGGATACAAGACAAGTGCGATTACGGCAGCGCCAAGCCCGTTCTGGCTTTCACGGCATTGATATCCGCTGCGCCGACCACGCCCGAGGCATTGAGGTCAAAGCGGAAATTGCTGCTGTCGGTTGGCTGCCCCGATCGATTCTTGGTCGCCCCGATGTGACTGGCGGGAATCGAGCGGATGCCGGTGACATCGCCCAGCAGAAATCCGAGCGATGTCGATGCGTTGGTGACGCCGCCCCCGGCGCCGGTCACGCCCGTCAGCGATATCGTTGCGCGCTGGTTATCGGCAATACCGGTCAGCGTGACCAGCACTTCGTTGCCCGACACGCTGGTTGATGTCGAGCCGAGTGGATTGCCCATGGTATCGACAGCAGACACCGCCGCTGCCGATGCGACATTGCCGTCGAACCGGAACACGATGACGTGGCCATCGCCGATGGCGCGCGATTCGACGGTGACGGCGCCACTGACGGGAGCGGCGGTGTCCAGTGGCAGGTCGAAGGTGCCTGCGGCGCCATGCGTCTTGCGTGACAGTGCACCGGTGAAATTGAGTGGCGTGGTCGGTGCCGGCAAACGCAATGTCACGCCCTTGGAGTCGTACTCGACGACAAAGTTGTAGTCGATGCCGGCGTGGTTGACGGTGAGCGTTGCGCCATGTGGCAGGCCGATAAAGGTGCCATTCAGCGGATTGACGAATCCGGGCGCGAGATTGACCACGCGGTAGGTCTCTGCTGTGGGCGGAGAGAGTAGCGTGACGGCGAGCGAGACCATATTGCTGCCCAGCTCCACGCCCTTGCTGCCGTTGTTGAAGAATAGTTGGTCGTTGCCGGCACCGCCGATCTCGATGGCGAAGGTGGTCGGGCTAGTGAAGGTGGCGGGCTGGCCGAACGGCGATTGAATGGTCAGCGTGCCGATGCTGCCGCCGGTGCTGTTGCCCGGCCGCAGCGTGCCGCCGGGAATTGCAGCGTTGAGATTGATCTGTCCGGTGCCGCGCAGTTCGCCGGACGGCCCCTGATTGAACGCGATGCCAGTGGCCAGCAGCGCCAGCGCGCCGGGGCCGGCTTCGATGATGCCGTTGTTGGTGAGCGTGCCGGGGGCAATGCTGAAGGTGCCGCTGTTGATCTGGATGCGGCCTTCGTTGACCAGTGTGCCCAATGCGCTGGTGGTGCTGGTGCCGGACAGGTGCTCGATCAGGCCCTGGTTGATCAGCGTGTTGGTGTTCACCTCGGCGCGTAGCTGGAATGCCGTGCCCCGCAGGATCGTATCGGCGGCAAGTGTTACGGTGCGGGTGTCGGCGACGGTGGGCGAGCCGACGGTGAAGGTGGTCTTGTTGGCGTTGATGGTGTTGAGCGTGATGGTCTTGCCGGCGACCGTGGCCGGCCCGACGTAGGTCACGCCGAATGCACCGGTGGCGTTCAGCTGGGTGCCGGTGAAATTGGAGCCGGGGTCGAAGCGCAGGTTGTTGTCGAGGATGTCGACATTGCCTTCCCACATCGCACCGCCTTCCAGCCGCAGGCCGACCACGCCCGCGCCGATGCGGTTGCGCAGGACGATGGCGCCGGGTGCGATGCTGCCGCCGATGATGCTGCCGCCGACCGCGTCGAACTGGCCGCCTTGCGGTGGTTGCAGCACGGCGCCGGTGTTCTCGATGACGCCGCTGAGGTTGATGCGGGCGGTGTCGAATATCTTCAATGTGCCCAGGGTGGCAGTGGCATTGCGGCCGCCCAAGTTGATCTGCCCGCCATTGCGCGCGACGATTTCACCGGTGCTGGTCCAACGCTCGCCGGCGCCCAGATTGAAGCCCACGATCGCGCTGCTGCCGTCGGCCTCGATCAACGCGCCGGAACCCATGCTCCATCCTTGCGGTGATGCCGATCCGCCTATCGAGACCGAACCGGCGGTGGCGCGGATCACCCCATTGTTGGCCGTGAAGCGGATGGATGATGAGCCGGCAAGGTTGGTAATGGTGCAACCGGCGCCATTGGTAAACATGCCGGTCAGGGTGCTGGCGGAAAGTGTGATGGCGCCCTGTGCGCAGCCGCCGGGGGCGCTGTTGTTCATGCTCAGCGTGGCGCTGCTGAGTGCCAGAGTGGCGTCGATGGAATTCAAAGCCAGTGTGCGCGCGTTGATGGTGCCGCCGCTGTGGCTGATGACGTGCGGCGTGCCGATGGCGTCGATGATGGCATCGAGGCTGCTGCTCGGTACGCCGGCGGACCAGTTGCTGCCGGTGGTCCACGTGCCGTTCGCCGGGAGAAGCCACGTCGTCTGGGCGGCTGACAACAGCGGCAATGAAGCCATCAAAATCGCAGCCATGTTGGCCAGTAGACGGCGGGCAAATTGCGCTGGGCATGCGTGGGGAGTATTCATGGTGGACGAGCAAATCGGGATTCGATGAGCGGTATACGATTTCTTGCGACGATTTCGGACATGGCGTGGCGTGAGCAAGGGCCGTATACCCCAGCAGCAAACTCAAGCACTGGTGCGGTCTGTGGGGCAAAAATGGCTGGGAAGGCGCTCCAGTGCTGGAGTTTCGCCCTGCGGCACATGGATGCCGAATTGATGGACGACGCGCAATTTCACGCGCATCATCGGGCGAATCGTGGCAGCAGCACAAAACAACAGCCACGCACGATGAACAATATTCGAGGAGAGATTCATGAATCATTTCGATCGTCATGTGCAGCGTGCTGTTCGAACATTTCTGCTCGCTGCGGCAGCGCTGCTGTCGTGGTGTGTGTCCACCGCTCACGCACAAACAGCGTCGGGCTTTCCGAACAAACCCGTCAAGCTGATCGTGCCGTGGCCGCCGGGCGGCTCCACCGATGTGACCATGCGTGTGCTG
>JAEUNB010000157.1 GCA_016790625.1 Betaproteobacteria bacterium | reverse complement strand
CGCCTATTCGCCGGTTGAAGGCGCGCGTGCCAACGATTTGCCCGATGCGGTACCGGACGAAGTTCGTGCCGAGCGTCAGACACGCTTCATGGAGCACCAGACCAAGATCAGCGAAAAGCGCCTGCAGGCCAAGGTCGGTCGCGAAATCGATGTGCTGGTAGATAGGCTGGCGGAGAACGACAAGGGTGAGCGCATCGCCGTGGGCCGATCGAAAGCTGACGCGCCTGAAATCGATGGGTTGGTTTATGTCACTGGCGTCAGCAAGAAGATTCAACCGGGCGAATTCCTGCGTGCCAGGGTCGTGGCGGCGCAAGAGCATGATTTGGTTTCGGAAGTCGTTGCCTGACAAACTTAGGCAGTGAGCGAAAAGACGCCGGATTTGAATCTGCCATTGCGCGGGCAGGTGTTCTTCTTGACCCTGCTGGCCATGATCGCCTTTGCCGGAAATTCGCTACTGTGCCGTGTGGCGCTGAAGCACACGGCCATTGATGCGGCCAGCTTTACATCCATCCGACTCATTTCCGGTGCGCTTGTACTCTGGCTGATCGTGCGTCTTCGGCGTGGCAGCAGCACTGCCTCCGGAAGCTGGATATCGGCATTCGCACTCTTTGCATACGCCGCCGGATTTTCTTATGCCTATGTAAGCTTGTCTGCCGCCACCGGCGCATTGTTGCTGTTCGGCGCAGTGCAGGCAACGATGATCGGCTACGGCTTGTGGGCGGGCGAGCGCCTGAGCCTGCGGCAATCCGCAGGCCTGGCTTGCGCGTTCGCTGGCCTTGCGGGACTGCTCCTGCCCGGCGCATCTGCGCCGCCTGCGATGGGGGCCATGCTAATGCTTGGTGCCGGCGCAGCTTGGGCCGTGTACTCCCTGCGTGGCAAAGGAGCCGGCGACCCAACCTCTGCAACGGCCGGCAACTTTTTGCGTGCGGTGCCGTTTGCGCTGCTGTTGAGCGCAATCGCATTTCCATGGGGCTCGCTCGACAGAGCCGGTGTGGCGTACGCGTTCATCTCTGGCGCATTGGCCTCGGGCGTTGGTTACGCCATCTGGTACACGGCGATACGCGGGCTGAGCGCCACCAGTGCCGCGACCGTGCAGCTCAGTGTCCCGGTTATCGCAGCCATTGGAGGCGTCGTGTTTTTGGGTGAGTCCGTCACGATGCGACTGCTGATTGCGGCTGTTGCAATCCTTGGCGGGATCGCGCTGGTCACTGCGGGCAAGAAATAAAAAAGCCCGCCAAAGCGGGCTTTTTACGTGGAATCTAATCCTTAACCGCGAACCAGCTTGTTATCGACGATCTTGATCTTGTCGCCGACTTTGTAGGCCGTCGCCGCATTGTAGGTAAAGGTGCGCGATTCGCCGGTTTCCAGTTTGACGATCACCTGATATTGGGTCTTGGACTTGGCGTTCTTTTCGACCTGATGGCCCGCATAAGCGCCTGCGCCGGCACCGACAACCGTGGCCGCGGTATTGCCGCGACCGCTGCCAACCTGGTGGCCGAGCACGCCGCCCAGCACGCCGCCGACGACTGCGCCGCCACCGGAGGCTTCGCCTTTGACTTGCACGGTCTTCATGTCGGTAACCGTGCCGCAGTTATCGCATTTTGCAGCCACGCCTTGGGAGATGAACACAGCGCCGGCCAGCAACAGAATCTTGGTCAATTTCATGTCAGTTCCTTTCGGGAATTGAAGCGGTGGACTAATGATATCACTCGATCAAATGTACTCTTGCCATAACGCTACTGGCGTCATGGCGTTTACCGATGAATCGTTCTATTTTTCGACATCGCTCGCCCGCAATTGCGGGAACAGGATGACGTCGCGGATCGACGGGCTGTCGGTCAGCAGCATCACCAGCCGGTCGATACCAATGCCTTCGCCCGCCGTCGGTGGCATACCGTATTCCAGCGCACGAACATAATCAGCGTCGTAGTGCATTGCCTCGGCGTCGCCGGCATCTTTTTGTCGCACCTGATCCATGAAACGCTCGGCCTGGTCTTCGGCGTCATTGAGCTCCGAGAAACCGTTGGCGATTTCGCGACCGGCGATGAACAGCTCGAAACGATCGCATACCGCCGGGTTCTTGTCGTTGCGGCGCGATAGGGGCGAGGTTTCGGCCGGGTAGGAAACGAGGAAGGTCGGCTGGATCAGCTTCGATTCGGCGGCAGCTTCAAACAGCTTCAATTGCAGCGTGCCGACGGTATCGGTTTCCTTGCCATTTTCGCCATTGGCGCGAATATGCTGGATCAGTGTGGCTTTGTCGTTGAAATCGATATTCGCCAGTTCCGGTGCGTATTTTTTGACTGCATCGACCATGGTCAAACGATCGAACGGCTTGCCGAAATCGATCTCATGTCCCTGATAGTTGATCAGGGTCTTGCCCAGCACCTTGGTCGCGATGTCGCGGAACATGTCCTCGGTGAACTGCATCAGGTGTTCGTAATCGCGCCAGGCGATGTAGAACTCCATCATGGTGAATTCCGGGTTGTGGCGTACCGAAATGCCTTCGTTGCGGAAGTTGCGGTTGATCTCGAACACGCGCTCGAAACCACCCACCACAAGCCGCTTCAGGTAGAGCTCCGGCGCGATGCGCAGGTAGAGCTCCATATCCAGCGCGTTGTGATGCGTCTTGAAGGGCCGCGCTGCCGCACCGCCGGGAATGGGATGCATCATCGGCGTCTCGACTTCGAGATAGCCCGCCTTGACCATGAACTCGCGCATGGCCTGCACGATCTTCGAGCGCGCGACAAACGTCTCACGCACCTCCGGGTTGGTGATCAGATCGACATAGCGCATACGGTAGCGCTGCTCGGTATCCGTCAGGCCGTGGAATTTTTCCGGCAGCGGGCGGATCGACTTGGTGATGAGGCGAATCGACTTGACGTGGATCGACAGCTCGTTTGAATTGGTGCGGAACAGATAGCCTTCAGCACCGACGATGTCGCCCAAGTCATAGCGCTTGAACGATTCGAACGCCTCTTCGCCCACGTCATCCTTCTTGACGTAGAGCTGAATGCGGCCCGAGGCATCCTGAATGGTGGCGAACGCGGCCTTGCCCATCAGGCGCTTCAGCATGATGCGGCCGGCGACCTTCACATCGATATGCGCGGCGCCTTCAAGTTCTTCCTTGGTCTTGACACCATGTGCAGCGTGCAAGTCCTTGGCGACGTGCTCCGGACGATAGTCATTCGGGAATGCGATGCCATTGGGGCTGGCGGCGCGAATGCCCTTCAGTTTTTCGCGACGTTCGGCGATGACGTGATTTTCGTCCTGGGGCGGAGTCTGATTTTGTTCGGACATGATGATCGATTCGTCGTAGAAGGAAATAATGTTGTAGGTCAGGTAGTCTTTGAGGTGAGCAGCGCAATGCCGCCAAGACATAGTGCAACGCCGCCGATTTTTGCCGCCGACAGCGATTCGCCGAAAAAGGCCGCGCCAATCACCAGCGTAGAAATGGCGACCACAGCAGCGGTGGTGACAAAAGCGGATGACAACTCACCGCCAGCGCGATAGGCAAGCAGAAAGCCGATTTCGATCAGCACAATGCTCAGCGCAACGCCGATCACCGCCCAATTCAGCTTACCCAGTTCCGCCGAGAGCGCACCTTCCAGCGGGAAAAGCAGGAACAGTGGCAATGTGGCGAGCGCGGCGACGACGTAAAAGACGATCAGCGACACAACCGGATGGGCGCCGGGAGATACGCTCTTTTGCGTGACGTGATAGAGCACCTGGCCGGTCACGGCGATTGCCAGCGCGAATAGGATGCCGACCTTCATCACACGCCTTGCTTCAGGCTGGCCTCAATGAATTCATCGAGATGCCCATCGAGCACTTTCTGTGTGTTGCCGGTTTCAAAATTGGTGCGCAAATCCTTGATGCGAGACTGGTCCAGGACGTACGAACGGATCTGGTGGCCCCAGCCGATGTCGGTCTTGGAGTCCTCGAGTTTTTGCTGGTCGCTCTGGCGCTTGCGCAGTTCCAGTTCGTACAATTTGGCTTTCAGCATCGCCATCGCTTCAGCGCGGTTGCGATGCTGTGAACGGTCGTTCTGGCATTGCACCACCACACCGGTCGGTGCGTGAGTGATACGCACGGCCGAATCGGTCTTGTTGATGTGCTGTCCGCCAGCGCCTGATGCGCGGAAGGTGTCGACACGCAGATCGGCCGGATTGATCTCGATTTCGATCGAGTCATCCACCTCCGGATAAACGAACACGCTGGCAAATGAGGTGTGGCGCCCGCCCGAGGAGTCGAATGGCGACTTGCGTACCAAACGGTGCACACCCACTTCGGTGCGGAGATAGCCGTAAGCGTATTCGCCAATCACTTTGATCGAGCAGGATTTGATACCGGCCACGTCGCCAGGGGACTCTTCCAGCAACTCGGTCTTGAAACCTTTACGTTCGCAGTATTTGAGGTACTGGCGCATCAGCATCGATGCCCAGTCCTGTGCCTCGGTGCCACCGGCACCGGACTGGATATCGACGAAACAGTTGTTCGGATCCATCGCATTGGAGAACATGCGGCGAAATTCGAGGTCCAGCACCTTCTTCTCGAGGTCCTTGGCATCGGCGTCAACAGCGAGCAACGTTTCGTCGTCGCCTTCGCTCTTGCCCATCTCGAACAGCTCGCGCAAATCCTTGAAGCTGGTGGTCAAAGTGGAGAGCGTGCCGACCACCTCATCCAGCGATTTCTTTTCCCGGCCCAGTTCCTGGGCGCGCTTGGGGTCGTTCCAGACCGCAGGGTCTTCGCTCAGGCGGTTGACTTCTTCGAGGCGCTCGGCCTTGGTATCGAAGTCAAAGATACCTCCGCAACTCGACCGTGCGATTGGTCAAGTCGGAAAGTGAATTGGAAATGGCGTTTTGCTGATCGGCTTCCATGTTGCTTTTTTCTTAATGAAATCAGCCTGCAATTATACGCGACCCTCGCTGCACTGAGCCACCGGTCAGGCGGTATGGTCGAGTATCAGTTGAAGTGTTTTATTGCCGCGAAATTCATTGATCGATGGCCGGAACACCGCGTCAATGCTGGAGCTCAGGGCATCGGCCGAGCCGAAACGCATGGCTTCAAATATCGCCCCGCCCATGGCGAGTTTGAGTTTCAGGTGTTTTTCCCCCACAACGCGTTGCTCGATTACACGGAAGTTACCGGTGAAAGTGGGGGCGACAAATCCCTGGCCCCACACCTGTGCGTCAATGGCATTGACGAAGGCAAAGTCGAGTTCATTGCCATCAAGCGCACCATCGGTCTCGATCCGCTCGGCCAGATCGGCCGGGGTGAGCAACTCGCGTGCGACGGTCTCAAACGCCTTGGCGAAGTCGGCCATCGCAGCTTCGGCAATGGAGAGTCCCGCCGCCATCGCATGGCCACCGAATTTGGCGATCAACTGCGGCTCGCGTTTGGTGACCAGGTCGAGCGCATCGCGCATATGGAACCCGTTGATCGAGCGTCCCGAACCTTTGAGATTACCTGCACCGTCCCGCGCAAAGGCAATTACCGGCCGGTGATATTTTTCCCGAATGCGTGAGGCCAGGATGCCAACCACACCCTGATGCCAGCCCGCGTCGAACAGCGAAAGCGTATAGCGAGTGCCGACATCGACATCTTCCAGCGTTGCGAGCGCGGTGTCCTTCATGTCGGCTTCGATCTTGCGGCGCTCGCGATTCAACCGGTCCAGTTTGGTGGCGAGTTCGGTCGCGACGCGCTCGTCGCCAGCCAGCAGGCATTCGATGCCCAGCGACATATCGTCCAGGCGGCCGGCAGCGTTCAACCTTGGCCCGATCACGAAGCCCAGGTCGTAGGTTGAGGCGCGCGATGGATCGCGACCAGCCACCTGCATCAGTGCTCGTACCCCGGGAGATATGCGTCCGGCACGAATACGCTGCAACCCCTGCTCAACCAGTACACGGTTGTTGTGGTCCAAGCGCACCACATCGGCAACCGTTCCGAGCGCCACAAGGTCCAGCAAGTCAGCGAGATTGGGCTCGAACTTGCCTTCAAAATGTCCACGGGTTCGAAGCTCAGCCCGCAGCGCCAGCATGATGTAGAAAATCACGCCCACGCCGGCCAAATGCTTGCTGGCAAAGCCGTCACCAACCTGATTCGGGTTCACGATCACCGACGCATCCGGCAATAATTGGCCGGGCAAATGATGATCAGTGACCAATACCTCGATACCGCGGCGGTTGGCCTCGGCCACGCCATCTACGCTGGCGATGCCATTGTCGACCGTGATGATGAGGTGCGGGTTGCGTTCCGCAGCCAGCGCGACAATTTCGGGCGTGAGTCCATAGCCATATTCGAAACGATTCGGCACGATGAATTCGATCTTGGCCCCCATGGCGGACATCGCGCGCATGCCGACCGCACAGGCGGTGGCGCCGTCGGCATCGTAGTCGGCAACGATCAACAGCCGTTTGCCCGCAAGAATGGCGTCGGCCAGCAGGGTGGCTGCCTCATTGATGCGATGCAGCTGCGAAGGCGGTAGCAGGGCGCTGAATTCGTGATTCAGATCGGCCGGACTCGCAATGCCGCGTGCCGCGTAGATGCGTGCCATGCGCGGATCGACGTTCGCAGCAACCAGCGCGGCATACGCGGCAGGGTCGCGCTCGCGGGTGATGATTTCAGGCATAGGCGGCAATCGGTTTGTCGCGGCGCCAGAAACGGAAGCGTAGGTCGCGCGGACGAATAGAGAGGACAGCGGTGCGCTCGTCGTCCGGTGCGTAGATGGTCAGCGTGTCGATTTGGCCGGAAGCAAGCGCTACGGAAACCGGTGTGAAAAAATCGCGATCGAGTTTCGCCAGTTCGCGGGACCAGCGCTCAAGATTGGTGCTGTCGATTGCCTCGGCAGGCGATGTGATGACCGCCAAAACGTTACCCCGGACATTGACGATGTCCGGCCATGCCAGAGCAGTGGTCTGAATAGCAGATTGCCGGGCCAGTGCGCGAGGCAGGGCAGCATCTGCGGCGACGAGTTCGTAAGGAGGCGTTTGCGTCTTAGCCGCAACGCCGCCGCCCCAGAACCATACCCCGCTGACGACAGGTTTGCCGGCCTGCGCTCGCGTTTCGTTGACGGGGTGGTTGAACAGCAGCATCTGGCTCTCATTCTGCAGCGAGCGCCAGTTGATCTTCCCGGTCGAGGTGGGCTGAACATCCGCCAGCGGTGCAAGGCGTGCCTTGGCGGGCGGCGTAGTCACAGGAACGTCGTCGGGTTCGCATCGCACATACCAGCGGGTGGGGGTGGGGGCGTGAAAGCGCAGGCCGTCCGCAGCGAAGTGCGTGTTAAGGCTGGTGACCAAGGCCGCTGCTTCGCCGTCATCAAGATCGAGAAAACGGGACGGCCACATGGTGACGCGATCACGATCAGCCACCATGTTGACCGGCTCTGCCAGCAGCCAGCCATCGTTGCCGACATCAATTCCATCGAATGCCGCCAGCAACGTCGCGATCGCGGCAGGCTCGGCCATGCCCCAGCGGCGCACCAACCATGTCCCGGCATCAGCACCAGCCTCCACGTGCCGATTCGCGCGCGCCATAAGCCTCTCCAACGCGGGCACTTCAGGCGGTGGAATCAGCTTTTGAATGGGTTGCGGGAGCAGGAGCGAGGGAATGAGCACATCGAGATTCATGCGGCGCGTAGTTTATCATTCGGGTTCCTTTCTCCTCTGGTTTCCCACTTGCAACCCCTTCCGCTTTTTATCGG
>JAEUNB010000146.1 GCA_016790625.1 Betaproteobacteria bacterium | reverse complement strand
GTTCGGCCGCCAGTCGAAATTGGCGACCAGACCTTTGCGGGTACGGGTCGCCGGATCGTAAATGCGGGCGTCGAAGGACGATGGAACCTCGACACCGCCGATGGTTTGCCATGCGGTATCGCTGGTGGCAATCAAGTCCTCAGAGCCGGAGGGGCGTTTCGAATACGTTACTGCCACCACAGCGCCGAACTGTTTGTTTTCGCCGAACAGCCCACCCAGAGTGACATCGCCTTCCTTTGGTTTGCCGTCGAACAACGTGTTCTCCCCGGTAATCACGCGAGCGCTGGCGATTGTCTTGCGTTTGTCGAACGCGGACAGCGTCTTGATATCAACTTGTCCTGCGATGGCATTGGCATCGAGATCCGGCGTTAGTGATTTCACCACCGTGACCGAGCCAATCAGCGAAGATGGCACGTCGTCAAGTTTCACCTGGCGCGATTCAGGCTCCGGTGCCGCTGAAGTCTGATTGTTGATCGTGACGTTGGCCAGATTCGGCTCCAATCCGCGGATTACCAGATAACGCGCTTCACCTTTGTCGGTCGATACCGAAATGCCCGAAAGACGGCTTACGGCTTCCGCAACGTTCTTGTCCACCAGCTTGCCGACATCGTCGGCGCTGACGACTTCAACCGCGCTGGTGGCATCGCGTTTGGTGACAAGGGAATTCTGATCTGCTTCGCGCTGCCCGGTCACGACGATTCGCTCGACGCTTTGTGTCGCAGCCAGACGTATCACCAGCGCATCCGGCTTGTCGGCAGCGACCGCTTGGTGTTGCGTATCTTCCAGCCCCGCGCGTTTGATTACCAGCGTCACGGCACCGGCAGGGACATCGTTAAGTACAAAGTTTCCGTCCTTGTCGGTCGTTGCGCTTACGCTGCTTCCCGAAACCCGGACCTCCGCGCCGGCGGCGGCCTTGCCCGACGCCGCATCGACGAGGCGTCCTTTAACTTGTGCCGCGCTGGCCTGCCCGGCGGCACACATCAATGCGACGGCCAATGCGATGGAGCGAAAGCGGTGATTGACGGGCTGAACCACACCAACTCTGGACTGAACCTTCATTTCTTTCTCCTCGTTGCGTACTGATGCGGGATATTGGTGCCGGATTGTTACCGTTGATTTATCGCGGCACGGAATTCTTCTTTTCTATTTGCATCGAGTATACGAACAAATTTTCTAATATGCAAGTATTTGGAATATTTTTACCAAAACATAAAATGACTGGTAGGTCGGCGATAGGTCAGATGTGGACGCCGCGCGGTGTTTGCCTGGCAAATGGAAGTGGCCAAAGGAGCGTTAAGCGCTGGCAAGATTTTCTGGAAAGAAAACAGCTGGAATGCTGCGTCAGTAGCTGGCTTCCCAGGGCGGTTGCACTCGTGGGCGCAGAAAACGACGATAGAGTTTCGGATGGAGCTGGCAAGAAGATCGCCATTTGGCGCGCCTCTCCGGGCAAAAGTCGTCGGAACGCCGCTCCAGTGCTTGAGTTTCGCTTTTCTATAGCGAAGGTATTCCTGCAATCAGAGAAAACGGATCAACAATGGAATCCTGAATCGAAAAGCGCTTGTTGCGCGAGGATGCGCCTGAAATGAGTTCCACGTTACGCAGTGGAACTTTGAAAGTTTGGGCGAGGAACTTCTTTAGCGCTTCGTTGGCCGCGCCGTCTACCGGCGGTGCGGCGACGCGGATTTTCAGCGCATCGCCATGCAGGCCTTGAAGCGCTGTTCGTTTCGCTCCCGGCATTGCGTGCACTAAGAGCGTCAACTTATCTTTGTCTCGGCGAAACCAATTTGTCGCGGACACGGTTCTGTCCGAGGTGCGCAGATCGCCGAAATATCAGCCGCCGGTCTTGCGCGGCGGCTGCACGCCCTTGCCCGGCGGCGTATTGCTGGCAACTGGGGTTGGCGCCACAGTGCGGCCCATGCCGGCGGCAATGCCCAGCCAGTCCCAGCGGCCTTGCGCAATGGCGTCGAGGATGACGGCGCGATTCTGCATCGCCGTTGCGTAGACATTGGGCGGCAGCTCGTTGAACTGCATATAGGTTTCAAGGCTGTCGTAGCCGCATGCGCCGTTGTATGCGCAACCATTCAACACGCGGTAGTTGTCGGCCGCACAATTGGCGCCGCGATCACAGGCAGCAAGTTGCCACGCCGGCGCCCAGTCGCGGGCGGAGTAGGGGTCGCCATTGGGGCCGACACGGCGGTCAGCCAGCTGGCTGGAGCCCCATGACAGCAACTGCCCGGCCCGCTCTATGGCAAACGGATCCCCCGTGCCCAGTGCATCCCGAATCATCGAAAGCTGGTCTTCGGACAGACGGCGCTCTTCGACTCCGCGAGCATTGCGTGCCTGATCGCGATATTGGTCTGATGCCACAGCTACCTTGGCTGCCGGGTTTCCCTGCGCAGCGGCTTCGCGGTACAGCTTGGAGATTTCTGCTGGTGTGATGTTGACGTTACTGAATCCCTCACAGGTTTCGGTAATTCGATTAAACGCCTCAACGCGTTGGGTATTGGCCGGGTCGTTATCCTTCAGGCGATTCTGGAAGCGGGCCTTTTCGGCATCGGACGGACCTTGCGCATTCTTGCCGCGGCCAATGCAGCGCTCCATCGCCAGCGCGGCAAAGAAGCGGGTTTCAGCATCGGCAGCCTCGGGATTGGCCGCATAGCGATCGTAGAACTGCTTGAGGTTGCGCGCCTTTTCAAATTCCTGCGCCAGAGCGCTCTTGAGCGGAACCACGGGGCGAGCGCTGGCGATACGCACCGGTGTCGCCTTCTGAAGGTTATCCAGCGTGCCAACCGTGGCCGAGCTGCCAGATGAGGCGGGAGCAGTCTTGGCCGCAGCGCTTTTCGCCGCAGCGGCGACATCGGCCTCGGTCGGGGGTTTGAGCAGATACCAGCTGGTGCCGACAACGGCGCCAAATACACCCAGTATCGCGAGCAAAGTCTTATTCATCAGTTGTCATCCGCAAAGGGTTATTGGCATGTTAGCGGAAACAACGCTGTTACATAAAAAATGGGGCACGCAGCCCCATTTTTTTGATGCTTGAGATGTAACTAATTGTGCAGAATCTTGGACAGGAAATCCTGCGTTCGTTGCTTGCGAGCGTCGGACGCGTAAGCAGGGGCCCCGCATGCGGGGATGTGTAGCGTAGACGCGAGAGGAGCGGAAGCTGAGAAGAGCGTCATTCGAAGTTAGTTGTGAAGGATTTTCGACAAGAAGTCTTGCGTTCGTTGCTTCCGCGGGGAGCCGAAGAACTCGTCCTTGGTGCAGTCTTCCAGGATGGTGCCGCCTTTTTCCATAAAGATGATGCGGTCCGCCACCTTTTTGGCGAAACCCATTTCGTGGGTCACGACCATCATCGTCATGCCTTCCTTCGCCAGTTCGACCATCACGTCCAGTACTTCGTTGATCATTTCCGGATCGAGCGCGGAAGTCGGTTCGTCGAACAGCATGGCGATCGGTTCCATTGACAGCGCACGGGCAATGGCCACGCGTTGTTGCTGGCCGCCGGAAAGCTGGGCCGGATATTTGTCCTTGTGTTCGATCAGACCGACGCGTTCCAGCAGTTTCAGGCCTTTGGTCTTGGCGTCGGCTTCACTGCGTCCCAGCACTTTTTGCTGCGCGATGATGAGATTCTTGGTCACGCTCATGTGCGGGAACAACTCGAAATTCTGGAACACCATGCCAACCCGCGAACGCAGCTTGGCCAGGTCGGCATTCTTGGCACCTACAGAAATACAATCAAGCAGGATTTCGCCCTTCTGGAAAGGTTCCAGGCCGTTGACGGTCTTGATCAGCGTGGATTTCCCCGAGCCAGACGGTCCGCAGACCACCACAACTTCGCCCTTGTTCACATTGGTCGTGCAATCCACCAATACCTGTTTTTCTCCGTACCATTTACTGACGTTTTTGATTTCAATCATGGCCATGATGGGTTCCCGTTGCGTCTATTTATGGATTTGAATCGCTGATGGATGGCGTTGACCGACACTCAGGTGCTGCCTGAAGTGTTCAATCCCGGACCGTTCAGCGTCACGTCTTTCTTGACGGCGCGTTGCCGTGTCGGATCCATGCTGTTCTGCAGTACCTTTACCAGTTTCGAGGCGCCGAAGCAGATGATCAGAAACACGATGGCGACAAAGATGTATAGCTCAATGATGCGGCCTGATAGCTGGCCGGCCTTGCTTGCGGCGCCTAGAAAATCCTTCAGGCCGACCACATAGACGAGCGAAGTATCCTGAAACAGGATGATCGCTTGCGTCAACATGATGGGGATCATGTTGCGGAACGCCTGTGGCAACACCACGAAGCCCATGGCCTGCCAGTAATTCATGCCGAGTGCATAAGCAGCCCAAGGCTGGCCGCGCGGCACCGACTGAATGCCGGCGCGGATGATCTCGGAGTAATAGGCCGCCTCCACCATGATGAATGCGACGATGGCGGAGGTGAACGGTCCAACAGCTTCACCCTGCTGGCCGGTGATTTTCTGCACCAGCATCGGGGTCAGGAAATAGAACCAGAAGATCGCCATGATGAACGGAATCGATCGGATCAGATTCACGAACCCGGCAGCCGGATACGAGAGAATTTTGAAACTCGATAGTCTTGCCATCGCCAGCAGCGTGCCGAAGAAAATACCGCCGGCCAGTGCGATAACGAACAGCTTCAGCGACAACAGCATGCCGTCCCACAGAACCGCACGATTTGCCCAGATAACGCCCCAGTCAAAGCCTTCCATGTTAGTGGCCTCCCTGTGAAACGTAGCCGGGCACGCGCAATTTGTTTTCCAGCAGGCGCATGAGGAAGATCACCGTGAGCGTGATGACGATATAAATCAGTGTCGCCGCTGTGAATGCTTCAAAGGTCTTGAAGGTGTACTCGGAGATCTGGCGGCTCTGTGCGGTCAGTTCCAGCACACCTATGGTTAGCGCAGTCGATGAATTCTTGAAGATGGTGAGAAATTCAGAGGTCATCGGTGGGATGATCAGGCGATATGACATCGGCAGCAGGACGTATTTGTAAACCTGCGGTAGCGTAAATCCCATCGCCAGTCCGGCATTGGTTTGCCCCTTGGGCAGCGACTCGATGCCGGCGCGAACCTGCTCAGCAACCCGGGAAGCTGTGTAGAGGCCAAGGCACAGCACGGCCGCAGTGAACTCCCACAGGCTGAATTGTGCGAACGGCAGCGTGATGAGATTGGGGTACTCGGTTTTCAGCCAGTTGCCGATGGATTCGGGCACGATCTCCGGCATGACGAAATACCAGAGGAACATTTGCACCAGCAATGGGATATTGCGAAAAATTTCGACATAGACGGTGGCCGGAAACTTGATCCACTTGACCGGCACAGTGCGCGCCACGCCGATAATGGATCCCAATGTAAACGCGATGATCCAGGCTGCACTTGCCACCAGAATCGTCCACAGCACCCCGGACATCAGCCAGCCGAGATAGGTCATACCTCCCGACGGCGCTTGTTCGAGAAAGACTTTCCATTCCAACATGTCGCGCTCCCTTTGCCGCCTCGGCATATTCGCCGGACGAATGGCAAGAATTCCGTTCTTCCCGCAAAGCCTGCCGGCCTCGTCGGGCGCTCACAACACCGTCACGGCAAATGCCCTGTGACGAATGGAGAAACAAAAAAGGGGGAACCGATTTCTCGATTCCCCCTTCATGCTGCGAACTTACTCGGGCAGGGCCTGGAGCTGGAAGCCGGCCTTAAGGAGCGGGCTCATCGGCATGCCGATCGATTCACCCGACGGCAGCTTTTGAACAAACCACTTGTCGTACAGCTTGTTGATATCACCGGAGGCCATCAACTTGGACAATGCGCGATTGGCTACAACGGCGAAGTCGGAGTCATTCTTGCGGAACATGATGCCGTATGGGTCATACGACAGGTAGTCGCCCACCACTTCGAAGTCTTTCGGCTTCTTAGCCTTGGCAATCAGGCCATAGAGCAACACGTCATCCATCGAGAATGCGGCGGCACGGCCGGATTCCACAGTCAGGAACGACTCAGCGTGATCCTTGGCATTCAGGAACTTGATGTTCAGGTTTTCCTTGTCGGAAAGTGCCTTGATGGTGCGCTCGTTGGTGGTACCTTGCGTGACGACCACGGTCTTGTTCTTCAGGTCCTTGTACGACTTGATCTTGGCCGACTTCTTCACCAGCAGCTTGGTACCGGTAACGAAAGTAATCGGCGCAAACGACACCTGCTTTTGGCGGGTCAGGTTGTTGGTGGTGGAGCCGCATTCCAGATCCACCGTACCGTTGGACATCAGCGGAATGCGGGTCTGGGAGGTCACCGGGTTGTACTTGACCGTCAGCGAGGGCAGTGCCAACTCCTTCTTTACTTCCTCAACGATGGCGGCGCACAGGTCCATCGAATAGCCGATGGGCTGCTGCTTGTCGTCAAGATAGGAGAAAGGCACCGATGTTTCGCGGTGGCCGATGGTGATCGTGCCGCTGTCCTTGATTTTCTTCAGCGTACCGGTCAGCTCCTGACCAATCGCCGGCGCGGATAGCAGAGCCGATGCCAGCAGGCCGGCAGTCAATTTGGAGAGTGTGGAAAACTTCGACATGGAACATGCTCCTCGTTCTGGGTGATGGAAACTGTGCTGGAATGTTGTCGGTTTGTTATTGGCTGAAATCCAACGTAGTCATGGTACGCCGTTTTCTAATTTCAGTTTACATGATGCGCATCAAGCAAACCAAGTGCCAATCCTAAACCAGCAGGGCGGCAACGACGCTGCGGCCCTCGCTCATCAGCACGTTGTAGGTGCGGCAGGCGGCTGGCGTGTCCATGGCTTCAAAGCCGATTCTGGCCTGCGAAAAGGCGGCCATGATGCGGGCATCGGGAAAGCGGAATCGCGCGCCGGACCCGAACACCACCAACTCGGGTTTCAGCTCCAGCAGCGCTGCAAAATCGGCGAGTGCCGGATTGGCCGGGTCGATGACTTGCCACGGCGAAATCAGCTGGTCGGACATCACGATCAGAGGGGTTTCGACCCGGTTCTGATTGATCTGGACAAAGCCTGGACCATGCCCGGTAATTGCGTTGACTCCCGCTGTGGCGTTGAGGTGCAGTTTCATTGCGAGGCGATGTGAAAAGCGGCTGATGGTCGGCTAGAATGGGTTTTTGCGGCGCACAAATTTGGTGCCGCACGAAAAATAATTATAGCCACCTCAGAACCGCTGACTTATGAGCCACGAATTTTCCCGCATCAAACGCCTGCCCCCCTACGTTTTCAATATCACTGCCGAACTCAAGATGGCTGCGCGCCGTCGCGGTGAGGACATCATCGACATGTCGATGGGCAATCCCGATGGTGCGACGCCGCAACACATCGTCGACAAGCTGGTAGAGGCATCGAAACGCCCCAACACGCATGGCTACTCGGTATCGAAGGGTATTCCCCGGCTGAGGAAGGCGATCTGCGACTGGTACAAGCGGCGCTACAACGTCGATTTCGATCCGGATAGCGAAGCAATTGTCACCATCGGCTCGAAAGAGGGATTGGCACACCTGATGCTCGCCACGCTGGATAGTGGCGATACCGTACTGGTGCCCAATCCCAGCTATCCGATTCACATTTATGGTGCGGTGATTGCCGGTGCGCAGATCAAGCATGTGCGCATGACCGAAGGCGTGGATTTCTTTGCCGAGGCGGAAAAGGCGATTCGCGAGAGTTATCCGAAGCCCAAGATGCTCATCCTGGGTTTCCCATCGAATCCGACGGCGATGTGTGTTGAGCTCGATTTCTTCGAGCGCATCGTGGCGCTTGCCAAGGCGAACAACGTGCTGGTGGTGCATGATCTCGCCTATGCCGACATTACCTACGATGGCTGGAAAGCGCCGTCGATTATGCAGGTGCCAGGCGCACGAGATGTAGCCGTTGAGTTTTTTACCATGTCCAAGTCCTACAACATGGCCGGTTGGCGCATCGGTTTCATGGTCGGCAACAAGGAATTGGTCTCGGCGCTGGCGCGGATCAAGGGTTATCACGACTACGGCACGTTCACGCCCATTCAGGTGGCGGCGATTGCAGCCTTGGACGGCCCGCAGGAATGCGTGACTGAAATTGTCGAAGAGTATCAGGCGCGCCGCGACGTACTGCACAAAGGGCTGGCCGAAGCCGGCTGGATAACGACCAAACCGAAAGCCTCGATGTACATCTGGGCCAAAATCCCTGAACCGTATCGCGCAATGGGCTCGCTGGAGTTTGCCAAGAAGCTGCTGGCGGAAGCCAAGGTCTCAGTCTCGCCCGGCATCGGTTTTGGCGACTACGGCGATGATCACGTGCGCTTCGCCATGATTGAGAATGCCGAACGCACTCGGCAAGCCGTGCGCGGCATCAAGGAAATGTTCAGGAAGGATGGCCTGCTGAAGGGCGCAGCGTGATCGCACCAGAAGCGACGGTATTGGAGGCAGGTGGCGTCCGGCTGGAGCCTCTGACCGACGCGCACTGCGATGGGCTGGCCGCTGCAGCAGTCGATGGCAAGCTATGGGAGTTGTTCTTCACGACGGTGCCAGCGCCGGAAGACACGGCCAGGTACGTCCGCGCGGCGCTTGACGGTCAGGCGGCTGGGATCATGTTGCCTTGGGCGGTACGTGAACTGGGTAGCGGCGAAATCGTCGGTACCACTCGCTTTCACGACATCATTCCGGCTGCGGACCGGGTGGAAATCGGCTACACCTGGTATGCCCGGCGCTGCCAGCGTACTCACATCAATACCACCTGCAAACTGCTGCTCTTGACCTACGGATTCGAGCAAGCCGGCTGCAAGGTGATTGGCTTGCGCACCGACAATTTCAATTTTCGCTCCCAGCGCGCCATCGAAGCACTAGGGGCAAAAAAAGACGGCGTGATCCGCCATCATTGGCCGCGCCGCGACGGCAGCATTCGCGATACGGTGATGTACAGCATCCTCGCCAGCGAATGGCCGGATGTGAAGCGTCACCTCGAACTACGACTGAAACGACATAGCTCATGACACCAATTCGCGTCGGCCTGCTCGGCCTCGGAACCGTTGGCTCCGGAACCATTGAAGTATTGAAGCGCAATCGCGAAGAAATTGCCCGCCGTGCCGGCCGCGAAATTCGCGTGACGCATGCCACTGCGCGCGACCTTTCCAAACCGCGTGAATTTTCGCTTGAAGGCATTGAGCTGCTGCCCAACGCCGAGGCGCTAGTGTCGCACCCGGATATCGATATAGTCTGCGAATTGATCGGTGGCGACACCACCACCAAAGACGTGGTACTCAAAGCGATCGCCAATGGCAAGCACGTGGTGACCGCCAACAAGGCGCTGCTTGCCAAACATGGCACCGAAATCTTTGCGGCCGCACTGAAGAATCGTGTGATGGTCGCGTTCGAAGCCGCAGTCGCCGGTGGTGTGCCGATCATCAAAGCGTTGCGTGAAGGACTGACCGCCAACCGCATCGAATGGATCGCCGGCATCATCAATGGCACGTCCAACTTTATTCTTTCGGAAATGCGTTCGCGCGGATCCAGCTTCGATTCAGTGCTGAAAGAGGCGCAGGCGAAAGGTTACGCTGAAGCCGATCCGACTTTCGACATTGAAGGCATTGACGCTGCTCACAAGCTGACGATCCTTTCGGCGATCGCGTTTGGTGTGCCGGTGCAGTTTGACAAGGCCTACACAGAGGGCATTGCCAAGCTGACCGACAAGGACAT
>JAEUNB010000101.1 GCA_016790625.1 Betaproteobacteria bacterium | reverse complement strand
TGGGCGAACTGGCGCAGGGCCTGATGCTGACCGGCCGGCACATGTTCGCGCGCAAGATCACGGTGCAGTATCCGGAAGAAAAAACACCGCAGGGCCCGCGCTTCCGCGGCCTGCACGCGTTGCGCCGCTACCCGAACGGGGAAGAGCGCTGCATCGCCTGCAAGCTGTGCGAGGCGGTGTGTCCGGCGATGGCGATCACCATCGAATCCGAGCAGCGCGATGACGGCACGCGACGCACCACCCGCTACGACATCGACCTGATCAAGTGCATCTTCTGCGGCTTCTGCGAAGAGTCATGCCCGGTCGATTCGATCGTCGAAACGCATTTGCTGGAATATCACGGCGAAAAGCGCGGCGACCTTTATTACACCAAGCCGATGCTGCTGGCGATTGGCGACAAGTACGAAGCCGAGATCGCCAAGCGTCGCGCCGAGGATGCGCCTTACCGATAACCCATGACGGATCTTCGCCCGGCTCAATAACAACAACGCAACAATGACCTTTCAATCCATCATCTTTTACGTTTTCGCGGCGGTGCTGATCATCTCGGCGCTGCGCGTCATTACTGCCAAGAACCCGGTGCATGCCGCGATGTTCCTGGTGCTGTCGTTCTTCACGGCGGCGGCGCTGTGGCTGCTGATATACGCCGAATTCCTCGCCATCACACTTATCTTGGTTTATGTCGGCGCGGTGATGGTGCTGTTCCTGTTTGTGGTGATGATGCTGGATATCAATTTCGACAAATTGCGCGAAGGTTTCTGGAAGCACCTGCCGATTGCCGCCACGGTGGCAATCCTGATGGTGGTGCAGATGGCGTTGCTGTTGATGGGCAAGGCGATCAACCTGAAAGATGCCGGACCGATCGTGCCGGCTGCCGGTGCGTCGAACACCAAGGAGCTGGGCCGCATTCTCTACACCGACTATCTGTTGCCGTTCGAGTTGGCTGCCGTTGTGCTGTTGGTGGCAATGGTGGCGGCGATTGCCTTGACACTACGGGGCCGCAAGGAAAGCAAATCGCAAAACGTCGGCGATCAGGTTCGGGTAAAAGCCGGCGACCGTTTGAAGATCGTCAAGATGGATGCGGTGGTTGATGTTCCTGCTGCGCCGGCACCTGAAGTTGCCGAGGAGAAAAAGGCGTGATTACCCTGAGCCACTATCTGGTGCTGTCCGCCATCCTGTTTGCCATTTCGGTTGCCGGCATCTTCCTGAATCGCAAGAACATCATCGTCCTGCTGATGGCGATCGAATTGATGTTGCTGGCGGTGAACATGAACTTCATCGCGTTCTCGCAATTCAGCGGCGACCTGCACGGGCAGGTATTCGTATTTTTCATTCTGACTGTGGCGGCTGCCGAGTCGGCGATCGGACTGGCAATTCTGGTGGTGCTGTTCCGTAACCTGAAGACCATCAACGTAGACGACATTGGCACATTGAAGGGCTGATGCAGGGTATTTTCATAGCATAAAGAATCGAAACTCAAGCGCTGGTGCGGTCTGCAGGACATAAATGGCTGTAAAGGCGCGCCAATGCTTGAGTTTGAACCCGAGAATTCATAGAAGATGATTCAGAACAAACTAGCCTTGCTTGCCATTCCGCTGTTGCCTTTGCTGGGCGCGGTGCTGGCCGGCTTCTTCGGTCGCGCGCTGGGCCGCACGTTTGCGCACAGCGTCACCATCCTCGGCGTGACGGGCGCGTTTACGCTGTCGTGCTTTGTGTTCCAGGATGTGCAGGCTGGCCAGGCATTCAACGGCGCGGTTTATACCTGGCTGGTGACCGATGGCATTCCGTTGCAGGTCGGCTTCCTGATCGATTCACTCACCGTCACAATGATGCTGGTGGTGACGTTCGTGTCGCTGATGGTGCACATCTACACCATCGGCTACATGGCGGAAGATGAAGGCTATACCCGCTTCTTCGCCTACATCTCGCTCTTCACTTTCTCGATGCTGATGCTGGTGATGTCGAACAACTTCCTGCAGTTGTTCTTCGGCTGGGAAGCGGTCGGCCTGGTGTCTTACCTGCTAATCGGCTTCTGGTACAAGCGTCCGACGGCGATCTACGCCAACCTGAAGGCGTTCCTGGTCAATCGTGTTGGCGATTTCGGTTTCCTGCTGGGCATTGGTCTGATCTTCGCCTACTTCGGCACGCTGGATTACGGCACTGTGTTTTCGCAGGCTGCCAAGTTCAAGGACACGCTGATCGAAGTCGTGCCGGGCTGGCACTGGGCGCTGCTGACCGCAATCTGCATTTGCCTCTTCATTGGTGCCATGGGCAAGTCGGCGCAATTCCCGCTGCACGTCTGGCTGCCGGATTCGATGGAAGGCCCGACACCGATCTCCGCGCTGATTCACGCGGCGACGATGGTGACGGCCGGTATCTTCATGGTGGCGCGCATGTCACCGCTTTTCGAGATGTCACAGACGGCGCTGGCATTCGTGCTGGCAATCGGTTCCATCACCGCGTTCTTCATGGCGTTGATCGCAATCGTTCAGTACGACATCAAGCGCGTGGTTGCTTATTCGACGCTGTCGCAGCTGGGCTATATGACCATGGCACTGGGCGCCGGCGCTTATCAGGCCGGCATCTTCCACCTGATGACGCACGCGTTCTTCAAGGCGGTGCTGTTCCTGGGTGCCGGCTCGGTCATCATCGCCATGCATCACGAGCAAGACATGCGCAAGATGGGTGGCTTGCGGAAATATCTGCCGATCACCTATTTCACGGTACTGATCGGTGCGTTGGCCAACGCCGGCTTCCCGCCGTTCGCCGGATTCTTCTCAAAAGATTCGATTATCGAAGCGATCCACATGTCGCAGACGCCGGGCCACATCATCGCGTACTACGCTGCGCTGGCCGGTGTGTTCGTCGGTGGTCTCTATTCATTCCGTCTGGTTTTCTTTGCCTTCCATGGCAAGGAACGTTTCCATGACGATGCATATGGCCATGCTCACGATCACGCGCATGACAAACATGACGCTCATGACAAGCACGATGACCACGCCGACCATGAACATCATGGCTTGGCGCCGGGTGAAAAGCCGCACGAAACGCCATGGGTGGTGACGCTGCCGCTGATCCTGCTGGCGATCCCGTCGGTGCTGATCGGCTGGATGGCGATTGAGCCGATGTTGTATGGCAATTACTTCATCGACTCCATCGTGCCGACCGACACCATGGCGATGATGAAGAAAGAATTCCACGGCGCGTGGGCCATGGTGACGCATGGTCTGATGACGCCGCCGTTCTGGCTGGCGCTGGGTGGTGCCGCCACGGCTTGGTACTGCTACATCTTGAAGCCGGAGTTGCCGGCAAAGATCCGTGCGGCTTTCGCGGCGCCGGTAAAGCTGCTGGAAGAGAAGTACTACTTTGACCGCTTCAATGACTGGTTCTTCGCCGCCGGTGCACGCAACCTCGGGCGCGGCCTGTGGAAGTTCGGCGATGTCACCATCATCGACGGCATCATGGTCAATGGCACTGCGAAGCTGATCGGCTGGTTCTCCGGCGTGGCGCGCAAGGTGCAGACCGGTTATCTCTACACGTATGCCTTCACCATGATCATCGGCGTGTTCGGCTTCCTGACCATCGTTTATTTCAAGCTTCGCTAATTTCGGTTCGCGCTCCGCACAAGCTATACAAGTCCAAACAATATGCAAAGCAGCTCAATCACATTAAGCCTGACCATCTGGGTGCCTATCCTGGCAGGTGTACTCACGCTGTTCCTGAACAGTGAGCGGCAGAAGGATTCAGCGCGCTGGGTGGCGTTGATCGGCAGCATCCTCGGGTTGGCCGTCGCGATTCCGCTGTGGACCGGTTTCGACAACGCCTCGTCGGCAATGCAGTTTGTCGAGCGCACCTCGTGGGTTTCACGCTTCAACATCAACTACGCGCTGGGCGTGGACGGCATCTCGATGCTGTTCGTGCTGCTGAACAGTTTCACCACCATCCTGGTCGTCATTGCCGCGTGGGAAGTGATTCAGGACAAGGTATCGCAATACCTGGCCGCGTTCCTCATCATGTCGGGCCTGATCAATGGCGTGTTCGCCGCAACCGACGCGATCCTGTTCTACCTGTTCTTCGAGGCGATGCTGATTCCGATGTTCCTCATCATCGGCGTCTGGGGTGGTCCTCGCCGCGTGTATGCCGCGGTCAAGTTCTTTCTCTACACATTGCTCGGTTCCCTGCTGATGCTGGCTGCGCTGATCTATCTGTACAACGTCACCAACGGCAGTTTCGATATTTCCGATTACCATCGCGTGCCGCTGGGCATGACAGCGCAGACGCTGCTGTTCTTCGCGTTCTTTGCGTCGTTCTCGGTCAAGGTGCCGATGTGGCCGGTTCACACATGGTTGCCCGACGCGCACGTTGAAGCGCCTACCGGTGGTTCAGTGATTCTCGCGGCGATTACATTGAAGATTGGTGCCTACGGATTCCTGCGATTCAACCTGCCGATCGCACCCGATGCCAGCCATGCACTGGCTGGGTTCATGATCACGCTGTCGCTGATTGCGGTGGTGTACATCGGTTTTGTCGCGTTGGCGCAGACCGATATGAAGAAGCTGGTGGCGTATTCCTCCATCTCGCACATGGGTTTCGTCACGCTGGGTTTTTTCATCTTTAATGCACAAGGCATGGAAGGTGGCTTGGTACAGATGGTGTCGCACGGCTTTATTTCCGCCGCCATGTTCCTGTGCATCGGCGTGTTGTACGACCGCGTACATTCGCGTGAGATCTCGGCCTATGGCGGTGTGGTCAATACCATGCCGAAATTCGCTTTCTTCGCCGTGCTGTTCGGCATGGCCAATTCGGGCCTGCCCGCGACCTCGGGTTTCGTTGGCGAGTTCATGGTGATTCTGGGCGCGATGAAGGTTAACTTCTGGTTTGCGTTCGCCGCTGCGATCACGCTGATCCTCGGTGCGGCCTACACGCTGTGGATGGTCAAGCGCGTGGTGTTCGGTGACATTGCCAACGATGACGTGCGGGCGCTGAAGGACCTCAATGGTCGTGAAATGCTATTCCTCAGCATCCTGGCGATTGCGGTGCTGGTGATGGGCATCTGGCCGCAGCCATTCACCGATGTCATGCACAGCTCGGTCGATGCCCTGCTGAAACACGTTGCCACCGGCAAGCTGAACTAAAGGCCACACGATGTCGGTTTCCATTCCCAACATGAATTTCCTTCTCGCCGCGCCGGAGATATTTCTCCTGATCATGACCTGCGTGATCATGCTGGTCGATCTGTACTCATCAGCCGAGAAGCGCGAGGGTCGCTTGCTTTTCCTGTCGATCTTCACCTTGCTCGTATTCACAATGCGGTTGGCGGTGGATTCTTATTACGAACCCAATGTGTTCGCTCGCTATGCATTCAACGGCATGTTCGTGGTCGATGGCATGGCCGTGATCCTGAAAGCAGCCATCGCGATCGCCGTGGCAATGGTCATCATCTACAGCCGCGCCTATCTGGTTGCGCGCAACATGTTCACCGGCGAATTCATCCTGCTGATCCTGTTCGCCACGCTTGGCATGATGATCATGGTATCGGCCAATCATTTTGTGACGCTGTATCTGGGCCTCGAACTGCTGGCGCTGTCGAGCTACGCAATGGTGGCGCTGAATCGCGACTCGGTCACCTCTTCCGAAGCGGCAATGAAGTATTTCATCCTCGGTGCGCTGGCCTCAGGTTTGCTGCTTTACGGCCTGTCAATGGTTTATGGTGCCACCGGCTCGCTGGATGTGGCCAAAGTGGCGAAGGTCATCGACTACAGCCGCGCCAACGATCCGCTGGTTACTTTTGGCCTGGTATTCGTTGTTGCAGGTCTTGCGTTCAAACTGGGTGTCGTGCCGTTTCATATGTGGGTGCCTGACGTCTACCACGGCGCGCCGACGCCAATGACTTTGTTCATCGGCTCTGCACCGAAAATCGCCGCATTCGGCTTCATCATGCGCATCCTTGCCGACTCCATGGGCGGTGCCGTGGCCGACTGGCAGGACATGCTGGTGATTCTCGCGGCACTGTCGCTGGCACTGGGCAATATCATCGCTATCGCGCAGACCAACCTGAAACGCATGCTGGCGTACTCCACCATCTCGCACATGGGATTTCTGCTGCTGGGCATTCTGGCCGGCACCAAGAATGGCTATTCGTCCGGCATGTTCTACATCATCACTTACGTGCTGATGACACTGGCCGCGTTCGGCATGATCATGCTGCTGTCGCGTGCCGGATTCGAAGCTGACAATCTGGACGACTTCAAGGGCTTGAACCAGCGTTCGCCGTGGTACGCGTTCCTGATGCTGATCGTCATGTTCTCCATGGCCGGTATCCCGCCATTCCTCGGCTTCTGGGCCAAGCTGGCCGTGCTCGAAGGTGCGCTCAACGCCGGTTACACCTGGCTGGTGGTTTTTGCCGTGCTGATGAGCGTGATCGGCGCGTTCTACTACCTGCGCATCGTCAAGCTGATGTATTTCGACGAGCCCACTGACAACAGCCCGATCGTGGCTGCCGCTGGCTTTCGCGGGCTGCTGGCCACCAACGCGCTGGCGTTGCTGGTGCTGGGTTTGTTCCCGGGCCTGTTGATGACGGCCTGTCTCAACGCCATTCAGCGGTCGCTCTAGTCTTCTGTGTGTTTGCGATGGCGGTAGTTCAGCTATCGCCGTTCAATGAAGCACTTCCCCCTTTGCAAAAGGGGGACTGAGGGGGATTTTCGGTGATTGCAACTCGCGCAAGGTTGTCTGACAACGTCGATTGGGCGACCGCAAATCCCTCCCAACCCCCCTTTGAAAAGGGAGGGGTGAATCTGTGAAGCCGCGCCGCATATGAACGACGCCCGTCGATTTCCCGATTTCACCGAACACACGATCTCCAGCGAACGCCTGCTCGACGGCAAGCTGATTCGCGTGCAATCCGATCGCGTACGACTGCCGGACGGCAGTGAATCGTGGCGCGAATATGTATTGCATCCGGGTGCGGTCATCATCGCTGCATTCGTCGATGACAACACCTTGCTGTTCGAGCATCAATACCGCTACCCGGTGCGGCGCCACTTCATCGAACTACCGGCCGGTAAGATCGATCCTGATGAGCCGCATGCAAAAACCGCACAACGCGAATTGCTGGAAGAAACTGGCTATACCGCAAGCGATTGGCGTCATGTCGCCACTCTGCATGCCGGCATCGGCTACTCCAATGAAGCGATTGAGCTTTACGTGGCGAGGGACCTCACTCACGTGGGACATCAGCGCGATGAAGGCGAGTTTCTCGAAGTCTTCACCTTGTCGCTCGATGAGGCGGTGGAAATGGTCGGGCGCGGCGAAATCACCGACACCAAGACTGCCTTTTCGCTGCTGTGGCTGGACAAGTTCGGTCGGCGTTGAGTAATCTGCGGCCATGAGCGAACCAATCTACGATCTGGCCATCATCGGCGGCGGCATCAACGGCTGCGGCATTGCGCGCGATGCGGCCGGCCGTGGATTGAAAGTTCTGCTCGTCGAGCAGGACGATCTCGCCTCTGCCACCAGCTCGTGGAGTTCCAAGCTGATTCACGGCGGCCTGCGTTATCTGGAGCAATACGAGTTCCGCCTGGTGCGTGAAGCGTTGCAGGAACGTGAGGTGCTGCTGAAGATCGCACCGCACATCATCCATCCGCTGGAATTCATCCTGCCGCACGACAAGCACATGCGGCCGGCGTGGATGGTGCGCCTGGGTCTTTTCATGTACGACCACATCGGCGGCAAGATTTCACTACCCGGTTCGCGCACGGTGATGTTCCCGGATGAACGTTACAGCGCGGGCCTGAAGCCGGTGATACGGCGCGGCTTCTTTTATTCCGATGCGAAAGTGGATGACGCACGGCTCACCGTGCTGAATGCGGTCTCCGCTCGCGAACACGGTGCGGACATTCGTGTGCGTACTCGCCTCGTCGCCGGCAAGCGCGAAGCTGACGCGTGGAACCTGACCATCCGCAATGTTGAAACCAGCGCCGAGCAAATGGTGCGTGCGCGCGGCGTGGTCAATGCTGCCGGTCCGTGGGTCAAGGATCTGCTCGATAACGCCATGCACGTCCGCATGAGCGCATCGGTAAGATTGGTTAAGGGCAGCCATATCGTTGTGCCGCGTGTGCACGAGCAGTCGCACGCCTACATCCTGCAGAACAACGATAAGCGGGTCGTGTTCGTGATTCCCTATGAAGAGAACTTCAGCCTTATCGGCACTACCGATGTGAACGTCGCCAACGTTGGCGAAGCGGCGGAAATCACACGCGAGGAAACAACCTATCTGGTCAATGCCGTCAATCGCTTCCTCGGCAAGCCGCTGCGCGAATCGGACGTAGTTTGGAGCTACGCCGGTGTGCGTCCGCTGTACGACGACGGCAGCGCAAATCCGTCCGAGATCACGCGTGACTACGTATTGAAGGTCGATGACGCTGACGGCAAGCTGCCGCTGCTGTCTATCTTCGGCGGCAAGATCACCACCTACCGGCGTCTGTCCGAGCATGCGCTGGAAGAGTTGCAGCCGTTCTATCCGGCCATGAGCGGATCGTGGACCGGAAATGAAGCCTTGCCCGGTGGTGATATCGAGTCGCTGGATAGTGTGGTGGGCGAGGCGATGAAGAAGCATCCCTCGCTGCCGATCGACTATCTGCGGCGTCTCGCTACGCGCTACGGTTCGCGAATCGAGCAGGTGCTGGATGGCGTGCGGAGCATGTCTGATCTGGGCGAAATCCTCGGTCGCGGCGCCACCATGCTGACCGAGCGCGAAATTGATTTCTGCCTGCAACACGAATGGGCGGTGAAGCCCGACGACATTCTCTGGCGCCGGACCAAGTGCGGTTTGCACATGGACGCTGCCGAGCGTGAGCGTGCCGCGGCGTTTATTCGCGCCAAGGCGAAAGTCTAGTATTCATGCGTCTTTCCAGGCAAAAATGGTCCGAAAGCCGCGCCGGTGCTGGGGTTTTGTGTTGCATTCCTGAAACACCGGCATGAAGCCTCTGGCCGAATTTCCGGTAGAGGCTCTGCGAAAAATCC
>JAEUNB010000088.1 GCA_016790625.1 Betaproteobacteria bacterium | reverse complement strand
TGCCATCCTGTCCTTTGCCAACAACATAGACGTATTTGCCCATCGGGCCATCGAGCACCGCGCGCTGCGGCAGCGCGATGGCGTCAGGACGGGTTGCGCCGGTGAGCACCACACGCACAAACTGTCCGGGCGTCAACGCGCCATCGGCGTTCGGGAATGCAGCGCGTGCGGCAAAGGCACCGGTATTGGCATCGGCCTTGTAGTCATTGAAGTCGAGCTTGCCGACCGGCTTCAGCCACTGGCCGTCGGAGGTTTTCAGCTTCACGGCATAACCACCCTTCGGCAGCTTCAATGTGCCGGCAGCGATGTCGCCACGCTCGCCAGCACGATCAGCGTCGGCCACGGCGAAGTTGACGTGAATCGGATCGGTCTGGGCCAGTGTGGCCAGCAGGCTGTCGCCGCTGGCGTTGGCCAGCGCACCTTCAACCTTCAATGCGCGGCCGATGACGCCGGATATCGGGGCGCGAATGTCGGTGTAAGCGAGGTCCACACGTGCGGCCTGCAATTGGGCTTGCGCTTGCTTGAGCTGTGCGCGATTGACATCCAACGCAGATGATGCGGTGTCCCATTCCTTCTGGCTGATGGCCTTGGCGTCGATCAACGGTTTCAGGCGAGCCACTTCACGTTCGGCCAGCTTCATGTTGGCTTCCGCGGTCGTCACGCCGGCTTCCGCCTGTGCGGCGACGGCGGCATAGGTGGCTGCATCGAGCTTGAACAATTGCTGGCCGGCTTTCACCACCGAGCCCTCTTCGTACAAACGCTTTTCAACGATGCCGTTAACGCGGGCGCGGATCTCGACTTCGCGCGAACCGTTGGTCTGGCCGACGTACTCGCGCTCAACCGCGACTTCGCGCGGCGCGACCACCTCATAGGTCACCATGGCCGGCGGCATGCCGTGAAAACCGCCGCCTTCGCCGCCCTTGCCGCAGGCCGCCAGCGTGGCCATCAGGGCCAGCGTGGTTGCCGCGATCAGCGGGCGCAGGGGACGTGGACGAGAGGAATCGGAACGAACTACTGAGGAGGAGGGGGACAGCATGAAATTTCCTTTCGGATGGCCTACAGCACCATTGCCGTAAAGCCTTTTTGATTTTTTTGATGGCAGGATTCGATGGGAGTGCGTATACTACATACATTCACGGATGTATGTAAAGAACATTTTTATGACAAACGTGACGATTTCGACAACGGTGCCGTCATTTTTTCCATGGCGATGCGCCGGTTTGATGCACGTCAGAAAGCCCCCACTTTTCGCGGGGATACTTGAAGACACGGGACGTACAGACAGTAAAACGCAGCCGCATTTCCAACGCAGACCAACGCAGGGATGAATACCGCATCGTTCGCGATCTTTTTTACGTATAGCAAAACAAACAATCGCAACGCGCACGCCGCAGCACCGCAAGACCGGAGAGCAGCATGGTACGAAGAACCAAGGAAGAAGCCCAGGAAACCCGCAATCGATTGCTCGATACGGCTGAGCACGTATTCAACGAGCGCGGCGTTTCACGCACCTCGCTGGCGGAAATTGCTGAAGCTGCGGGCGTGACGCGCGGCGCGATTTACTGGCACTTCAAGAACAAGCTTGATCTATTCAACGCCATGATGGAGCGCGTGATCCTGCCGGTGG
>JAEUNB010000085.1 GCA_016790625.1 Betaproteobacteria bacterium | reverse complement strand
ATCGGCGACTGTTCTTTTTTCCGTCGAAGTACGCTGTTTCGTACTTCCTCCCAGTTTCGCAGTGAGAGCTTGCCATTGGACAAGTCGATATCGACGATTCCTGGCACTGCATACATAGGCGCGATTACCGGATCAGGCGGCGCGTACGGACTAGGGTTGATTTTCACCATGTCACGAAAACTCAACTTGAGTGACAAAGTTTTGGCACTCTTCGTCTCGACCAAGACGCTAAGAACACCGACTAGTGGATTCTTGGCGCGCCAATCTTTGATGTCACCTTTGACGAAATGGCGCTCGAAACTGAATTCAAAACGATCGCCGGCAGCCAACCCAGCAGTACTTTCCTGCGCACCGGATACTTGTGCGTAGAAAAAGAATGCAGATAGCCCCAGCCATTGAAGCGGCCGATTGAAAAGTCTGCCGAAATGAAGACTCTCCGCCGTTCGCATATTTTTTGACTTCCTGGGGATTGTGAAAAGCAGTTCAGGGATAGCCCGCTTTTTTACTAGCATAGCAGCATAAAACTCTAGTACTGGTGCAGATTTCAGGGCATTTCCAGCCGGAAATCCGCGCCGATGCTGGAGTTCCTGTTTTGAATCAGTGAAAAAACAGATACGCCACCCAGATCGCCGCAGCAACACCGGCGACGTCCGCCAATAGTCCGTACGTAATCGCATAGCGCGTCTTGGTAATGCCGACCGAACCAAAGTAAAGCGCGATGATGTAGAACGTGGTGTCTGACGATCCCTGCAGGATGGAGACCAGCCTGCCGACGAAAGAGTCGACACCGTAAGTTTTCATTGCGTCGATCATCATCGCGCGCGCGCCGCTGCCGCTGATCGATTTCATCAGCGCTGTGGGCAGCGCCGCAGTGAAGTCGGTGTTGAATCCCATTTGCGCTACCAGCCAGCTCATGCCACTGACCATCATGCCGAGCACGCCGGAATTGCGCAGCACGCTGATCGCGACCAGCATGCCCACGAGATAGGGAATGATGGTGAGTGAGGTCTGGATGCCGCCCTTGGCGCCCTCCACAAACGCTTCGTAGACATTCACCTTCTTCGCCAGCGCCGCGCTGATGAAGATTACGATCACGGACAACAAAATGAAGTTCGCGGCGACCTTGGAGACGAGCTGGATTTCCTCTTTCGTAAGATGCTGACTGAAGTACCAGACAATGCCGATGACAATTGCGGTGATGGTTCCCAGCCAGGCCATGATGACGGTATCGAACAAATTGATGCGCTGCTTGATGGCAACGGCGATCAATGCGACAAACGTGCCGGCGAAAGTCGCGATCAGCGTGGGAATGAAAATGTCCGATGGATCCTTGGCGCCCAACACGGCGCGCTGCGCCATCACCGTCAGCGGTATCAGCGTCAGCCCGGCGGTCTGCAGCACCAGGAACATGATCTGCGCGTCGGTCGCCTCATCTTTCTTGGGATTGAGGCTTTGCAGGCTCTCCATCGCTTTCAGGCCCACCGGAGTGGCGGCGTTGTCGAGGCCGAGGAAATTAGCCGAATAGTTCATCACCATTAATCCCGTGGCCGGATGGTCGCGCGGCACGCCGGGAAAAATGCGCGAGAAGAAGGGCGCAATCAGCTTGGCGACGAACTGGATCGCACCGGCTTTTTCGCCGATGGTGAGGATGCCCAGCCACAGCGTCATCACGCCGGCCAGCGGTAGCGAGATTTCCATCACGCCGACGCGCGCCGACTCGAACGTGCCATCGACGATGCGCTTGAACACATCGGCATCGCCCATGAAGATCCATTGCGCCAGCGCAGCCAAAAAACCAACAATAAAAAATCCGGCCCAGATATAGGTGAGTGTCATGGATACGTAGCCGTGGCTCGATGAATTCGCGGAGGTCTTTCCCCGACGCAAGCCGGGGCCTAATTTTTGTCGGTATTACGGACAACCTTATTGATGTTTCCGTAAATTGCGATGCTGTTTGCCCTCTCCCGGCCTATCGGCCACCCTCTCTCCCACGGGGACTTCCGTTGGTCGCCGCGCGCGGGAGAGGGGCTGGGGGAGAGGGGGAGCAGTGGACTGGACCGGGCGCCTATTGCACCCTTACTTCACTTGTATCCACAACGGCGCAAACTTGTTGTCCGAGCGATGCACCAGCGAAATATTGGCGCGCGTCACCCACGGAATCACCTGACGGTGAAGCGGGATCACCAGCACTTCGTTCTTCACCAGTTCGACCGCCTGGTTGATCATGGTCTGGCGCTTGGCCAGGTCCATCTCCACGTCAGCCTTGTCGATCAGCTCGTCCAATGCGGCGTTCTTGAAGTTGCCGTAATTGGTATCACCCGCGCCTTTGTCGTTCAGGCTGTGGAACAGCGGCTTCAGCGTAAACATGCCGTCGCGATTGTTGTCGCCCCAGCCCTGCATGCAGGCGGAAAACTCTTTCTTCGGCGTGCGGGCGAAATACTGTGCCTTCGGCATCGCATCGACCTTTACATTGAGGCCGACCTTTGCCCACATGGCCGCCACCGCTACACAGATTTTTTCGTCATTGACGTAGCGGTCATTGGGACAGTGCAGCGTGAAGCCAAAGCCATTGGGGTAACCCGCTTCGGTCAACAGCTTCTTTGCCGCTTCCGGGTTGTAATCGAAACGCTTGTCCATCGATGCCGGAATGCCTTCGCCCTTGGGGTTGGGCGTGGCCAGTGCGGTGACGGTGGCGAGTCCACGCATGATCTGCGTTTTGATCGAATTGACATCGATCGCCTGATACAGCGCCATGCGCACGCGCTTGTCCTTGAACGGGTTCTTGCCCTTGACGTCGGAGAACAGCAATTCGTCGCGCGCCTGATCGAGTGCGATCGAAATGATGCGCGTCTCGTCGCCTTCCCAGATTTTGAGATCCTTGTCTTCTTTCAGACGGAGCACATCCTGCACGGCCGGGTCGAGAACGAGATCGATTTCGCCGGATTTGAGCGCGGCCATGCGCGTCGCATCGCTGGTAATCGGGCGGTATTCGATCGTCTCGATATTGCTCTCGGAACGCTTTTCCTTGATGCCCCACCAATCGGGGTTCTTCACATGAACGGTTTTTACGCCGGGCTCGAACGTCACCAGTTTGTAAGGTCCGGTGCCCATGGCATTGCGTGATGCGTAGGTAACTTCCTTGGTGGTGAAATCCTGTGGATTGACGGAGTTATTTTTTTCCGCCCACTTCTTGCTCATGATCGGCACTTCGCCAATCGAGATCAGCCCGACCGGATTCGGTGCGGCGGTAGTGAATTCAACGGTGTAGTCGTCAATCTTCTTTGCCACACCGGCCGGAACCGCATAAGTCTTGAACTGCGTGCTCTTCGCCGCCCGCTCGAACGAGAACACCACATCGTCGGCGGTCAGAATCGAGCCATCGTGGAACTTCACGCCTTGGCGCAGCGTGATCACACGCTTGGTCGGGCTCACCACTTTCCATGAAGTCGCCAACCAGGGTGTCGGGTTCATATCCTTGCCGGGTTGGATCAGGCGTTCGTACACCAGCGCGTTGATCGACTTGGTGAAGCTCTCGTCCTGGCCGTGCGGGTCCTGCGTGGTGGCATCGCCCTTGGTAGCCCAGCGGAAGGTCTTGGCCTCCAGCGGCGAAGAAAGCGAAGCTGCAAGGCAAAACGCCAGGCTCATCCCGAATAAACGAAGCAACATGCCATCCTCCAATTCATATTGGTTTCAACGCGACTCGATGTGCGCAACAGTGTATTCATCCTGCAATAAAACGCCTAGTACCAGTTGGTGCAAATAGTCCACGGGTCGCCGGCCGCCTAGGGGAAATGGCCATTGACGCCCCGGGTATTTGGTATTAAATTGGTTTTATTCCAAAACGAATACTATCTGAATTGCACGGGCGCGCAACGAATCTGCGGAATGTGGTGACAGTCCCACTAAAATGCTGCCCAAACTGCGGCACCCATGAATTTGCCTGCCGCGATGTGCAATTGGATAAAGGAAACAAAGTAGCGTGAACAAGAGCTTGATCGCCGAGTTGAAACCCAGTGCGCGAGACACATCGCCGCTTTATCTCCAACTGGCGCGCAAGCTTGGTGAGGCTGTCCGCAATGGCCGCTATCAGGCGCATGAGGCGCTCCCTTCCGAACGCGCGCTGTCCGAATTGCTGGGCGTATCGCGAGTTACGGCGCGCAAGGCGATCGATCAACTGGTCGATCAGGGGCTTATCGTTCGCAAGCGTGGCTCCGGAAACTACATCGCGCCTCATCTGGAGGCGCCGCTCTCGCGGCTCACCAGCTTTTCCGAGGAACTGCATCGTCGCGGCTACAAGCCTGGTTCCCGCTGGCTGGACCGTTCCATCACCACAGCATCGCCTGAAGAGCAATTGAGCCTCGGCCTGTCACCACAGATGCAGGTGGCACGCATGGAGCGGTTGCGGTTGGCCGATGACGTTGTCATGGCCTACGAATGCAGTGTCCTGCCGCAAAGCGTGCTGCCGCATCCCGAGGAAGTGGAGGGTTCGCTGTATGAGCACCTGACCCGCATTGGCAAGGCCCCGATGCGTGCCCTGCAACATATCC
>JAEUNB010000058.1 GCA_016790625.1 Betaproteobacteria bacterium | reverse complement strand
GGAGCCTTCGGTGCGGCCGACCACGTCGACCAGGATCGGTACCTGCTGTGGCGCGATCTTGACCACGGCCACGCCGATCGGCGGCGGGGCGGTCTTGGCGGCATCGCCACCTTTGCTGCAGGCGGAAAGCAGGCCGAGCGCAATGAAGCCAGCGGCGATGAATTTGAGGGAAGGGGCTGATGCAATGCGCAGTGGTTTGATGTTCATGGGGACAAAAGTGATTGACGCCATTGGCTGGCGCGGTTGTCGTATGAGGGCGGGAAGTGTTTTTTTGCTGTCGGCGGCGGCGATGCGAAAAAAAGTGCTCGCGCCTTGGTGAAGTGGCTAGTGTAGCAACGACTACATGAAAGTGTAACAGTCACTACACGAAATTTTCATGACAGTTTGTAACCGTTTCCAAATCCGTTGTAGGTGGAAACTGACCCCACGTTCAGCGCATGCGGTTCGCCAGATTGGCGCGATGCCGCCCATCGCTGGTAATCGCAGGTAATATCAAGCCGGTCACACGCGCAGAAATCGTATGTCTTCCACGCTGGTCTTTGCCTGCATCGCGGTCGCGGTGCTGATCACCTCGTTTATTTCCGGCATCCTCGGCATGGCCGGCGGCATGATCCTGATGGGCGTGCTGCTGGCGCTATTGCCGCTGCCGGCGGCGATGATGCTGCATGGCATCACGCAGATGGCGTCCAATGGCTGGCGGGCGTGGCTGTGGCGCGCCAATGTCGATTGGCGCATCTTTCGTGGTTACGCCTATGGAGCCTTTCTCGCGCTCGGCGCCTTTACCGCAGTGCAGTTGGTCGTGAGCAAACCGGTGGCCTATATCCTGCTCGGGCTCACGCCCTTCGTGAGCTACATGCTTCCGCAGCGCCTCACGTTGAACGTGGATACGCGTGGCCATCCGCTTGCCTGCGGTGTCATCTGTACTTCGCTGCAGTTGGTGGCGGGGGTATCGGGGCCACTGCTGGACGTGTTCTTCGTCCGTTCGAAAATGGACCGCAAGGGCGTGGTGGCGACCAAGGCCATGTCGCAGACGCTGGGACACCTGATCAAGATCGGTTACTTCGGTGCCATTGCGCTTTACTTCAGTGCGGGCGCTCTCGACAGCATTGCCGGTGCGCTGTCGATTCCGCTTGCCCTGACCTGCGTGTTGCTGGCCTTTACCGGCACGTCGCTATCTAAGCGCGTGCTGGAAAAAATGTCCGATGCTAATTTCCGCCAGTGGACGCAGCGGACGGTGCTGACGATGGGCGTGTTCTACCTCGCCAATGGCGGCTGGCTGATGTTTAGGGGCGGCTGAAGTCCTACTTGCTGGTGTTTGCTTTATGCATGGCACCGCGCCCCTCTCTCTCGGTCTCTGCTCCGCTTCAAGTGTGCCCTTGTCTCCCGCGAGCGGGAGAGAGAAGCAAATCATCGCGTCCCTCTCCCGTTTACGGGAGAGGGGGGGCCGGCAGGCCGGGAGAGGGGATGCCGAGTAACAACTGGTAGAGCCCTCAACTAACAGCGCCGGCCTTTTTCAACAGCTTCGCCATCGTTTCGGCAATCTGCGCATAGCCTTTGCCATTCGGATGCACCAGGTCCGACTTGAGCGCGTTATCGCGCAGCACATCCTTCAGCACAGCTTCATCGAACGGAATCGCCATTTCCTTGGCAATCTCGGCGTAGAAATCCGGCGGCGATATCGACAACCCGGGCTTGGGTGTGGCGATCAGTACCACGGCAATGCCACGATCTTTGGCTAGCTTGATCATTGAACGCACATTCGCCGCGGCCTGTGTGTCAGACATCTTGCGCAGGAAATCATTGCCGCCGTGGCAAAGCAATAACAGCTTGGGTTTGTTTTCTTCCAGCACTTCCGGCAGGCGCGCCAGGCCATCGGCACTGACTTCGCCCGGAACGCCCGCATTCACCACCTTGCGGCCGATCAGCGCCTGCAATTGCGCGGGATACGATTCGCCCGGCGATGCGCCGGTGCCGAAGGTGAGGCTGTCGCCGAACGCCAGCACCACATCGTTCTGCGCCAGTGGCGTGACGCGCGGCATCTTTCCGCACGCGG
>JAEUNB010000054.1 GCA_016790625.1 Betaproteobacteria bacterium | reverse complement strand
GTTTTGCCGATGATCGAGGTGGTATCCCGGCTGTAGGTGCGGGCGTAGGCCGAGTTGGCGAATTCACAGCGCTCGCCGTCGATCGAGTAATAGGAGATCAGGGCCGGAACGTTATCCGCCAGCAGGCGCAGCAAAGCGGCGGAAACCGCCGGATTCCGGGTATCGAGCGCGGGGGGCATGTTGTTGAAATCGTTGTTATTTGCTGACTATAGGAGCCTATCCTCCGCCTCACAAGTTTGGCTTGCAAGCCAATTTCGAGAAAACTTTCAAATTCGCTTGTTAACCATTGACCGGACAGGGCTTTTTCCGCTAAATTCGCAAAGATGGAACACGATCTGCAACGCTTTGAGGAGAAGCTCAATCATTTCGTCACGCTGTTTCAACGACTGCGTGCGGAAAACAACGAGCTACGGCAGGTTGTTGCCGCAAAATCCGATGAAGCCAAGCGCTTGGCCGAAAAGCTTGATCAGGCCAAGACCCGCATCGAAGCGCTGATCGTTCAATTGCCTGAAACCGAGGCCTAGTCCCGATGAGCGAAACCAAGGAAACAAAGGGCGTCACCATCAATGTGATGGGGCGCGAATTTCGCGTTGCCGCACCGGGTGGTGAAGAACGCCAGCTGGTCGCTTCGGTGGACTACCTGAACAAGAAAATGCGCGAGATCCGCGACACCGGCAAGGTGGTGGGCAATGAGCGCATCGCCATCATGGCCGCGCTGAACATTGCGCACGAATACCTGCAGCTGCAGGCTGGCGCCAAGCCAGCCCGTTCCGGCGCGACAGGTGCGGATGACGATCTGGTTCGGCGCAAGATCGACGAGTTCGAGGGCATTCTCGAAAAAGCGGTTGCCGATCAGGAAAAGCTTTTTTAGCGCAAACTGAAACTTGGGACGCGCTACAATGGTCCCATGGTTGGTGTGTTTCAGCGTTCGCTTAAGTCTTAGATCCTTTGAACCGATAGACTATACGTCGAGGTTGCTTGTTCAGTTTGTTGCCGGTGTGCGCGTCCCACGCGGACGTACCTGAAGGCTTCCTGCAAGTGACCGCCTTGAACCCCTGGTTCAAGAGTGCGGGCTTAAGCGAACACTAAAACACATCGTCCCGAAGTTCGCGTCGCCTCGCTGCACCCCAACTTTCCCTCCTGCGAGAAACATCCATGGCCGCCTGGTTGATGAAATCCGAGCCGGAAAGCAAGCCAGGAATTCTCGCGCACACCTGCGTGTGCGCGTGCTGGCGCGCCAGCGCATCGTCCCCGATGCGCTGCATTCTTCCGTGCAACATTACAAATTAGATCGAGGCTAGTTGAGATGTCATGCTGGTTAATGAAGTCTGAGCCGGAAGAATTTTCCATTGACGATCTGGTTCGCGACAAAAAGGTGCCGTGGTTTGGCGTGCGCAACTACCTGGCGCGCAACTATATGCGCGACCAGATGAAGGTCGGCGACGAAGTCCTGTTTTATCACTCGTCCTGTCCCGAGCCGGGCATTGCCGGATTGGCGCGGGTATCGAGTGCCGCCTATCCGGACGAAACGCAGTTCGACAAGAAGAGCAAATACTTCGACGAAAAATCCACGCGCGAGAATCCGCGCTGGATGCTGGTCGACGTGGCGCTGGTCAAGAAGACCAAACTGCTGTCGCTCGCCGACATGCGCGAAGCCAAGTCGCTGGAAAGCATGATCGTGCTGCAGAAAGGCAACCGGCTGTCGATCACCCCGGTTACACCGGCCGAACTGAAGGCCGTGCTGAAGCTGCTGGGAACCACGTTTTGATCGTGGCCGGCGCGCGTCGGACCCCATGATTCGCGGACTGATCATCCTGCTCACCTTCCAGGGCGCGGGTGAGATTATTTCAAAACTGTTTTCGCTGCCGGTACCCGGACCCGTGATCGGTCTGGTGTTGCTGCTGGCCTTCCTCATTTTCCGCGGCAAGGTCGACGCTCCAATCGAAATCGTGTCATCCGCATTGGTGAAGAACCTGGGCGTGTTGTTCGTGCCCGCGGCTGTTGGCGTGGTGATGTTCCTGCCGCAACTCAAAGCCAACTTCTGGGCCATCGGCATTGCGCTGACAGTAAGCGTGATCGCGACCATTGCGGTCAGCGCCGCGATACTGCGCTTCTGGCCGTCGCGAGATTCCGCCTCGAAAGTTGAACCGTGACGCCTGCCCTGCCGATTGCCGAAATCTGGGTTTACCTCGCCGGCAGCCCGTTGTTTGCGCTGCTGCTGACGCTGGTGGCTTACGAAGCAGGCGTC
>JAEUNB010000252.1 GCA_016790625.1 Betaproteobacteria bacterium | reverse complement strand
GATACCCGTTTGCCATTGGCGCGCACCTTTGTCATCGCCGACACGCTGGCCGACAAGCGCTTTCGCGATCATCCGCTGGTCGCCGGGTCACCACATATCTGCTTTTATGCCGCCGCCGCCATTCTCTCGGCCCAGCGCGAGCTGATTGGCGTGCTGGCCGTGTTCGATGTCGTTTCGCGCGACGTCACGGCACGCGACCTGGAGGCCCTGACCAATCTTGCCGACCTGACTGCCGCCCGGCTTGAAGCGCGTGTCCTGGCGCGCAGCGAGCGGCGTGAAACGCAGAACGACTATGTCGACTTCACCGAGCCCGCGGAACAGCGCATCAAGCACCTGACCGACGAATTCCTGCGACTGGAGCAATTACTGGAAGACGAGATCCAGACCCGTCAAGCTGCTGAGAACACGCTCAGGCAGGAGAAGGAGTTTTCCGATGCGGCAATCCAGAGCTTGCCCGGCGCCTTCTACATGTTCGATGCCGACGGCCGAATGGTGCGCTGGAACGAGAGCTTCGCGGCATTCACCGGCTACACGCCGGATGATCTCTCTCAAATGCGCGCGCTCGATTTTGTGCACGAGTCCGACCGGTCTGCGGTCGCTGATGCAATCCAGCGCATCTTTCGCGATGGTCTGGAGACTTCGCTGGAAGCGCACATGCTGACGCGTACCGGCGATAGCATTCCCTATTCCTTTCATGGCCGCCCGCTGGACATCGCCGGTAAACGTTTTTGTCTTGGCGTTGGGCGCGACATAACTGAACGCAAAAAGGCCGAACTCGAAATCAATCGCGCCAAGCAGCGCCTCGACCTCGCATTGTCAGGCTCCAATCTGGCGATCTGGGATTGGGATCTGGTCGCCAATCGGGTCTACTTCAGTGATGGCTGGGCAGAGACACTGGGTTCGCGGCCGACCGACAAGTCTGGCGAAGTGTTTTCCGGCGAGGAGGTGCTGACCTGGAATCATCCGGACGACACCGAGCGATTCCGTGCGGCATTGATGGCTGCCGCCAAGGGGGAGACCGCCGACTTCGAGTGCGAATACCGCGTACCGGGACCCGATGGCAACTGGGTATGGATGCAGTCGAAAGGCAAGGTGGCCGAGCGCAACATCACCGGTCGCGCGATGCGCATGACCGGCACCACCTCCAATGTGACCGAGCGCAAAATTGCTGAAGACCGGGTCGAGTTTCTTGCCACCCGCGATCCGCTGACCGGACTGCCCAATCGAATGCTGCTGAATGACCGGCTGGAGCAGGGTGTGGCCAACGCTGCACGAAAAAAATCGCGACTGGCCTTTATGTTCATCGATTTGGACCGCTTCAAGACCATCAACGACTCGCTAGGCCACGATGTCGGTGACGAACTGCTGAAGCGTGTCTCGGCGCGACTTTCCGCATGTGTCCGCGCCACGGATACCGTGGCGCGACTGGGGGGCGACGAGTTTGCGGTGATTCTGGAAAACCTGCCGAACGGCAGTGACGAGGAGGATCAGGAAGGCGCGCAAAATGTCGCCGACAAGATGATTGCCTCGTTGGCGGCGCCGATCATGATCAACGGTCAACACTTGACCACGTCCTGCTCTATCGGCATCGGCATCTATCCCAGCGATGGCCACGACCCACAGACATTGATGAAGCACGCCGACGTGGCGATGTACGACGCAAAGGCCAAGGGCCGCAACAACTACCAGTTTTTCTCGCACGAAATGAACAGCCGCGCACAGGAGCGGCTGTCGATCGAGAATTTCCTCCGCACCGCACTAAGGCGCAACGAGTTGCTGCTCTATTACCAGCCACGTGTGTCGTTCCTTACCGGCCACGTGACAGGCATGGAGGCGCTGATTCGCTGGCAGCATCCGCGTCGCGGCCTGATCGAGCCAAGCAAGTTCATTGGTGTGGCGGAAGATTCGGGCCTGATTGTGCCGATCGGGGAGTGGGTAATAGAAAACTCATTTTTGCAGATTGCCGAATGGCGCAAGAAGACCGGGCGCGACCTCAGACTGGCAGTCAATCTGTCTGCCGGCCAAATGTTCGATGGTGATCGACTGGTGCGCGCAATCGATATTGCCGCCAAGGCTGCCGATCTGGATCCGTCGGTTGTCGAGCTCGAGTTGACCGAAAGTATGCTGCTGAAGAATATAGACGAGACGGCACAGCTTCTGACCCGATTGGGCAAAATGGGCGTGGGAGTGGCGATTGACGATTTCGGTACCGGCTATTCGTCGCTGTCCTATCTCAAGCAGCTGCCGGTCGACACCATCAAGGTCGATTCATCATTCGTACAGGACATTGGTGCCGATCCGAACGACGAAGCGATCATCCGCGCCATCATCGCCATGACCCACAGTCTCAAGCTGAATGTCGTAGCGGAAGGAGTGGAAACCGAACACCAGTATCGCGTGCTGCGCGATCTTGAATGCGACGAGTACCAGGGCTATTTTTGTTCGCGACCGCTGCCTGCAGCGGAGTTCGAGGCACAGTTTTTGGACTTGCAGTGAATGAATCTGCTGAAAGGCTCTAAGACGCTGGCGCTGTAAGCCTCGTCAACGCTTCGCGATATTTGTCGCTGGTCTTCTGCGCAATCTCTGCCGGGACATCCGGTGCCGGCGGTTTGCGATTGAATCCAATACTGTCGAGCCAGTTGCGGATGTATTGCTTGTCAAAACTCTCCGGCGATTCGCCAACCTTGTAGCTTGCCAGCGGCCAGAATCGCGATGAGTCCGGCGTTAACGCTTCGTCGATCAGGTGAAGTACGCCATTGTCATCCAGTCCGAATTCGAACTTGGTGTCGGCGATGATGATGCCCTTGGTCAGCGCGAAATCGGCAGCCTCGGTGTACAGTCGGATAGCCGTGTCACGTACTTCGGCAGCTCGTTCGGCGCCAATAATTTTTTCTGTGGTGGCGAAGTCGATATTCTCGTCGTGCTCACCCGCTTCCGCCTTGGTCGCCGGCGTGAAAATCGGTTGTGGTAATTTTGATGCGCGCTGCAGGCCCGGCAGCAATTTCACGCCGCACACCGATTGCGATTGCTGATACTCGGCCCAGCCTGATCCCTCCAGATACCCGCGCACTACCGCTTCAATCGGCAGCACCTTGTACCTTTTCACCACGATCGCGCGGCCACGCACCTGATCGCGTTCGTCGGGTGCGACCACCGTTTCCGGATCGATACCGGTAAGTTGATTCGGCACGATGTGTTTCAGTTTCGCAAACCAGAAGTTGGCCAGCGAGACGAGAATCTCGCCCTTGTGCGGAATCGGCGTCGGCAGGATCACGTCGTAGGCGGACAGGCGATCGGAAGTGACCAGCAGCAGCTTGTCGTTGCCGACAGCGTATATGTCGCGCACCTTGCCGCGGGCGATTAAGGGAAGAGAAGCAATGGAGGAGTTGTACATATGAACGACCCGTGGAGAAATCAGGCGGCGGCGCGCATGCTGATCCAGCCGGCGATACCGGCAGTGGTAATGGCCATGCAAAAAGCATAAATGACAAACAGCGCCAGTAACCGCATCAGGTTGAGATAGACACGACCACCGTAGACAGCCTGCATCGCCATTTGCAGGTAAGCGCCGCAGATCACGAATAGTCCCACGACGAGCCAGGGGCCGGCCGGCAACAAGGCGGCGATAGAGAAAGCGATGAAGAATAAAGCATGGACGTGAAACGCGAACACCAGATGGCTGCCGAAATTGAGTTGCCGGCGCGGGTAAAGCACACGCAGGAACATGGTGAAGATGGGGATCAGGAAAAACATCGCATAGGCACCGTAGGCAACTATCGCCTTCTTGAACGATTCGCGAGTCGGCGATGCCCCGGCGTTGGCGGCAGGGCGACCCTCTGCCGCGACGGTTGCCGGCGCGGCGGACGGTGTTTGTGGTGCGGCGACGGGTACATTGACTGCCAATTTGAAAACGACAAAGAAGATCAGCGAAAACGTCAGATACAGTCGCAGCGGCGGGATATGGCGCTGGCGGCGCCCGTCAAAGTAGTCGCGGGTCAGCTTGCCCGGCGAGAAAAGCAGCGCGCGCAAGGTCGTCGCAAGCTTGCCTTCAAGCGCCACATAGTGCCCGACAAGTTCGTGCATGAATTCAGCGAAAGTGGGGATTTCCAGATGCGTGGTCTGGCCGCAACTGGAGCAGAAGCGGGCATGTTTGTCCGGCAGCGTGGCGCCGCAATTGCGGCAGAACGGCGATGGATTCAATGTGTGCGACATAAGAAGAGGTCAAACAAAAACCGCTGTGGTCAGCGTGAGCAGGACGACTACCGACAGCAGGATGGGATAGAAAATGCTGATGAACAGATAGCGGCAGGTGGTCGAGAACCAGCCACCGCCGAAAACCCTGCGCATGGCGAACCAGAAGTACAGCATGCCTGCCAGATAGAGAAAATCGCTGATGGACTTGGGTATGAGGGCGGCGACCAACAGCAGCAGGAACGCGAAGGAATGGACATGAAACGCGTAGACCAGGTGCTCGCCGTAGTACATGCGCCGGTTGAAGTAGAGAATTTTCGTCAGCAGCGCGAACACCGGCAGGAAGAAAAACATCGCGTATGGCGCCAGCGAAAAGGTGCGCTCAAGCACCTGACGGCCGACTTCGCTGGCGGTTTTGTCGTGATACTTGTCCTTCAAGTAAGCCTTGACCTTGTTGCATTGCACCGAGCTGGTCTCGCACTCGATGATGTTGAGGAACGGTTTCTGCAGCTGCTTCTGATCGACTCCGCCGACGACAACCGGCGGCCCTGACTTGCCGATCTGCATACCTCTCTTCGGATGCAAAGGTTGATCCGAGATGGCGACGATATTGTTTGCGCCATCGGCCTCGGCGCCGGTCTGGGTCGTGTTCATATTGCCCAGGCCGAATATTTTTACGATCAGAAAAAAGACGATGCTGGTCGTGAGATAAAGCCGCAGCGGCAATACGTAGCTGTTCTTTTTGCCGGCCAGGTAGCGGCGCGTCAGTTCGCCGGGACGGAAAATCAGCAGGGCCAGCGTGCGCGCCAGCCTGCCCTCAAGGGCAACGTAATGGCCGACGAACTCGTGCAGAAATTCCCACGCCGACGGCGGATGCGGCGCCGTATCCTGCCCGCAGTGAGGACAGAAATTGCCGGGGTGCACGCCCAAAAACAGGCTGCAATTGCGGCAGTACGCAGGCACTGCCGCCGTCTGCGTCAATTGACGACCTGCTTCAATTCACCCTTGGCGTATTTTTCGGCCATCTTCGACAGGTTGACCGGCTTGATCTTGCTGCCCTGTCCGGCGCAGTTGAATTCCTGGTAACGCTGCTTGCAGATTTCCTTGGCGGCGGCGCGCGCGGGCTTCAGGTAATCGCGCGGGTCGAAGTGCGATTTGTTTTCGTTCATGAACTTGCGGATGGCCGCGGTCATGGCGAGGCGGATATCGGTGTCGATGTTGACTTTGCGTACGCCGTGCTTGATGCCCTCCTGGATTTCCGACACCGGCACGCCGTAGGTTTCCTTCATCTCGCCGCCATTGGCGCGGATCACCTCGAGCAGATCTTGCGGCACGCTGGAGGAGCCGTGCATCACGAGGTGCGTGTTGGGAATGCGTGCGTGGATTTCCTTGATGCGATCGATGGCGAGAATGTCGCCGGTCGGCTTGCGGGTGAACTTGTAGGCACCGTGCGAGGTACCGATGGCGATCGCCAGCGCATCGACGCCGGTTTTCTTGACGAAGTCGGCGGCTTCATTGGGATCAGTCAGCAATTGTTCGCGCGTCATGGTCGCGTCGGTACCATGGCCGTCTTCCTTATCGCCCTTCATCGTTTCCAGCGAACCCAGGCAACCCAGCTCGCCCTCCACCGACACGCCAATGACGTGCGCCATCTCCACCACGCGGCGGGTGACATCGACGTTGTAATCGTAGGTGGCGATGGTCTTGCCGTCCGACTGCAGCGAACCATCCATCATCACGCTGGAAAAACCCAGGCGCATGGCTTGCTGGCACACGGCGGGGCTCTGACCGTGATCCTGATGCATGGCGACCGGCACCCCGGGATAGGTGTCGACTGCAGCCTCGATCAGGTATTTCAGAAATGTTTCGCCGGCGTATTTGCGCGCGCCGGCCGAGGCCTGCATGATCACCGGGCTGTCGGTTTCCGATGCCGCTTCCATGATCGCCTGCACCTGCTCTAGGTTGTTCACGTTGAAAGCCGGGATACCGTAGTTGTTTTCGGCGGCGTGGTCGAGCAACTGGCGCATGGATACGAGTGGCATGAAGTTCTCCTGATTTTTAATGGGCGCGCGGGAACGCGCTTATTGGGGGTAGCCAATATTTTACGTGCTTGCAACCGTTTGAGGTTGCCGTCCCCGCTCCTCAGGCCGCCTTTTTCTTCAGTCCGGTGATAAGGGAAATCACCCACGGCCGTACCCCCAGCGCCATGCCGGTGGTCTGCCGCTGGTCGGGCGGTAGATAACTGTCCAGTTCCGCCAGCTCGTGGAACTCCTGCGTCAAGCGTTCCAGCTTGCGCTCCAGGTGAGAGACCGATGCGCGTGACAGCTCACGGAACTCGAAGCGGAAGTATCCACCGACGCTGGCAAAGTCGGCTTGCAAAAAATCGTTGACCACCGCCTTGCCATGCACCTGCTGGATGGGGCCATAGCGCCGCAACCTCACCGTCTTCGGCACCATCAGCCGCAGCGTATCGTTCACCCCCAGCTCAATCAACCTCAGCTTGTCCAGTTGCAGCAGCAGCTTGGTGCAGTCGGCACGATTTATTTGGTAGGTGTCGAGAATGGCGTCCACGGTCCAGTCGTTGAATACCAGATAGAACATGCCCAGCAGGCGTGGGTCTTTTGCCAGCGCTTCCTCCTGCTTGATGGTCATCTCATCGGTGTCGGCGCTGGTGCCACGCGCCATCCGTGCCAGCTCGAAAAAATCGATTTCCAGCACGTTGCAAATTTCTTCTACGCGCTTCAACGTAAAGGTCTCCTCGGCAAACAGCCGCTTCACGCTGGCTTCGGACAATTGCAGGCGCCGCGCCAGTTCGCGATAGGTGAAATTGCGTGATTTCAAGGCGGCCTTGAGGGCGGCAATCAGGGTGCTGGTACGTGCTTTTGAGGCCATGGTATCGGTCCAAACCTTTGCGTGGTATTGAATGACAATACTATATCTATTTGGTATTGCATTGCAATGCGCTGGCTGCAACAATCCGGTCACCTTAACGAGCCGTACCTAACCCCAAGGAGAACCGTATGAACCGCAATCTGATCGCCACCTCAATCACCGCCCTGATGGTTTCAACCCTGTCGCTGAGCGCCCACGCAGGCGCAGAGGACGAAGGAGGCGATTGCTTTCCGCTATGCACACCCGTCGCGGAAGAGGTGGCGCCGGCGTTCAAGGCGTGCGACATCAAGCTGGTGCGCGACGTGGAAGCGCTGAACGATCAGATCAAGCCGATCAAGGAAATCGTCGGTTACGTACGCTCGCCGCAAGGGTTGGCCATCAAGCTGGTCAACGACCATGTGGTCAAGATCCCCAAGTGGGTAGGGTATGCAGTCGACCCGGTCGGCTCAATCAAGCAACGCGCAATCAAGGAAGTGAAGGGGCATGCGCGTGAAGCATTCGGCATGAACAAGGACAGCGGCTGCGTTGTGCCCGATACCGCAGCGTCCACTCTGCTTGAGCCGACCGACGAAATCTGAACCTATGGAAGTGGTTTTCTCACCAGCATCAAGTCGATCACCGGCGGCTCTTCGCGCATGACGATGAGCCGCTTGCCGTCCGCGCTGGCGGCAATGCTGGAGCCGGCGCCGGTGGGCGCATAGTCAAAGTTCTCCAGCTTGCCTGTCGTCAAATCGTATCTGGCCAGCGCTCGTTTTCCGTCAGTATTCACGCCGCGATACCAGATTGCATCGCGGCCCAGCGCCCAGTCGAAACGATTGCTGTCGTTCAATGCCACCGGAATCGGCGAACAACGCAGCGTGTCGAGCTCGCATCGAGTCGCGCCGGTCAGCTGTGGCAGCGTATAGACCAATGTATTGCCGCGAACCGTGAACTCGGCAACCAGCGGCAGCGCGAGCCGGGTTCCCTGCCGGCCGGACGAGTCATACCGGATCAATCTCATCGCGTACTCGCTTATCTCGCCGATCAGCAGGTCGCCGTTGCTCAACGGAAAAACCGCATTGATCGCATTGCCCAGCGATGTCATGACCTCGTGTTTGCCGGAAGCCGCATCAATGCGGATCGCCTGCTGCTGCGACGGCCGGCTGGCGGAAAGGGCAATGCGTACGGCAAAAATGGTGCTGCCGTCCGGCGACCAGTGCGGGCGTATATAGCGGAAACCTTCCGGCAACGGCATGCGCCGCGCAGCACCTGCGACATCGCCATTAAGCTCGCCGACAAAAATGCCCTCCGAACCGTCGCGATTGGACGCGAACACTACCCGCTTGCCGTCGGGCGAGAACTCTGCCTGATTGGTATAGCGTGTCGAGGGCCATAGCAGCTGTTCGCGCTTGCCCGGCGCATCCGCATCGGTCAATCTTAGATCGGCACGGTAACTGGCGTTCTCGAATACCAGCTGACCATCGCGAGCCAGATCGGGATAGCGCGCGCCGCGCGCACCGAGCAATTTCGATTCGCCGGTCTGGAGATTAAGTTCGTTCAGCGCACGAAATCCGTGCCAGTCGGCGGCCACCAGCAGTGGACCGTCGGGGCCAGTCCAGGCGAGGCCGTAGGAAAGGCCCTCAATGCTGGTCGCCGGTTTGGCGGCAAATGGAGCCGTCGCCGAGGCGATCCAGATTCGATCGTGCGATTCCGAGCCGCGAAAGAATGCGATGCGACTGCCGTCGGGACTGAAGCGCGGAATCGAATCGGCACCGTCGCCCGGCTGTGGCTCGGTCACCGTGACGGGTTCACCGCCCGCGACATCAAGCATCATCAGTCGCGACGGATAGTCGGCGCGGGGCCGCGCCGCGAATACCAAGCGCTTGCCATCTGGGGACAAATCAAACCGCGGCTGCGGACGAAGTACGCAATCAAGCAATCGCTTTGCGGTTTTCTCGGTCAGGTGGTACTCGACGATTTCGCAGCCATCGCTCGTCTGTTTCCAAAACGCAATGCGTGCTGCATCAGCAAAGAACACCGGCGAAGACATCGCTTCCGCCGTGGCGAGAGCAACTGTCCGGGCACCCGACACAATATCCTGAATCACGATTTCGCTTTGGCGTGCGGTGGCGGCACGACGCACATAAATTACCTGGCGACCATCCGGAGAAAAGCGCGGCCCTAGCTCCAGCGCGGGATCGGATGCAAATGGCGCGGCAGCATTGATGCGCGCAGTCCAGTCAGAGGGTGCCGGGATCGATTTGCGATCATATGTCAGCGCGACGCCAATCAAAACCGCTGCGATCACGCCGACCAATGTCAGCGCGATCCATTTGCCGCTCGGTGCGGTGCGAGTCACATCTGGCCGGGGAGGACTGATATCCCGAGTTTGTGCACTTCGCGCGCCAGCAGGCTCATGCGGCGGCACAGCCGACACAGATTCGCGTGACACTGCGGCAACTAACCGATAACCGACTTTGGGCAGCGTTTCGATGTAGCGCGGCTCGCGCGAGTCGTCGCCCAAAGCTGTGCGCAACTCCGCAATCGCACGCGAAAGCACCTCATCATTTACGATTTTTCTCGACCAGACATCGTTGATTAGTTGCTCGCGGGTTACTGCGCCCCCGGGCTCCATAGCCAGCCGCAGCAACACCTGCATCAGGAGTGGGCGCAAACGTACTACACCGGCTGGTCCTTCCAGTTCGTTGGAGTCGGCGCGGACTACAAAACCCCCGATGCGCAATGTGGTGTCGTCGGCAAGCGAATCGTTTTCGCTGGGCGCAAAAGGAGGGGACTTCATGCGCGCATTCTACGGCGCAAGCGGGTTTGCGGCATCCGGCGATAAAAATGGGAGAAAAAACGGAGTGATTCGGGCGGGTTTTTTGCGACCTGCGACAGCAAAGTGACCGGCACGTCCTTTCCGGAGAACTCCATGCTTCGCCAAGTCCTTTCAATTGTTGCCTTGTTGTTTGTTGGTTTACCGGCATTGGCCCAGACGCCATGCACCCACCGCCTGTTTGTCAGCGGTTATTTCAGCACGGTCCATGTGTACGACGCCTGCACCGGCCAGTATCTGCGCGATCTCGATTCGCGTACCCGTCTCGAAGGTGCCCAGGCCATCCGCATCGGTCCGGACGGGCTGGTTTATGTCGTCTCGGAAATGCAGGCAAAGATTCACAAATACCGTGGAGACACGATGGCATATGTCGGCTTGTATGCCAGCCCACCGGCATCGATGGCGCCGTTGAGCATCGATTTCGCCAGCGACGGCACTGCTTATGTGGCTGGTTACGAAAGCAATGATGTCAAGAAATTCGATCGCAACGGCAATTTGCTCGGCGCGGCCTTTGCGTCCGGTGCGTCCGGCATTGCCGGACCGGAAATCGGCAGCATGTTCGGCCCGGATGGCAATTTCTATGTGCCGGGCTACAACTCGCACAGCATGATCAAGTTCGATCCGCGCACCAATCAGACCAGTGTGGCCATTGCTTCGCGAGCCAGCGGCATTTTCCGGCCACGCGGATTGCTGCTGAACAAGGATCGCACGCACTTTTTCCTCTCCACCGAAGGATCGGGACAGATCATGCGGTACCGCATCGCCGACGGTAACTTGAGCGAACTGCGGCGAGGCCTGGTCGGCGCCACCATGATGGCTTACGCGCCGGACGGAAAAATGCTGGTGGTGAACAACGGGGGCGTTGATCGCATTGATCCCGATACGGGCGCCACGCTAGGCACACTGGTTGCGCCCGGCAGTGGCGGGCTGTCCGGCGCCACTTTCATCGCGGTTGTGCCGGTAGCGGCTGCCAATGTGGTCGATGCCTCGCAGGTTGGTACGCAGTACTGGGTGGTGGGCGATGCGAAGTTCAACGGCAATGTGCTTGACATCCCGGTGGCTTACACCGGCACAGGAACATCTTTCGGTCCAACGCTCAAGTTCAGCGAAATCACCGCCAAACGCTGGGGCACGGTACGTGTCGAATTGCTTTCTTGCACCCGCGCGCGGTTTTCCTGGGATTCCACCGGCGCGGACTCAGGTCGATTCGGCTCCGGTAGCTACGAAATCCAGCGCCTGTTCGCCAACGAGGCCGATGAGCGTTGTACACAGCGCGGCTTCGAGCATGCGGACAAAAGCTGGGTAAGCGGCCACTGGTGGGGCGGCGATTCGCGCTCCGGCGAGGGCCTGTTTCTCGACCGGCGCAGCGATAACACCACCTTCTTTGCCTGGTTTACGCATCGACCCGCCGCGTCTGCGACACCCACACCTGATGCGAGCATGATCGGCACCCAGTTCTGGCTGGTGGGCGATGGAAAATTCGCCGGCGACGTGCTGGAGATGCCCAACGCCTATACCGGCACCGGAACATCGTTCGGTCCAACGTTGAAGTTCAGCGAAATCACCGCCAAGCGCTGGGGCACGCTGCGCATAGAACTGACCTCGTGCACGCGGGCAAAGTTTTCCTGGGACTCTACCGGCAACAGCAGCGGCGGATTCGGCAGCGGCAGCTACGATGTCGAACGCCTGTTCAGCAACGAATCGACCGAGCGTTGCCAGCAACAGGGTTTTGCCAACGCCGATCGCAGCTGGGTCAACGGCCACTGGTGGGGCGGCGATTCGCGCTCGGGCGAAGGCTGGTTCCTCGATCGCAGAGCGGATGGAACCGCGTTCTTCGCCTGGTTTACCCATCGGCCACTCTGATCCTACAACCCGGGGCTGGACGTGAGTCGCCATAGCCGCGCGCAATATGCCCTGCTTGGCCTGCCGGCAACACTGAATACGCTGGCGTTGTTGCTGGTCGCATTCAATGCCACCTTTCGCACCGGACTCGGCAATCGTTTTGTACTAGCGCTGATTGCTGCGCTCGTCTGTTTATTGTTTTCCATTCGATTTGCCGTCAAGCGGGGACACGACCTGGGCTGGTCAGGCTGGCAGACGATTGCGTTGTTCATTGTTTGTACCGCCTTCGGCCCAGCCGTACTGCTGGCGGCTGGCGTGCTGTTGTTCATGCGGGCGCGACAGGGGAGCGAAAAATTCGGTCCTGCCCCCGGTGAGCTTACGTTGATGGACTGGTTGCTGGCGGTACTGCTGGCAATTTGGCCATGGCCACTCATGCTGTTCGCGAGGTTGATTTGAGCCTCGCCGCGAGCCCCTATATCAGTGACAAACCCAAGCGCTGGAGCGGCTTTCAGGCCATAAATGGCTGGAAATCCGCTCCAGCGCTTGGGTTTTGCTTGCTCATGTTCTGCCTGCCGGCAATGTTCCGAGTCGCGAACACGGCAATCGACTCTCTCACCATCGCGCCGCGCATTTGCGAATCGGTACGGCAAGGAACGCTTTCGCCGGATGAACTGGCGAGCCCCGCGCTCAGGCGTTTGGTATGGCGACGATGTTGAACCTCAAGCCCGGCGATGCTCGCGTTACGATCTTGGTGTCGCCTAACTTGCTGCGCAAGTAAGTCTCCCCCAGATCGTCACGCCCGGCGATGCTCGCCCAGCTTCACGATCTTCATCGTGTTGGTACCGCCGGATTGGCCGATAGGCTCACCCATTGTGATGACCACCAGATCGCCTACCTGCGCCACTCCATTTTCCAGCAGCACCTGTTCGGCAGCAGCCAACAGCTTTTCGCGATCATGACCCTCGTAAGCCAAGGTAAACGGTCGTACATCGCGCATAAGGGACGTCTTGGTCAGCGTGCCGGCTTCCGGCGTCAACGCATAAATTGGCACGCCCGAATTGAGGCGCGACATCCACAACGCGGTCGATCCGGATTGCGTCAGTGATGCGATGCACTTCACTTTCAGGTGATGCGCGGTAAACAGCGCCGCCATCGCAATCGACTGATCGACGCGGGTAAAGATGCGGTCGAGGAATTCGCGATCCAGTTTTACTTCCGCGCTCTTCTCCGCTTCAACGCAAATGCGCGCCATTGCTTCAACCGTCTCGACCGGATATTGGCCTGATGCAGACTCGGCCGACAGCATCACCGCATCGGTACCATCGAGAACCGCATTCGCGACGTCGGACACTTCGGCGCGCGTAGGAATGGGCGAGGTGACCATCGACTCCATCATCTGCGTTGCGGTGATGGTGAGTTTGTTCATTTCGCGCGCAAGCCGGATCATGCGTTTCTGCAGTGCGGGCACTGCAGCGTCACCCACTTCCACCGCCAGATCGCCGCGAGCGACCATGATGCCGTCGCAGGCTTTCATGATGTCCTGCAGCGCTTCGGTCGTGACCGCCTCGGTGCGCTCAATCTTGGCGATCAGCATTGCATTGCCGCCGGCGGCACGCATCAACTCGCGCGCCATGTACATATCGGCGCCGCTTTTCGGGAACGACACCGCCAGGAAATCGGCTTTCAACGCCGATGCGGTCTTGATGTCGTCCATGTCCTTGGCGGTCAACGGTGGCGCAGTGAGGCCGCCGCCTTTGCGATTGATGCCCTTGTTGTTCGACAGCACACCGCCCTGCTTCACAAGGCAGTGAATTTCGTTCTTTTTCACGTTGGCGACTTCAAACACCAGCAGGCCGTCGTTCAGGAGCAACATATCGCCGGGCTTCACATCGCGCGGCAATTCCTTGTAATCAATGCCGACCCGCTCCTGATTGCCCAGTTCGCAATCCGCGTCGAGGATGAATTTGTCGCCGGACTTGAGCGTAATTTTGCTCTCGGCGAACTTGCCGACGCGAATCTTCGGCCCCTGCAAGTCGGCCAGGATGCCGATCTGTTTGCCATGCTTCGCACCCAGTTCGCGGACCAGCTTGGCGCGGTTTTGATGATCCTCGGCGGTACCGTGCGAGAAATTCATCCGCACGACATTGACCCCAGCAGCGATCAGGCGATCAAGCACTTCTGGCGATGAAGTGGCGGGACCCAGTGTGGCGACAATTTTTGTGGCACGTGTCATGGCAGTTTCCGTTGTTTTTGTTTGCTGACGCGGCAGCGATCAGCTTGCGGCGCGTTGCTCGAGGATTTCCACTGCAGGCAGTGTCTTTCCTTCAAGAAACTCAAGGAAAGCCCCGCCGCCGGTAGAGATATAGGACACCTTATCCGAAATACCGTACTTGGCAATTGACGCAAGCGTATCGCCGCCGCCGGCAATGGAGAATGCGCTGGAACCGGCAATCGCGCGCGCCAGCGTTTCGGTGCCGTTACCAAACTGCGGGAATTCGAACACGCCCACCGGTCCATTCCAGACGATAGTGCCCGCGTTCTTCATGATGTCGGCCAGTACCGCCGACGTTTCTGGGCCGATATCGAAAATCATGTCGTCGGCGGATACGTCCCCCGCGCGCTTGGTCGTGGCGGGCGTGGTCGCGGAGAATTCCTTGCCGCAGACCACGTCGGTGGGAATCGGCACCGCCGCACCGCGCGCGGCCATCATGTCGATGATGGCTTTTGCCTCATTGACCAGGTCAGGCTCGGCCAGCGATTTGCCGATGGGCAGGCCTTTCGCCAGCAGAAAGGTATTGGCGATACCACCGCCCACCACCAGTTGATCGACTTTCCCCGCCAGCGATTTGAGGATGGTCAGCTTGGTGGACACTTTGGACCCCGCGACGATGGCGACCATCGGCCGCTTCGGCGTCTTCAGTGCTGCACCCAGCGCGTCGAGTTCCGCAGCCAGTAGCGGCCCGGCGCAGGCAACCTTGGCGAACTTCGCGATGCCGTGCGTCGTAGCCTCGGCGCGGTGTGCCGTGCCAAACGCGTCGTTGGCGTAGATGTCGCACAGCGCAGCCATCTTTTGCGCCAGCTCGTCGCTGTTTTTCTTTTCACCCTTGTTGACGCGGCAGTTCTCCAGCAGCACCACGCTGCCGGGCTGAACATCGACACCATTCACCCAGTCGCTGCGCAACGGTACATCGCGGCCCAGCAATTCGCTCATCCGCTTCGCGATCGGCGCCAATGAATCTTCCGGTTTGAACTCGCCCTCGGTCGGACGGCCAAGATGCGACGTCACCATCACGGCAGCGCCTTTTTCCAGCGCAAGGCGAATCGCCGGCAGCGAGGCGCGAATGCGCGTGTCATCAGTGATGGCGCCAGTGTCATCCTGCGGCACGTTGAGGTCGGCGCGGATGAAGACGCGTTTGTTTTTCAGATCGAGATCGGTGAGCCGGATGAATTTCATTTTCTAGGAATACCGTGGCGGCGGTTTATGACAAGGGTTAGACGCAGCTACCCAGTTCGGAATCGAACTTTGTCAGCTGCTCAAGCGCTTCTGCAAGTTTCTGCTGAGCGGCATCACTGGTACCCGCGCCGGTCTCGGTACCAAACTGCTTGAAGGCATCGATGGTCGACGACATTGACGAGGACAAGGTTGCTCGGGCCTTGGTGGTGCAATTGTTGACGGCTGCGGAATCAAGTGAAGCCTTGAGCGCCTCCATCTTCTTGATCGGGCCGGCAATCTCGCCTCGACCGGTGCGCGTTGCCTCGGCGAGGACGTCACGCCACTGTTTGCCGATGGCGCCAAGCGCATCGGCAAATTGCCTGCGCTCGGTGGCCTCGCGATCGCGTTGGCTGGCTTCTTCCAGGCCAGCCTTCTGCTCGGCCAATCGCGCTGCAATGGCTTTATCGTCGTTTTTCAGTGCCTCAGACGCACTCTCGACTTTGACCTCAGCTTTGGGAGCTGACTTGTCACCGCAAGCGCATAGCACCACCATCATTGCCAACAGTCCGATAAGGGTTTTCATGTGCAACTCCAATGATCTACTGCTTGGTTTAACACAGACAAAAAACAGGGTTTCAATAACCAGAAGCCAACGCGCGAGCCTAACGGACAACGAAGCAACAACAAATCACGAGGCGCTTGCGTCTGAAAAAATCTTCAGCCCGACAATGCCGGCCACAATCATCGCGATGCAAACCAGCCGAATCACCGCGCGCGATTCGCCAAACAAGATCATCCCGGCAACTGCGGTCCCTACTGCACCAATTCCCGTCCAGATGGCATAGCCGGTACCCAGCGGGATGGTCTTCAGCGCCAGCGAAAGCAACCACACGCTGATCACCATACCTGCAATGGTAACGGTGCTCGCCAATGGCTTGGTGAAGCCGTCGGTGTATTTCAGGCCGACGGCCCAGACAATCTCAAATGCGCCGGCAAGGATGAGCAGGACCCACGCCATGACGCGATCCGATCCTTACTTTGCCGCCACCAACGCAACGGTGGTGTCCAGCATGCGATTGCTGAAGCCCCACTCATTGTCATACCAGGAACACACCTTCACCAGGCGACCGGACACTTTGGTCAACGTTGCATCGAAGGTCGACGAGTGCGAATCGTGGTTGAAATCGACCGACACCAGCGGCGCCGTGTTGTAACCGAGCACACCTTTCCAGGCAGGCTCCGCCGATGCTGCTTTCATGATGGCGTTAACTTCGTCGACGGTGGTATCGCGCGCGGCGACAAACGAAAGATCGACGAAGGAAACGTTGATGGTCGGCACGCGGATCGAAAAACCATCCAGCTTGCCGTTCAGCTCCGGCAACACCAGGCCCACGGCAGCGGCGGCACCCGTCTTGGTCGGGATCATCGACATGGTGGCCGAACGTGCACGACGAAGGTCTTCGTGCATCACATCGGTCAGCACCTGGTCATTGGTGTAGGCATGAACCGTGGTCATCAAGCCGTTCAGCAAGCCGATTTTTTCGTGCAGCGGCTTGACCAGCGGGGCCAGGCAGTTGGTGGTGCAGCTCGCGTTGGAAATAACGGTGTCGCTGGATTTAAGGACGTTGTGATTGACACCAAACACGACGGTAGCGTCCACATCCTTGCCACCCGGAGCGGAAATCACGACTTTCTTGGCGCCGCCTTTCAGGTGCGCCGAGGCTTTTTCCTTGGTGGTGAAAAAGCCGGTGCATTCCAGCACCACATCCACGCCCAGCTCGCCCCAGGGCAATTGCGCCGGATCGCGCTGCGCAAGCACGCGAATCTTGTCGCCGTTGATCACCATGTGATCGCCCTCAACCGCGACCGTACCGGGAAACTTGCCATGCGCTGTGTCGTAGCGGGTCAGGTGGGCATTGGTTTCTACCGGTCCCAGGTCATTGATGGCGACGATCTGGATATCGTGCTTCTTGTTGCCTTCGTAGTGGGCGCGGAGAATGTTGCGGCCGATGCGGCCATAACCGTTGATGGCGACTTTGATGGTCATTTTGGTCTAGTCCTGAGAGCGGATGGGAGATGTGCGGCAAAGATGGTGATTTTAGCGCAACCCCCACATTCGCCCAAGTCGCGCCCGTCGATACAGCCGGCACGCGAATCGGGCAATCGAACGCGGGATAATGCCGAAATGAAGAGAATCGTCATTGCCTCCAACAACCGCGGCAAACTGAGGGAATTCGGCGCGCTGCTGTTGCCGTTCGATTTCGAGGCCATTCCACAATCCACTCTGGGCGTGGGTGAGGCGGAGGAGCCGCATGCGACATTCGTCGAAAACGCACTGGTCAAGGCACGACACGCCTCGGCCGTGACCGGCCTGCCCGCGCTGGCTGACGACTCAGGTATTTGCGCAGTCGCGCTTAATGGAGCGCCCGGCGTGTATTCCGCTCGCTACGCCGGTGAGCCGAAGTCAGACCAGCGCAATAACGAGAAGCTGATCGCAGAACTGGCGCGACATACGGATCGCCGGGCGTTTTACTACTGCGTGCTGGTGCTGGTGATGACGCCCGACGATCCGCGCCCGCTGATCGCCGAAGGCGAATGGCATGGCGACATCGTTACCGACCCTCGCGGTGACGGTGGCTTTGGCTACGACCCGTATTTCTATTTGAGCGAATATGGCTGCACAGCGGCGGAGCTCGCCAAGGAAACCAAGAACCGCATCAGCCATCGCGGCAAAGCGATGCAGATCCTGGCCGAAAAACTGCGGGGCCGCGCCTGATGCCTGCTTCATCGCAGGCGGCACTTGGCGTGATGCCGGGACGCATCGCGCTGACCGCATTGCCGCCGCTTTCGCTCTACATCCACATTCCTTGGTGCGTACGAAAGTGCCCCTATTGCGATTTCAACTCGCACGAAGGAAAAGGAGCGATACCGGAACGCCAGTACATCGATGCGCTGATTTCGGATCTCGACTATACCCTGCCAAAAATCTGGGGCCGGCGCGTGTATTCGGTGTTCTTCGGCGGCGGCACACCCAGTCTGTTCTCGGCCGAAGCCATCGACGGGATTCTTGCCGCGGTACGCGCCCGGCTTTCGCTGGACAGCGACGCCGAAATCACACTCGAAGCCAATCCCGGCACTTTCGAGGCGGAGAAATTTCGCGGCTTCCGTGCAGCGGGCGTAAACCGGCTGTCGATCGGCATCCAGAGTTTCAACGAGAATCACCTGAAGGCACTCGGCCGCATCCACAACAGCGACGAAGCGCGCCGCGCAATCCAGATTGCGCAGGAAAACTTCGACAACATCAATTTGGACCTGATGTTTGCGCTACCGAATCAAACCCTGGCCGAATGCGAGCGCGATATCGAGACGGCTTTGTCGTTCAATACGCATCACTTGTCGATCTACCACCTCACGCTGGAACCCAATACGCTGTTCCATGCCTTCCCGCCACCGCTGCCGGATGATGACCTCGCTGCCGACATGCTGGACATGGTGCGCCAGAAACTTGCGGCGGCCGGGTACGTCAACTATGAAACCTCGGCCTACGCCAAACCCACGCGCGAGTCGGACAGTCGCAGCCGTCACAACATGAATTACTGGCGTTTCGGCGACTACATCGGCATTGGCGCCGGCGCACACGGCAAGATTTCCTTCCCCGACCGCATCACCCGCGAAGCGCGTTACAAGCAACCGCAGGCATTCATGGAGCGCGCGGTGCTGGGCGACGCGATTCAGGAGGGCAAAACCATTTCCGCCGCTGAGTTGCCGTTCGAATTCATGCTCAACGCGTTGCGCCTGACGGAAGGTTTCACGCTGGCGATGTTTGTCGAGCGTACCGGCCTGCCGGTAACGGCGATATCGTCCACGCTGGATGCGGCCGAAGCGAAAGGGCTGATTGCCCGCGACCACATCGCGGTAAAGCCGACCGACAAAGGGCGGCTTTTCCTGAATGATTTGCTGGAGATGTTTTTGCCGACGTAGCAATCAAACGCTTTACCAAGCATTGATGCTGCCGATCAAACTCCAGCATTGGCAAGGTATTCAGGGCATTTTCGGTCCGGAAGCCGCGCCAGTGCTTGAGTTTCAGCCCGCAGTCGCGAATGCTACCACCTCCGCAAGATGTCGCGGAAACGATTTCAGTTCATGATCGCCGCCCTCGATCACGATTTGTTTCGCGCCTTGGCAATAGGCAATCGTCCGGGTGTGATCAAGCAGCTCATCGCCCATTTCCACCATCAGTAGATATCTTTCCATCCGCATGAGGGTTGGAACAAAAAGCGCGCGTAGTTCGGCGATGTGCGATTCGTCGAAAGTAAATTTTTCGCCGGTGTAGATATTGGTCTGCTCGCCAAGATATTTCGACAGCGTTTCGAAGGGGCGGATCGATGGGTTCAGCAGTACCGCGCGGCAGCCGAGCTTCTCGGCCAGCACCACAGCGTAGAACCCGCCCAGCGACGAGCCCACTACGGTCAGCTTTTCAGGCGGCTTGCCGAGACAGTGCCATTGCAATTGCGAGATTGCCTGCGTGGGACGAAAGCTCAGATCGGGTGCGAGATAGCGGATGTCCGGATGATGCAACTTCAGGTGTGCGGAGAGCTGCGTGGCCTTGCGCGACTTCGAAGAGCTTTTGAAACCATGCGCATAGACGATGGTGTGCATCAGTGGTGCGTGAAGATGTAGAGGATTGCGACCACGCCAACCGTGCCGATGACTTTGAGCCACAGCGGGAAGTGCGTGTCAGGCTGGCCCAGCCCGGCACTCGCGCTGTGCGCATCATGCGCATCGGCAGCCGGTGCAGGCGCCTTGCTGCCACCCAACTTGTCCGAGAACTTGCTGAAGAAATCACCTGCCATCTTTTTCGCCGCCGCATCGATCAGGCGGGAACCGACTTGTGCGAGTTTGCCGCCCACCTGCGCGTTGGCCTTGTATGTCAGCCGGGTGCCGCCGCCCTCATCGACCAGATCGACGCGTGCGGTCCCTTTGCCGAAGCCCGCCACGCCACCCTGACCGTCGAAGGCAAGCGTATAGCCATTGGGTGCATCAATCTCCGATAGCGTGACCTTGCTGGTGAAGCGCGCTTTGACCGGGCCGACGCTGGCCGTGACCGCGCAGGCAAAAGCGTTGTCGCCGGTGCGCTCGAACGACTCGCAACCGGCAATACAGTCTTTCAGTACGGCCGGATCGTTAAGTGCGTTCCAGACAGTCTGGCGATCAACGGGAAGCGTATAGCTGTCGGTCAGTTCCATGTTGGGTTCCTCTTTGGTTGGATGCGAGCACCCTGCCCAGTTCCGTCAGGCTGGCAATATTGTGCACCGGGAGAAAGCGATCGACATACGGCAGCATGGCGCGCACGCCAGCGGGTTTGGCTTCAAATCCTTCGTATCTCAGCAACGGATTCAGCCAGATCAGTTGCGGCGTGGCGCGTTTTAGTCGGGCCATCTCGGCGGCCAGCACGCCCCCATCGTCGCGATCCAGGCCGTCAGTGATCAACAGCACGGTCGCGCGCTGCGCAAGCACGCGGCGCGACCATTCGTAATTGAATGACTTGAGGCAGGGGCCAATGCGCGTGCCGCCGCCCCAGTCGCTGACCCGGTCCTCGACCTTTGCCACCGCCTGATCGATATCGCGATGGTGAAGCTCGCGCGTAATGCGGGTAAGCCGGGTGCCGAATAGAAAGGTTTCGACGCGGGAGGCGCGGCTTCCCGCGTTGCTGATTGCATGCAAAAAGTACAACAGCATTCGTGTGTAGCGCTCCATCGAGCCTGAGACGTCGGCCAGCACCACCAGCGGCGGCACTCGTGTTCGGGGTTGCCTGCGAATCAGCGGCCACACATCGCCGCCATTGCGTAACGACTGGCGCAGACTGGCCGCGAAATCGAGATGCGTGCCACGCGTACCGCTAACAAAGCGGCGTGTGGCGATTTCTGCCATCGGCAGGCGCAGGCGGGCGACCAGTTTCCTTGCCTCCGCCCACTCCTCGGTGGTCATGGTGTCGAAGTCCGCGCGGCGCAAACGTTCTTCCGGCGAAAACGTGAGCGCCGCATCAAACTGAATTTCCTGCGTACCCATCGGGGCGACCGGCTTCGCGGCGGCATGCGGGAAAAACGCCGCTGCGAGACGGCGATTGGCCATAGGCGCTTTTTGTTGCCCTGCGCGACTTTCGACTTGCGGTAGCAACATGGCGCGTACTTTCGACTCCAGATCCGGATCGCGCCAGAAAATACGGAAAGCTTCGTCGAAGATCGGTCGGTCGGCGATCGATTTCGTCAGAACGGCGGCAAGCGCGGCCTTCACATCATCGCGATGATCCAGACCGGATAGCGTGAGGGCGTACAACGCATCTTGCACACGGTCCGGCCCGATGGAGAGACCGGACGCGCGCAGGATGCGGGCGAAGTGAACGATATTGTTGGCTAAATGTGTCAACTGGCACTACACGTTTTTCCCCTTCCCCTTTTGAGGGGGAAGGCCGGGATGGGGGTGCGGCGCTAACTCCCGTGCAATTACCTGCAACACGCCATCCAAGTTTTGCAGTACCTCATTGTTCCAAAATCGAACGACACGAAATCCATACGACTCAATAACCATGGTCCGTTCAGCATCACCTATTGCCTCATCAGCATGCTGTCCCCCATCAACTTCAACAACAAGTTTTACATCAAGACACGCAAAGTCGGCGATAAAGCGGTCAATAGGGTGTTGACGCCTGAAGCGCACACCGAGTTGGCTTTGGCGGATGGCTTGCCAGAGCTTGCGTTCGGCGTCTGTCATTGCGGCCCGGAGGTCGCGGGCGTTCTCACCCTGCGATTCCTTGATGCGGTGCATTCGACCCCCATCCCAACCGTCCCCCTGCCCGGGGGAAGGAGCTTTATGTAACTAGCCTTGCCATTCTCGCGTTGCTCGGAATGACGTCGTCGTTTAAGTCGCCGTCAACGAAACTCAGTTATTGCCCGCCCGCACCTTCTGAATATCTTCCTGATACTTCAGCAGCGCACCCAGTGTGGCATCCACCGTTGCCGGATCCAGCGTCATCGCATCCAACGCGGTCAATGCGCGCGACCAGTCAAGCGTCTCGGCAATCCCAGGGGCCTTGAACAGGTCCATGCGTCGCAGTCGCTGAACGAACGCCACCACTTCTCGCGATAGCGCTTCGGGAATTTCCGGCGCACGCGTGGTGACTATCTTCCATTCGCGCTCAATATCGGGATAGTCGACCCAGTGGTACAGGCAGCGGCGCTTCAGCGCATCGTGGATTTCGCGCGTGCGGTTGGACGTCACCACCACCACCGGTCGTGCATTGGCGGACGCGGCCACCGTGCCCAGCTCGGGAATGGTTAGCTGAAAGTCCGACAGCACTTCAAGCAGAAAGGCTTCAAACGGCTCATCGGCGCGGTCAAGTTCGTCGATCAACAGCACCGGCGGCGTGCCGGCTTGCGCAAGCTCCAGTGCCTGCAGGAGTGGCCGCGCGGTCAGGTAGTCGCGACTGTAAATGTTGCGCTCGACGCTCGTTGCATCGCCGCGCGCTTCGGCCAGACGGATGGCCATCATCTGTTTGGCCGCATTCCATTCATAGGCCGCGCTGTTGAGATCAAGTCCTTCGTAGCACTGCAGACGGATCAGCGGGCGGTCGAGCATCGCTGCCAGCACCTTGGCGACTTCGGTCTTGCCGACACCCGCCTCGCCCTCGAGAAACAGCGGCCGGCCCATTTTCAGCGCGAGGAAGATGACGGTGGCGAGTTGGCGGTCGGCGATGTAGCCGGCCCTTTCGAGGCCGGTGGTAACGCTGTCGATGGTGTTCATGTCGCTATTCAAATGACGTTATCCAGAAAAGAAACGACACCCACAAAAAAGTCATTCCCGCGCAGGCGGGAATCCAAGTTCGATCAAAATTGGATTCCCGTCTACACGGGAATGACGGTAGTTATATGACCAGCTCGCTAACTCGCCGCCACCGCGCGCGCCGCCATCACGCTCACCAGATGCGCACGATATTCCGGGCTGGCATGAAGGTCGCCATTCATGTCGCCGGCATCCAGCTTGACGCCCTTCACGGCATCCGCCGACCAGCTTTTCGCCAGCGCATCTTCCATCGCCTTCACCCGCATCACACCTGACAGCGATGCTCCGGTGACGGCAACGCGCGCACCGGTTGTCGTTTGTGCCACAAACACGCCGACGATGGCAAAGCGCGAAGCCGGCTGCTTGAACTTCACATAGGCCGCTTTCTTCGCGATCGGAAACTGCACTGCGGTGATGAGCTCGCCGGGTTCCAGTGCAGTTTCGTAAAGTCCTTTGAAAAAATCATCGGCGGCAATACTGCGCTTATTGGTGACCACCGTGGCACCGGCGCCCAGCACCGCCGCCGGCCAGCAGGCAGCGGGATCGTTGTTGGCCAGCGAACCACCGATGGTGCCGCGATTGCGCACTTGCCGGTCACCGATGCCTTCGGCTAGCACCGCCAGCGCGGGAAATTTTGCTTTCACGGTCGCGTCCACGGCAACATCGGCATGCGTGGTCATGGCACCGATGACGATCTTGTCGCCGTCGACTTTGATGCCCTTCAGTTCCGCGGCGCCGGCAAGATCGATCAAATCGGACGGCTGCGCCAATCGGAGCTTCATGGTGGCGATGAGGCTCTGGCCGCCGGCCAGGTATTTGGCATCGGCTTTGCCACCGATCAATGATGCAGCGGATTGTGCGGAAGCGGCCTTGTGATAGTTGAAGTTATACATGGTCGTCTCCTTATTCCGCCGCCGCCGGCATTTTCGCCATCTGCATCGCCTGCCACACGCGGTGCGGGCTGGCCGGCATCTGCATGTCCTTCACTCCCACAGCGGCGAGTGCATCCACCACCGCGTTCATCACCGCCGCAGGCGCACCGATGGCGCCGGCCTCGCCGCAGCCTTTCACACCCAGCGGATTGTGGGTGCAGGGCGTGCAGGTGGTGTCCAGCACATAGTTCGGCAGGTTGTCGGCGCGCGGCATGGCGTAGTCCATATAGGTGGCCGACAGCAGCTGGCCGCTTTCCTTGTCGTAGATCGCATTTTCCAGCAGCGCCTGGCCGATGCCCTGGGTGATGCCGCCGTGCACCTGTCCCTCGACGATCATCGGGTTGATGATGTTGCCGAAGTCATCGACTGCGGTGAACTTGTCGATCTTCACTTCGCCGGTATCTGCGTCGATTTCGACTTCGGTGATATAGGTACCGGCCGGGTAGGTGAAGTTGGTCGGATCGTAGAACGCGTTCTCGTTTAGTCCCGGCTCCAGTTTGTCGAGCGGGTAGTTGTGCGGCACATATGCGGTGAGTGCCACCTCGGCGAAAGTTTTCTTGCGGTCGGTGCCGGCAACGGTGAAAGCGCCGTTGGTGAACTCGATATCAGTATCGGCCGCCTCCAGCAGGTGCGCGGCGATTTTCTTGCCCTTGGCGATGATCTTGTCGGTGGCCTTGACAATGGCCGAGCCGCCCACCGCCAGCGAGCGCGAACCATAAGTGCCCATGCCGAACGGAACGCGACCGGTATCGCCATGCACGATGTCGATATCGTCCACCGCGATACCGAGCTTATCGGCCACCACTTGTGCGAACGTCGTTTCATGGCCCTGCCCATGGCTATGCGATCCGGTGAACACGGTCACCTTGCCGGTCGGGTGCACACGCACTTCGCCGGCCTCGAACAATCCGGCGCGCGCACCCAATGCTCCGGCAATGTTGGACGGCGCCAGTCCACACGCCTCGATGTAGCTGGCGTAACCCATGCCGCGTAGTTTTCCTTTCGCCGCGCTGGCTTTCTTGCGCGCATCGTAACCGGCAACATCAGCCAGCTTGTTGGCCTTGTCGATGATGCTGATGTAATCCCCGGTGTCGTAGGTCAGCGCCACCGGCGTGGCGTACGGGAATGTGGTGATGAAGTTGCGGCGGCGGATTTCTTCCTGTGAAAGCCCCCTGTCGCGCGCGCAGGCCGACGCCAAGCG
>JAEUNB010000167.1 GCA_016790625.1 Betaproteobacteria bacterium | reverse complement strand
CGCCATGCTCGCCGGAATAAACGCCCTTGTATTCTCGAACCAGCTGCGCAGCCTCTTCGGCAATCGCGCGCATCTTGGTGGCGCCATCGCGCCGCATGTCGAGGATCGGCCGCACGTGCAGCGTTCCGACCGAGGCATGCGCGTACCAGGTGCCGCGCGTGCCGTTTTTATCAAACACTTCTGTCAGCCGCCGGGTGTATTCGGCCAGATGCTCCAAGGGGACGCAGCAGTCCTCGATAAAGCTCACCGGCTTGCCGTCGCCCTTCATCGACATCATGATGTTGAGTCCGGCCTTGCGTACATCCCACAGTGCTTTCTGCGCGCCGGCGTGATCCATGTTCACCACCGACTGCGGCAATCCCAGGTCGCCCATCAATGCGGACAGGTCCTCAAGTTTCTTCAGCAAGGTCGATTGCTCTTCGCCCGAAAATTCCACCAGCAGGATCGCTTCCGGCTCACCGATCAACGCCGCATCGATCACCGGCCGGAACGCCGGGTTATTGCGCGCGAGATCGATCATGGTGCGATCGACCAGCTCCACCGCCGTTGGCTTCAGCTTGACGATGTGCTGCGTCAAATCCATCGCCTGGTAGAAGGTCGGGGAATTCACCACGCCCAGCGCTTTCAGCTTCGGCAATGGCGAGAGCTTCAGTTCCAGCGACTTGAAATAAGCCAGCGTGCCTTCGGAGCCCACCAGCAGGTGCGCGAGGTTCGGCACGGGTGAGTTGTAATTCAGCGGATCGCGCGGCGCGAAGATATCGAGGTTGTAACCGGCGACGCGGCGCAGCAGCGGCGGAAAGCGTGCGGCAATTTCGTCTTTCTCGCGTTCGCAGATGGTGCGAATGCCGGCGAGGATGTCGCAATAACGCTGGGATCGTCCCTGCTCTTTGCCTGGCTGCAACTCGCCGAACTTCTCCACCGAACCATCCGCCAGCACTGCTTCAATCCCGGCGACGTTGTGCACCATATTGCCGTATTCGATCGAACGCGAGCCGCAGGAATTGTTACCGGCCATGCCGCCGATGGTTGCCTGTGCCGACGTCGAAACATCGACAGCAAACCAGAGCCCCGTTGCCTTCAATTTGGCGTTCAAGCGATCCAGCACCATCCCCGGCTGCACGACCGCGCGGCGATTGTCGGCATCAACTTCCAAAAGCTGGTTCAGATATTTACTGTTGTCGATAACCAGCGCAGCGCCGACGGTTTGCCCGCACTGCGAGGTGCCGCCGCCGCGCGGCAGGATAGCCACGCCCTGCTCCGCCGCAATCTGCATTGCAGTGATGGCGGCATCCATGGTTCGCGGCACCACCACGCCGACCGGCATGATTTGATAGATCGATGCATCGGTTGAATAACGTCCACGTGATGCGCTGTCGAACAGGATTTCCCCATCGACTTCGCGCTTCAATTTTTCTTCGAGCGGATGCGCTGCCTTCACATTGGGCGTGAAGTGAATCGGTTGTGCAATCAAGATCAGCCCTCGGCCGCTTTGCTGGCCAGCGCCTGAGAGACCACCGTCAGTTTATGCGCGAGATGGTCGGCCAGCAGTGCTTTCAATTTTTCCGCGTCGCGCGCGGATAGCGCAGCGAGGATATCTTCATGTTCCTGAATCGCCGTGTCCCAGCGCTGCCGCGAGAGGTTGGCCATGTAGCGCACGCGCCGCACCTGGTCGTTGAGATTGCGGTAAAGCTGTGACAACACCGCGTTGTCCGCCATATCGACAATCATCAGGTGGATGCGCTGGTTACGGTGAAAGTAGCTGTCCAGGTCGCCGCGCGCATGATCGGCCAGCATTTCGAAATGCGTGGCACGCAGTTCAGTGATCTGCTCGTCCCTGGCATGAATGCAGGCCAGTTCGCCGGCCAGCGCTTCCAGCGCGCCCATCACCTGCAACGTCTGTCGGATGGTGCTGACATTCAGCGCCGCAACGCGCGCACCGCGATTCGGCAACAACTCAACCAAGCCCTCAGACGCCAGCATGCGGGTGGCTTCGCGCAGCGGCGTGCGCGAAAGTCCCAGCATTTCAGTGAGTTCGCGTTCATTCAGCCGCGCGCCTGGCGAAAGCGTGCCGTGCACGATCATTTCGCGCAGCTTTTCCGCCGCAGTTTCGTTCAACGTCCGGGCCAGCGGCGCTTCAAGAGCTTCAATATCGTTTTGCATACAAAATGATTGATCTGGATCAGGAGTTTTGACTTTTATACTGCTTGACACTGCAAATACACCTAATTATTGTATACAAAAATCAAAAACCGTCAAACATGATCACTGTTCAAACCCGCGTTTCTGGAGCCTGCCATGTCCCCACTTCCCTATAAATCCGGCCGTCATTTCCTGCAGATTCCCGGGCCGACCGCAGTGCCGGAACGCATCCTGCGCGCCATCGATCAGCAGGTTATCGACCACCGCGGCCCGACATTTCAGGCGCTGGGCAAGAAGGTGCTGGCGGGTGTGAAGGAAGTTTTCCAGACCCAGCATCCGGTGGTCATTTATCCCGCTTCTGGCACTGGTGCTTGGGAAGCGGCGTTGGTCAATACCCTTTCCGCCGGTGATCGCGTGCTGATGGTCGAGACCGGCCACTTCGCTTTTCTCTGGCACAAGATGGCGACCAAGCTGGGGCTGAAGCCGGAATTGATTTCCACCGATTGGCGCCACGGCGTTGATGCCGCCGTGATCGGCGCTGCACTCGCGGACGACAAGGCGCACACCATCAAAGCTGTCTGCGTGGTTCATAACGAAACCTCAACTGGCGTCACGTCCAATATTGCCGCAGTACGAAAAGCGATCGACCAGGCCGGCCACCCGGCGCTGCTACTGGTCGACACCATCTCCTCGCTGGGCTCGGTCGAGTATCGCCATGATGAATGGGGCGTGGACGTCACCGTCGGCGGTTCGCAGAAAGGCCTGATGCTGCCGCCGGGATTGTCATTCAACGCGTTGTCGCCGAAAGCACTGGCCGCATCGAAAACGTCCACGTTGCCGAAATCTTTCTGGTCGTGGGAGGAAATGATCGAATCCAACAAGACGGGCTTCTTCCCCTACACCCCTGCGACTACGATGCTGTACGGTTTGCGCGAAGCGATTGCGATGTTGCGAGAGGAAGGCTACGACAACGTGTTCTCGCGCCACCAGCGTCATGCCGAAGCCACGCGTCGCGCGGTGAAAGCGTGGGGACTGGAAATCCTCTGCGCCAATCCGGCCGAATATTCGCCGGTGCTGACCGCCGTGATGATGCCCGCCGGCCACGATGCCGACCGCCTGCGCGAAGTGATCCTGAATGCATTCGACATGTCGCTCGGTATGGGCCTGTCGAAATTGAAAGGCAAGATTTTCCGCATCGGCCATCTCGGCGATTTCAATGACCTCACGCTGATGGGCACCTTGAGCGGTGTCGAAATGGGTCTTGAACTGGCCGGCGTGCCGCACCAGAAAGGCGGCGCCGATGCTGCGATGCAGTATCTCGCGCAATGCGCGGCACAAAAATCTGCCGCTAGAATGGCTGCATGAGTGGCCGCATAAATTTTCCGTACTCGCTTCACCAACATCATCTGCCGAAGAGCAGTCCACATCGTCACAATCGTCGTTATAAATTAGGAGGATTCATGAAACGTCGCACCCTGATCGGCGCGCTCGCCGCGTCCGCTGCAGCACTGGTGTTGGCTCTGCCCGCGTCGGCGCAAACCTGGCCCGCCAAGCCCGTCAAACTGATCAACCCCTTCCCCGCAGGTGGCGGCACCGATGTGTTCGCCCGCCCTTACGCCGGCAAGCTCAGCAACAATATGGGCCAGAGTTTCTTTATCGAGAATCTCGGCGGCGCAGGCGGCACCATCGGCGCGCAAGTCGCAGCCGGTGCACCGGCTGATGGCTACACCTTCTTCATCGGCGCGATTCACCACACCATCGCCGAATCGCTTTACACCAAGAAAACCTACAAGCTTGAAACCTCGTTCGAGCCGGTGACGGTACTGGGCTATGTGCCGAACGTGCTGGTGATCCATCCCAAGCATCCCTTCAAGACCGTTGATGAACTGGTCAAGTACATGAAGGCCAATCCGGGCAAGCTCAACTTCGGCTCGGCCGGCAGCGGCGCGTCGCACCACCTCGCCGGTGAGTTGTTCAAGCGAGTCGCCGGTGTCGACATGGTTCACGTGCCGTACAAAGGCATTGGCCCGATGATGACCGACCTGCTCGGCGGCGTGGTAGACCTTTCGTTCGACGGCCTCGCTTCCGCCAGCGCGCAGATCAAGGCCGGCAAGCTGATCCCGCTCGCCGTCACCTCCGAAAAGCGCAACCCGCTATTGCCCGATGTGCCGACCATGGTTGAGCTGGGCTACAAGGATTTCACCATGACCACCTGGTACGCGGTCTGGGGCATCAAGGGCACGCCGCAACCGATCCTGGACAAGATGCACGCCGAGACGCTGAAGACGCTGGCCGATCCTGATATCAAGAAAATCTGGGATCAAGCAGGCGCCACCGCCGGCGGTCAGTCGCCCAAGGAGTTTGCTACGTTCATCTCGTCCGAAATTGCCAAGTGGGGCAAGGTCGTGAAGGACGCGAACATCAAGATCGACAACTAGTCCTACACAGCACTAAAAACACAAACCCCAGCACCGGCGCGGATTTCAGGGCATTTTTGCCCTGAAGACTGCGCGGGTGCTGGGGTTTTCCATTGTGGTGCGGGCTACCGTTGCAGCGCACAAAAACGGGCGTAAAAAAGACCGCGATTTCGTCGCCGAGTTGTCACGGAAATGCGGTAATCTTTTGAAAGTTGACCATTCGGCCAATATTCAGAACGCCCGCAGTTTCGTACCCATCGACTGTTACACCTTCGGAGAAAAGAATGCGTAAACGCATCTTTGCTGCACTCACTTTCGCTTTGGCGTCCACCATTTCCACGCTGAGTTCAGCGGCGCCGTTTACGCCGGGGAATGTTGTGGTGTATCGGATTGGTGACGGCGCAACGACCCTAGGGTCTGTAGGCCACGCGGTGTTCATCGACGAATTCACCCAAGCCGGCACCTTGGTTCAAACGATAGCGTTGCCCACCGTCGGGAGCGGAGCCAATCTCGCTTTTGTCGCCAGCGGCACTTCAACCTCTGATGGCCTGCTTACGCGCTCAGCCGATGGCAAATGCTTGCTTGCACCTGGATATGGCAGAGATCTTGGAACAGGCGCTGGAAATGCTGCAGGAACAGGGACACTTGCGAGCGGTGCCGCTATTCCACGTGTCGTAGCCTTTATTGCAGCGAATGGCACCTCAGATACCTCGACCGCATTAACCGATGCTGCCGTTGGCAGCAACCTTCGAAGTGCAGCTAGCGAAGACTGCACAAAGGCGTGGGTATCAGGCGTCAACTCTGGCACGGGAACCGCAGCGACTGCCGGCATCCACTATGCGACAAGAGGGGCGACCACATCTGTTGATCTTACAAGTGCGACTTTCAACAATCCCCGCGCCCTCAGTGTTTTTAACGGTCAGCTGTACGTATCGAGTGCTGCAGGAACAAGCACGTTTAAAGGCGTCAACACGGTTGGGGCTGGTTTACCCGTCACTGGCGCGCAGATCGTTACCCGATTGGCAGGTCTAAGCGATGCGAACAACCCCAGCAGCTATTCGTTTTTTCTTGCTGACTTAGACGCCGGGGTTGCGGGTCTAGATACGCTGTATATCGCAGACGACAATGGCAGCACTTCAAACATTCAAAAGTACTCTTTCGATGGAGCGACTTGGACCGCGCGAGGTGCAATTGGACTTAGTGGCGCGCGGGGCATCACGGGTATTGTCACTGGTTCCACAGTAACTTTGTTCGTGACAAACGGCACGGCACTTCAAAAATTAGTTGATTCGAGCGGCTTTGCAACAAATATCTCTGGAACACTGGCGCCCATGGCCTCAGCAGGGACTAATCGGGTTTTTCGCGGCGTCGCTCTCGCCCCGTCTCATCCCATAAGTGTTACTTCGTCCAGTGGCAGCAACGGTTCAATCACCCCTGCAACTACGCAGCAATTCCAGCTCGGCTTAACTGCAACATTTACGGTCACGCCCGAC
>JAEUNB010000199.1 GCA_016790625.1 Betaproteobacteria bacterium | reverse complement strand
GGGTTGCATCGATGATAGCCGGATTGTCGCGGGGTGACTTCGCTATAATCACGCCTGTCTCACCTCTCATAGGGCCGTTAGCTCAGTTGGTTAGAGCAGAGGACTCATAATCCTTTGGTCGTTGGTTCAAGTCCAACACGGCCTACCAATTTTGTCTCGTTGGCAATTCTTCCCGATTGCGTGAAGATTATTGTGCTTGCTTGTGGCACGACAAGGGAGATTCAACCTAGAACTAAAACGAGCGAAAAAAAACCGGGTAAACCCGGTTTTTTTTTCGCTATTTGCTTCAATTTATTCACCAGTCGTTTCCGTTGCCGGTACTTCCGAAATTTCCGGGCGGTCCACCATTTCGACCAATGCCATCGGCGCGTTATCGCCTTGGCGGAAGCCGAATTTCAGGATACGGATGTAGCCACCATTACGCGACTTGTAGCGCGGGCCCAGCTCATCAAACAGCTTGGTGACCATTTCACGATCACGCAGGCGGTTAAACGCCAAGCGGCGATTAGCCAAGGTCTGCTCTTTGCCCAAGGTGATGATGGGTTCAAACACCTTGCGCAGCGCTTTTGCCTTCGGCAGCGTTGTCTTGATGACTTCGTGCTTCAGCAGTGAGTTGGTCATGTTGCGCAGCATCGCCAGGCGATGCGACGACGTTTTGTTCAGCTTGGTAAGTCCGTGACGATGTCTCATGCAAATTTCCTTTTGGTCTCTTGGCCGTTTTGCCTGGTAATCAGGCCAGCCTTGTTATCGTTATGGGTTGAAAAGTTGAAGCTAATTATTTCGTAACACCGGCCACCGGCCAGTTTTCCAGCTTCATGCCCAAGGTCAAGCCCTTGCTAGCCAGAACTTCCTTGATTTCGTTCAACGATTTGCGGCCCAGATTCGGGGTCTTGAGCAACTCGTTTTCGGTGCGCTGGATCAAGTCACCGATGTAGTAAATATTCTCGGCCTTGAGGCAGTTTGCGGAGCGTACGGTGAGCTCGAGATCGTCGACCGGCTGCAACAGGATCGGGTCAATCTGCGGCGCTTTCATTTCTTCGGTCTGCATCGGCGTGCCTTGCAGATCCGCGAACACGGACAACTGATCGACCAGAACACGCGCGGCATAACGAACCGCCTCTTCCGGCTCAATGGCACCGTTGGTTTCGATATCCATCACCAGACGATCCAAGTCGGTACGCTGCTCGACGCGGGCGCTTTCCACGGCATACGACACGCGGCGAACCGGCGAATAGGATGCGTCCAGCAGAATCGAACCAATGGTGCGATTGTCATCGGCAGTACGGCGCGCGGTAGCAGCGACGTAACCACGGCCTTTTTCCACCTTGATCTGCATGTCCAGCTTGCCGCCGGCGGTCAGATTTGCGACAACGTGATCCGGATTGAGGATTTCCACATCGTGCGTTTGTTCGATATCGGCACCGGTAACCGCACCTGCTGTAGCCTTCTTCAGCTTCAGCGTTACTTCATTGCGATTGTGCAGCTTCAACACCAAACCTTTCAGGTTCAGCAGAATATCGACCACATCTTCCTGTACACCTTCGATGGTGGAGTATTCATGCAGAACACCGGCAATCTTCACTTCGGTCGGCGCGTAACCCGGCATCGAAGACAACAAAATACGGCGCAGGGCGTTGCCCAGCGTATGGCCATAGCCTCGCTCGAACGGCTCCATCACCACCTTGGCATGCGCCGGAGAGATGTTTTGCACGTCGATGATGCGGGGCTTCAGGAAAGTCGTAGCATTGCTTTGCATTGACGAAGGCCTCTAAAAGTAGGTGGCGCGCCATGAGAACCATGGCGCGCCCGATAGAACGAATTACTTGGAATACAGTTCGACGACGAGTTGCTCGTTTATGTCGTTGGCAAACTCGGCGCGATCCGGCAGCGACTTGAAGGTACCGGCAAATTTCTTGGTATCCACTTCAACCCAGCTCGGAAAACCATTAGCTTCGGCCAGCTTCAGCGAATCCTGAACGCGCAACTGTTTTTGCGCCTTCTCGCGCAGCGTAACGACATCGCTGGGCTTGAGCAGGTATGACGGAATGTTCACCGACTTACCGTTTACTTGTACCGCGCAATGCGACACCAGTTGACGGGCTTCCGCACGCGTGGAACCGAAGCCCATGCGATAGACGGCATTGTCGAGGCGCGACTCAAGCAGCTGCAACAGATTTTCACCGGTTGCGCCTTTACGACGCTCGGCTTCCGCGAAGTACGTACGGAACTGACGCTCCAGCACGCCATACATGCGGCGGATTTTCTGCTTTTCGCGCAATTGCGTACCGTATTCCGATACACGCGATTGCTTGGAGCCGTGCTGACCAGGGCGCGATTCCAGCTTACACTTGGAATCGAGCGGACGGCGCGCGCTCTTCAGGAAAAGATCGGTGCCCTCGCGACGGGAGAGCTTACATTTAGGACCAGTATAACGAGCCACGTTCTATTCTCCCTGCGATTACATGCGGCGACGCTTGGGTGGGCGGCAACCGTTATGCGGTACCGGCGTCACGTCAGCGATCGACAAAATTTTGATGCCCAAGGCGTTCAATGCACGCACGGCCGATTCACGACCCGGACCTGGGCCTTTGATGCGCACTTCCAGATTCTTGATGCCGCATTCCTGCGCAGCTTTGCCGGCGGCTTCAGCAGCAACCTGGGCTGCGAACGGCGTCGATTTGCGCGAGCCCTTGAAGCCTGCACCACCCGATGTTGCCCAAGACAATGCATTGCCCTGGCGATCGGTAATGGTGATGATGGTGTTGTTGAACGACGCGTGAACGTGTGCGATGCCTTCCGACACATTCTTTTTGACTTTCTTGCGTACGCGTGTGGCAGCGGTGGGCTTAACCATACTTATTTCCTTCGTCTAAAGACTTATTTAGCCAAGCGAATGGCTTTGCGCGGGCCCTTGCGGGTACGCGCGTTGGTGCGGGTGCGCTGACCGCGCAAAGGCAAACCTTTGCGATGACGTGTACCGCGATAGCAGCCCAAATCCATCAGGCGCTTGATGTTCATGGAAATTTCGCGGCGAAGATCGCCCTCAACCGTCAGCTTGGCGATTTGTTCGCGCAGCTTGTCCATGTCGCCGTCGGTCAGATCCTTGATTTTTGCGGATCCGCTCACGCCAGCGGCAGCGCAAATTTTCTGCGCGCTGGTGCGGCCAATACCGTAGATCGCGGTGAGCGCGATTTCGGCATGTTGATGATTGGGAATATTGACGCCAGCTATACGAGCCATGATGGTCTTTCTCTACTCTTTGTCCGATTAACCTTGGCGCTGCTTGTGACGCGGATCAATACAGATCACGCGCAAAACGCCCTTGCGCCGTACCAGCTTGCAGTTACGGCAGATTTTTTTTACCGACGCTTGAACTCGCATTTTCTACTCCTTCAGGTTTCCGCTTACTTGGCGCGGAAGGTAATTCTTGCTTTCGTTAAATCGTAAGGCGTCAATTCGACGGTCACTTTGTCTCCAGGGAGGATACGGATATAGTGCATCCGCATTTTTCCGGAGATATGGCCCAGTACGATATGGCCGTTCTCCAACTTCACCCTGAACATTGCATTGGGGAGTGTTTCAACTATCTCCCCTTGCATCTGGATCGTTTCTTCTTTCGCCATTAAGTCTCTTTAGCTCTAATCGAATGCCTACTTAGCGAACCGGAAATCCGGAACCTTTGAAATTGGCCTTCTTCAGCAATCCTTCGTATTGGTGCGACATCATGTAAGCCTGCAACTGCGCCATGAAATCCATCGTTGTGACCACAATGATCAGCAGCGATGTGCCCCCAAAATAAAACGGCACGTTGTATTGCAGACGCAGGAACTCCGGCAACAAGCAAACCAGCGTGATGTAAACCGCGCCGACCAACGTCAGCCGCATCAAAATCTTGTCGATATAGCGCGCCGTCTGTTCGCCTGGACGAATACCGGGAACAAATGCGCCGCTCTTTTTCAGGTTCTCAGCCGTTTCCTTGGAATTAAACACAAGCGCAGTGTAGAAGAAACAGAAGAACACGATCGCAGCCGCATAGAGCACGGTATATAGCGGCTGTCCCGGCGCCAATGCTGCGCCGACATCCTTAAGCCAAGTCATTTGATCGCCTTGACCAAACCAGCTGGCAGCCGTGCCTGGAAAAAGGATGATCGATGACGCAAAAATCGGCGGGATAACGCCCGACATGTTGAGCTTCAGCGGCAAGTGCGAAGACTGACCACCATACAGCTTGTTGCCAACCTGACGCTTGGCGTAATTCACCAAGATCTTGCGCTGCCCGCGTTCAACAAACACCACCAAATAGGTAACGCCAATACACAGCACTACAATTCCCAACACTACCGGAATCGACATCGCGCCGGTGCGTGCCAACTCCAACGTTCCGCCAATCGCTGATGGCAGGCCGGCAACAATACCGGCGAAAATAATAAGGGAAATGCCGTTACCCACGCCGCGCTCGGTAATCTGCTCGCCAAGCCACATCAGGAACATCGTGCCACACAATAGCGTTACCACCGTTGTAAATCGAAACACCATGCCGGGATCGATAACCAGCCCCTGCTGCGATTCCAACGCAATCGAAATACCTACGCCCTGAAATAGCGCCAAAGCGACCGTTCCATAGCGAGTGTACTGAGTAATCTTGCGACGCCCGGCCTCGCCTTCTTTCTTCAGCGCTTCCAAAGGTGCATACACCACCGTCAACAGCTGCATGATGATTGACGCGGAGATGTACGGCATGATGCCCAACGCGAACACTGAGAAACGTGACAACGCTCCGCCCGAGAACATGTTGAACATGCCCAGAATGCCACCACCCTGCGAATCAAACAGACGCGCAAGCTCAACCGGATTAATACCCGGGACCGGCACATGTGTACCGATGCGGAACACAATGAGCGCCAGCACCAAAAACACCAACCGGCGCTTAAGGTCGCTCATCTTGCCCATCGCTGCTAGTGGATTAGTAGCCAAATCGTTTCCCGAATAAGTTCTGGTCGCTGGTCGCCGGCTCTACTTCTGCGGCGCATCCTGAAAAGAGCCGCCTGCGGCTTCGACAGCAGCCTTGGCACCCTTGGTCGCAGTGATACCTACCAGCGTAACTTTCTTTTCGATCTTTCCCGACAGGAAAACCTTTGCAGCCAGTGCAGCATGCGGAACAAAACCAGCTTGCTTGAGCGCCAACAGGTCGATGGTATCAACCGGCAGTTTGGCCAACTCAGACAAACGAACCTGCGCGGTGTCGTTACGGGTCAGCGAAATAAAGCCCCGCTTCGGCAGGCGGCGCTGCAAAGGCATTTGACCGCCTTCGAAACCAACCTTATGGAAGCCACCTGAACGCGATTTTTGACCTTTGTGCCCGCGACCTGCAGTCTTGCCCAAGCCCGACCCGATGCCACGCCCGACGCGGCGGCGGTTCTTTTTTGAACCCTCTGCGGGTTTGATTGTATTCAAATCCATGATTCGCTCACTTTGCTTTTATTGCGCTCGCTGAAGAACTTAGGCGACAACCTGGAGCATGTAGCTCACTTTGTTGATCATGCCGCGGTTCGACGGGGTATCAATGACAGTGACGGTCTGATGGATCTTTTTCAAGCCCAAGCC
>JAEUNB010000132.1 GCA_016790625.1 Betaproteobacteria bacterium | reverse complement strand
CAGCGCGCAGCGGCGCGCATGCCATCGTTCATGTGGTCGCCTACACAAATGCAAACACACCACTACAATAACGCCGGGCCACGACTTGGCGCCCAACCTTCGGAGAACCCAGTGACCGCAGAATATCCACCCTTCATGTTTGGCTACGGCATGATCGCCACCGCCATCGCCAAGATCCAGGATCACGACATACCGGAAACCTTCAACCACGAATACCTGCGCTACACGCTGGGCTTCAGCCGCGAATCGGACCGCGCCTTTATCCCGCTGCTGAAGCGTATCGGCTTCCTCACCGCCGAGGGCAAGCCCACCGCGCTCTACACGCAGCTACACAAACCCAAGCAAAGCGCCGCCGCCATCGCCCAGGCGATGCAGCAAGGCTTCAGTGCGCTGTATGCCGTCAATGCCAAGGCACACGAACTGGAGCGCAAGGAACTCGCCGCGCTGGTAGTCGAGCTCACCAAACTCGAAGCCGGCCACACCACCGCCCGCGCCATTGTCGGCACCTTCCTCACACTGAAGGAACACGCCTATCCCGCACCGCCTGCAGCCGACGATAGACGCAAGACGCCGGAACGTCGAAAGACCACTGCGTGAAGATGAGCACATCGACTTTAGCGTCTCTCTCTAAAAAACTCCGTCGTCCCCGCGAAGGCGGGGACCCAAGTTGACCTTGCCCTTCCCCTAAAACACCACAACAACCAAACAAAAACATGCGCCCTCTTCTCCTCGCCCTGACTCTCACGCTGGCATTCCTCGCACCATCCCCCTCCCCCGCACAAGACAACGCCACCCCACAAAAAGCCGAAAAGAAAAAACTCGGCCCCGGCGACGTCCCACCCGCCGGCCTCGGCGTCACGCGCGAAGGCGACGCAATCGACACCTCGAAATACGCCGGCAAAGTACTCGTCATCACCTTCTGGGCCTCATGGTGCCCGCCCTGCCGCGCCGAGCTGCCGGTGCTGGAAGGATTGAAGAAAGCCGCCAAGGGCAACGTCGAAGTTGTCGCCATCAATATCGAAGACCGGGACACCTTCCGCAAGGTCGCGCGCCACCTCTCCTCGCTCACGCTCACCCTCACGCACGACAACGGCAAACGCCAGCACGATGCCTATGGCGTCAACGGCATCCCGCACATGGTCATCATCGGTAAGGACGGCAAGATTCTCAACGTGCACCGCGGCTACAGCGAAGCGGCGATCGATGGGTTTGTGGCGGAGATTAATGCGGCGTTGGCGAAGGGGTAGGCGACGTTCGCTGCCAGCTCGGAAATATCTTCTCAGTTACGTCGATAGAAAAATTTGTTTCTGGAAGAACAATGGCACACAAGACTTCAGACCCCATTACTTTTCAGGCACTAGAGGACCTATTAACGGGCTTCACTGTTCAAGGGCGAACAGAAAGTGCGTCATTTTTAATTTGGTTTCTTGAGACAGTTTTTCGTTTGGACAGCGTCGAGGCGACCGACGCGATCTGCGACAGAAAACACGATGAAGGCTTCGATGGAATTGCGATCAACGAAGAGCTAGAGGAAATCGTCGTTTTCCAAGCAAAGCGTGCGCAAAAAGCGAAGTCAGCCCTGGGAGATACCGATCTCAAGATGTTCATTGGGTCATTGAAGCACCTTGAATCAGAGGCCACCGCTGAGCATCTATTTAAAACAACCAAGAATCCAGAACTTCAGTCAATGTTGGTCGCTTTGAGAATTGCGGAGCGTATCAAGCAGGGCTACAAAGTAAAACCGATTTTCGTCACCAACTTAACCCGAAACAGTGACGCGGAAAAGTACATTGAGCAACTTGAAAAGGCCAGTTCTCCGATAGACGTATGGGACCTAGACCGCCTTAGGCCACTAATTGAGCAACTGGCGGGTGAGTGGTTTGTAAGCGAAAAGGCAAAGCTAAACATAACTGATGGTAAATATTTTTTTACAGGTAAGAAAACTAAGCCAGATGTGGTCTGCGCAGCAGTTCCTGCTGCCGAACTAGTTACGCTACCGGGAATTGCAGACACGCGAATCTTCGCGCAAAACGTTCGCCTCTGGTTGGGCAATACACGCGTGAACAAACAACTAAGCGAAACAATCGCACAGAAAAGAGAACACAAAGGATTTCTCACATTTCACAATGGCTTAACTGTTGTTGTACGCGAGATGAAAATATATGGGACCAGGATATTTTTAGAAGGATTTTCGGTATGCAACGGATGCCAGTCACTAATGGCATTCTTTCAAGAGCGTGCCAAACTTACCGGCGATCTCGAAGTACTGGTACGTTTTGTCCGCGTTGAGAAAGATCGAAAAGTACAAGAGAAAATTGCATATCGTACAAATAACCAAAATCCGATCTCACTGCGTGACTTAAGCGCGAATGATGCAAAGCAAATCCAGATACAAGAAGAATTTAACTATCTATACGGTCATGCCGCTCACTATTCAATCAAGAGAGGTGAAGCAGTCGAAAGGCTTGAATTATTCAATGAAGACGTTGGTAGATTGCTGCTCGCGATTTATAACAAGGAACCTTGGTCCTGCCATCAAAAATATAAGATCCTTGGCGAATATCGAGACCGGATTTTTAGCTACTACACCAACGCACATGCCGCACGAATGTGCCAGCTAATTGCCAATGTGGTTAAGAGCCAGCGCGCGGGGATGAAAATCCAACGCATTGCTGGATATGGCCTAACTGTCTATGTCGTCTCCTTCTTGCTCGCGGAAATTCTTCGCACATCGCCAAAGGGCAGGGATGTGCTAGAAAACCCAGAAAAATATTTGTACAAAAAAGACAGTGCGAATCCTCTTGAAGCAAAACTCATCAAAGCATTTACTCAATTGGTAAAAACCACAATCGTCAATTTCAACTACGTAATTGATCAATCTGGCGGAGAGGGCTATGACTACAAGTCGAAATTCAAGAGCCAGATTGAAGTCATGAAAATTCGTGATGATGTACTTAAAGATTATGAGAAAGATGTCACACGTGGAAAAGAGAAAGCCTTTTCCATCTAGCGGTCGAATTGACAACCAAACTTGGCCGCCCTTTATGATCCCCCTCCCCGACCTCCTCCTCTTCTCCGGCGCCGCGCTCATCATGGTGCTCACACCCGGCCCGAACATGATTTACCTGATCTCGCGCTCGATCTGCCAGGGGCGGCGCGCGGGGGTGATCTCGCTGTTCGGCGTCATCGCCGGGTTTCTCGTGCACATGTTCGCGGCGGCGGTGGGGCTGACCGCCTTGTTTCTGGCGGTCCCGATGGCGTATGAGCTGCTCAAGTGGGCGGGTGCGGCGTACCTGATGTGGCTGGCGTGGCAGGCGGTGCGGCCGGGCGCGCGTTCGCCGTTCGAGGCGCGCGATCTGCCGCACGACCCGCCGCGCAGATTGTTCCTGATGGGTTTCCTCACCAATCTGCTGAACCCGAAAGTGGCGATGTTCTATCTCGCCGTGATGCCGCAGTTCATCTCGCCGGCGCATGGCTCGATGCTGGCGCAGAGCATCACGCTCGGCCTCACGCAGATCGCGATCAGCTTCAGCGTGAATCTGGTGATCGCACTTTCCGCCGCCGGCATGGCCACTTGGTTCGCGAACAACCCGCTGTGGCTGGCGGCGCAGCGCTATGTGATGGGTTTCGTGCTTGCGGCGCTGGCGGTGCGGCTGGCGGCGGAGCAGCGGCGGGCGTGAGGAATTGAAGGTGAAACTCAAGCACTGGTGCGGGTTTCAGGCATTAAATGGCTGGAGTAGCGCGCCAGTGCTAGGATTTTAATTTTGCGTGGAGATCATCATGGACTATGACACGTGGCGTACCGTCGCTTACACATTTGGCGCCGTGGCAACACTTTCAGTCGTGCCTCTGCTTATGCGTCATGGCCGCAAATACTGGTCGGTTGTGGCGCTTATCTTTGTGTGCGTGGGTTGCTTGTATTTCTATTCGTTCTCGCTAGCGCCATCGCCCGAAAAAGCATGGTGGCGCGCGGGCATCCTGACAGCCATTGGGCTTTTTTTCGGCATCCTCCTCGGCATCGGTCAACGAAAATATTTCGAGAGCCGCGCGAAGAAACAAGCCACCGAGTAGAACCCATACGAAAATATATTCGGCTCCCACTTCGTATAACCAGGCCATGAAGCCAAGAGCGCCGCTGTATCTACTGATCACCATATGCGCCCTGCTCTTCACGTCCGGCTGCTCCACCGTCCGCGTCAACTTCGATCTCGATATCAACGTCACCGGCCGCGATGCCGATGGTCGCGCGTGGCAATCGGAGCCGAAGGACATCACGACTCGCCTGCTTAGTGCAAGGTCCAGTTCGAGTTTTCCGCTGAAGCAGTACGACCATCCGGCGTTCCGCTGGATTGTTTCCATGGGCGCTCAGACCTTTGGCGGCAGCATCCGCAGCAAGCTTGATAGCCCGGTGTGCTTTCGTTTCGATCAGGCGCGCATCTCATCCAATATGCGGCAGGACGACATTCCCTTCGGCGTGTTCGACAGTTTTCAGATACAGGCGCCTCAACCACCGATGCCCGCCTATCGCGTCGACCGGACGAAAATGAAATGGCCGCCCGGCTTCTGTTTCGCGCCGATCAGCAATGCGTTCGACACATTCTGGTTCATGCCGGATCTGTCGCTGCTGTTTCCGAACAAGCGCATGTTCAACGTGACGTGGCAAGAATTCGAGATCGAAAAAATGCAGCGCGGCAAAGGCAACTGGCTGAAGCTGAAAGTGCCGGTCGAGTATCAGGGCAAGCGCGAGGAACTGGAGTTCACGTTTACGGTGATCGATGCGGAGGCTAGGTATGTTTATGGAGTTTTTTGAATTCTCTGCATGCGCAAATGCGAAGCAAGATGATGTGTAAATCAATCGGATACCCTCGTGGACTATGACACCCTTCGCATGATCAGCTCTGTGGTCAATACGATCGCGACGTTCTTTGTCATCGCCCCGCTCGTTCGTCGCAGTCGCGTGTACTGGCCGTGGGTGGCGCTCATGGCTGTGTGCGTTGGCTATCTGAACTTCATCACTTACGCGGCGGCGCCCTCGCCTGAAAAAGCGTGGTGGGCCGCAGCAGGCATGACGACGATCGTGCTGGTTGGCGGCATTTGGCTGGGCATCGCGCAACGCAAATATTTCGCGAGTCGCGAGAAGGCGCCGGATGCACCGGGTTCGGAATAGCGCGGAGCTGTTATCGAGCAATCAAAGATGAAACTCCAGCATTGGCGCGGTTTTACGGGCATTTTCGGTCTGAAAGGCGCTCCAGTGCTGGAGTTTTGATTTATTGTTGGTTTGTTTTCAGGAGCGGCACATCATGAGATCAGTTGTCCTTTTGGCCTTGGCGCTTTCTGCTTGTGCGACGCAAACCGAGCCCCCGCCCGTGGTGACAGCCCCAATCGAACAACGCGTGGCAACCAGCAAATACAATGAGGCGGTGAATGCCGATGTGTCCTGCCTGTCCACCGAGCAGCAGGCCGCATATGCCGAGCGCCAGAAGGAGATGTTGAAGAAAGCGACTGAATCGATGGCCTCGGCCATGGTGGCGGCCAGAATGAGCGGCAGTGTCGGCTCTGCGAATGCGAGTGCCGCGCGCGACGCGCTCAAGCAGTGCGAGAGCAACCTGCCTGCCGACGTGGACAAATCGAAAAGTTGTGTCGCCGAGCGACGCAACGCGGCGATCAGCCCGGGTGTTGCCGCGATCCGGCAGGCGATGTTCGCGAGCGCAGCTGAGCGCATGAAAGAAGCGGCAGCGTTGCGTGCGGAATTCCCGCCCTGCCCCGCTGCGAAATAGGCGTCTCGAAAAGGCTGCCGGCTTTGCGCTCGCCCTCTCCCTCGCTCCCTCCCCCGTGAACGGGGGAGGGAAGCCAGCCGCCATGAGTCCGTTGGGGTCACGACGAAAGCGGCTATTTATTTAAAGAGAAAAATGTTCAGCCAACTGCTAATAGTCTCTCTCCCGTTCACGGGAGAGAGGTTGGAGAGAGGGGAACGCAGTTAGCCTAAGACTTCTCCAACCAAGCCAGCAACGCCAGCAGCCGCTCAGACGATTCCGGATTGAAACCCTGGATGCCAATGGTGGCGAGCACTTTTTTGCCGGCGTCGGTTTTGTCCAGTTCGGCCAGTGCGTTTTTCAGCTTGGCGAGTTTGTCGGCGGGGATGCGTTTGCCGGCGATCAGCGGCGAATACGGCTGCGGCACCGATTTGTGCAGCACGCGCTGGCCGCCTTTTTCCCAGTTCTTGGCGACACCGGAATATGAGGCGACACCGCCGACTTCGGATAGTTTGTTTTCCACGCTCCAGCCGACCGCGCCCTGCTCTTTGGCGTAGGTGATTTTTTCGGTGGCGACGTTGATGCCCTTGTCGCGCAGCTCGGCCGTGCAGAATTTGCTCATGTAGGCGATCTTCTCCGGGAAGATGATGTTGCGCCCTTTGATTTCGTTTACGGTTTTCAGCGGCGATGATTTTTCGACGATGAACAGGCACTGGCCGTCGGGCTTGGAATTGGCGACCAGCGTGTAGCCGTAATCGCGCACGCCGCGCGCCGGGTAGTCGCTGGGGCGTGCCATGACCAGATCGAACTCGCCTTTTTTCATGCCGGCTTCGAGCGCATCGAAACTTCGCACAAAGGAAATCACCACCTGCTTGCCCAGCGCTTTTTCCATTACGTCGGCCAGCGGCCGGTATTTGTCGATCGCTACCGCGGTATCGATGCCGCCCGAGGTGCCTTCGCTGACGCCGAACATGAAGCGGTCTGCTGCACCATTGCCGGTTGGGGCAGGCTTGGTTTTGGGTTGTGCCGCGGCGGGAATGGCGAGACCGAACAGCAAGGCAGAGGCTATGGAAACGATAAGGGAGGATTTCATGGTCGGCGGGAATAGTTGGCGGGATTTGAAAAATTAACATTTATTCACATGTAATTGCCTAAGCCGATGCCTGAATGTGGGATAGGGGTTGCCCGTATTTTTTGTGGTGCATGCGAGGTGCGGGCGGGCGGTTTTGGTGCGGGGGCTTGGGCAGCCGTTGATTGAAGATGGGCGCGATTACGGGCGCTTCCCTCTCCCTCACTCCCTCCCTTCCACAGGGACTTCCGTTGGTCGCCGTCACGGGGTAGGGAAGCCCGCCTGCAGATAGCTGCTGGTTTCGCAGTCGAACGGGTTCACTTCTTGGGAGACATTCTCAAGCCACTGCTAATAGCCTCTTCCCCGTGACGGCGACCAACGGAAGTCCCTGTGGGAGGGAGAGGTTGGAGAGAGGGCGCATCGCTAAATCAACGGCGCACTCAGCACAAACTCAAGCACTGGTGCGGCTTCACGGGCAAAAATACCCGGAAAGCCGCTCCAGTGCTTGAGTTTCACTTTCGCGCGATCGCTGCGCAGGCCGGCCGTCTCAGCCGCGATATGGCCGCACGGCTGCGTCGTACGGCAGCGGCCGTGCGCGCGTGGTCTCGCGCACGAAGAACAATGCATCGAAGTGGTCCCGCAGTATCACCGGCGTGGTGTAGTTTCCGGCCGGCCATTTCCGCGAAAACTCTGCGCCGATCCAGCGCATCGGCTGCGGTGCGTTCAGCCAGTCCGCCATGGCACCGCGCGTGGTCGCGCCGCGCAGATCGAGCAGATACAACGGGCCTGCGAGCGACAGGCGCGCGCCAAGTTCATTGACCGGCGATGGCGGCAGTTTGAATTCACGCATGCCACCGAAGGCTCCCGCACTCTCTGCATCCCTCTCTGCATCCTCGTCACCCGCCTGGAATGCGCCATGGTCGAAGGCGAAACCGATCGCGTAGTAGGCCGCGCCGTGTCTGCGCGCGAGGAAGCTGCCCATCGGCCGGAAGTCGGTTTCGCTTTCCCAGGGCCGGAAGCCTTCGGCCACACGCGAAAGATGAAAGTTGTGCGCCCAGAGAATGGCGCGCGCACCGGGGCCGGCACGGTCGAGCAGGTAGTCAATGTTGTCCGCCATGTGGTTCTCGCGCGCGTCGCCGGAGAAATTGCGGATCTCGTCGCTTTGCAACACCAGCTGAACCCACTGCATGGCGTCGCGGTATTGCGCTTCCGAGCTGGCGGCGATGAGCCGCCGATGCTGCCCCGCCAGCCAGCTGGCAAACTCCATCAATTGCCGGCGCGCGGCCTTGCGTTCGGCCAGCGGACGGGAGGGAAAAGTTTCGTAGGCCCATTCATGCGTCACCGGTGTGAGATACCGCATTGCCTTGCGCGCCCGTGCCACCTGCGATGGCGCCACGCGCTGCAGATAGGCGAGCAGCGCTTCGGCCGAGGGAGCAGCCAGCTGTGGATCGAAGCCGAGAAAGCGGAGCTTCCGTGCCTCCGGCTGGCTGCGGTTGTAGTCGCGCATCCAGTTCAGCATCTCGCGCACTTCTTCAGTGTTCCAGATCACGGCCAGCGAGCGCGCCATCTGCGCCGTGACATCGGCCGGGCCGGCGCGGCCAAGCACGTAGTCGTTGAGCGGGCCGACACCGGCGTAACTGCCTTCGAGAATGAATAGCGTGAAGCCCAGCTCGCGCGCGAGGAATTCCACCATGCGGTGCTTGAACTGAAAGAACTCGCGCGTGCCGTGAGTGGCTTCGCCGAGGCCGACGATGCGAACGCCTTCAAGCCGTGCGCGCAGGGGCTCAAGGTCGTCGAAGCCGCGGCCGGCTTCGACACCATTCAGCGGCAATGCTGCCTGCCGCAACTCGTTGGTGATGTCGTTGGCATCGGTGGAGCCGGCGGCTTGCACGATGGCGGGCGCCGCCCGTGACGGCGCAGAAAACAAAACTGAAGTGGCAAAAGCAACAAATATGAAGAGCGTGAAAGTAGTGAAGGGAGCCGGCCGCATTCGTTTCAGGAGTTGGGTCATGATCGCGCGAAAGAAAATTAATCTGCGGCAACGCCGTTGCCGCGTATCTGGCCGAAGCTGCCCGGTCCCGCCGTTGGCGAGTTGACATCGATAAAGGCGAGCATTGCGCCGTAACGCGAATCGGCGGGCGGATCGAAGCCGGTCTCGCCTTCCCAGGCTTTCGGATTGCGGAAGGTGCCGAAGACGATATCCCAAACCGGAAAATCGCTGTAGTTGTAT
>JAEUNB010000117.1 GCA_016790625.1 Betaproteobacteria bacterium | reverse complement strand
GGCAAACTGGGCGCGATCGCTTCCAGCCTCGGCGAACAGCCTTCCGCCAAGCAGGTGATGGATTCGGCTCAGCAAATCTGGCTGGCTGGCCTCGGTGCATTCTCCAAAGCACAGAACGAAGGCAAGAAAGTATTCGACACGCTGGTCAAGCAAGGCGCGCAGATCGAAGAACGCACCCGCCACGTAGCGGAAGCAACCATCGAAACCGCCAAGGAACAGGCCAGCAAAACCATCGAAGCCGCGACCGGCAAATTCGACAAGCTGGAGCAGGTGTTTGAAAACCGCGTGCACAACTCGCTGAACCGTCTGGGCGTGCTGACCAGCAAGGACGTGGAAGCCCTATCTAAGCAAGTCGCCGAACTGTCTGAAGCCGTGCGCGCCCTGCTGGCGCAGGAAAAGCGTGGCGCCGCTCGTCCGGCCGCGAAGAAGCCGGTTGCCAAGAAGCCCGTAGCGAAAAAGCCGGCTGCAAAGAAGCCTGCCGCGAAACGCAAGTAAGGAATCCCAAGCCGTAGCCACTTACCGGTTACGCAAGTCTCCTCCTCGTCCTAGCTAATAGGACGCTTCGCCCCGGAATCGCAAGGTTCCGGGGCTATTTTTTGCCCGTTACAAACGCGTCCGGTCAAGCAGGGGCTAAAATTAAAACTCCAGCACTGGCGAGGCTCTCGGGGCAAAAACCCCTGAAAAACCGCACCAGTGCTGGAGTTTTAGGTTCCGATAGAGTGAATCGCTACTATTCGCTGAGCACCCGCTTTACCAGCTTGATGTACGCGGTCATCGCATCATCCTGTGACATGCCCTTGATCTTGGCCCAGGCGTCGTACTTGGCGCGGCCGACAAAATCAGTGAAGCCCGGCTTGTCCCCGCTGACGTCGCCTTCGGTACCCTGCTTGAAGTGCGCATACAGCCGCAACTTCATGTCATTGCCCGGATCGGTTTTTGCCTTCGTCACGTCTTTCGTAGCTTTTTCGAATTGCTTTTTCAGGTCGGACATTGAGTTTCTCCTCCAAAGTACTGCGAAATATAGGTTTTAAGGGCTTTCCACGAGGGAAAACTAAGGCTAAAGTAACTCTAACGGAATCGACTTGCCCCTGCAATTTGCAAAAGAGGTGTCAGCGAATTCCGGCGCACGGAGGGCCGCTCATCACGGGATGGCAGAAAATCCCGGCGGGGCGGCAAGCGAAAAACCGAACATAAAAGCCCAACACCCAACCATGGCCACCATCCCACGCATTCCCGGCATCCCCTTGCTCGATCGCGAGCGCATGTCCGGCGTCGATACCGCCTGGTTGCGAATGGAACACCCGACCAATCTGATGATGATTGTCGGCATCATGGTGTTCAAGGAAAAACTCGATTTCAAAAAACTGCGGACCACCATCGAGCAGCGATTTCTGAGTTATCCGCGCTTCAAACAAAAAGCCGTGCAGGATCCGACCGGCGCATGGTGGGAAGACGACAAGAAATTCGACATCAAGCACCACCTGAAGAAAGCCAAGCTGCCCGGCCGCGCCGGCAAAAAGGAATTGCAAGACTACGTAAGCCAGATGGCCAGCGAAGGGCTCGATTTCACCAAGCCGCTGTGGCAATTCCATCTGGTGGAAAATTATCAGGGCGGCGGCACTGCGCTGCTGACACGTATTCACCACTGCTACGCTGACGGCATCGCGCTGATCAGCGTGATGCTGTCGATGACCGCCGACACACCCGAGCTCTCGCTGGCCAAGCCCAAGCCGCGCGATAAGAATGGCAAGGGACGCGGCGATAGCGGAGACATGGATTTCTGGACCAGCGTGACCAAGCCGATGGCCAGCGTCTGGTCGGGCGCGATGAAGCTCACGCGCGGCATCGTCGAGCAAGGACTCGAGATTGCCAAGGACCCTGCAACGATGCGCGAATTCGCCACGAAGGGCATGGAGCTCGCCGACGAGTTGCGCAAGATCGCGATGATGGCACCTGACTCATCGACTCGCTACAAGGGACTGCTCGGCCGCAGCAAGCGCGTGGCGTGGTGCGACCCACTGCCGCTCGGCGAAGTGAAAGTCATCGGCAAGGCGCTGGGCTGCTCGATCAACGATGTGTTGCTTGCTACCGCAGCCGGCGCCCTGCGCGACTACATGGAGCGCAAAGGCGACAAGAGCGAAGGCGTCGAGCTGCGCGCTATCGTGCCGGTGAACCTCAGGCCGATCGAGAAAGCGGGCGAACTGGGCAACCAGTTCGGACTCGTATTCGTCGATCTGCCGATCGGTATCGAAGACCCGATCGATCGCATGCTCAAGGTACGCGAGCGCATGCAGGAACTGAAAGGTTCATCGCAACCCATCGTCGCCTTTGTGCTGCTTCAGGCCGTCGGTATGGGGCCGAAGATTCTGCAGGACCAGATCAGCGCGTTGATTGGTCGCAACGCCACGGCAGTCATGACCAATGTTCCCGGCCCGCAGAAGCCGCTATTTTTCGCGGGCCGCGAAATCGACGAAATCGACTTCTGGGTGCCGCAGTCCGGCGGCATCGGCATGGGCGTTTCCATCCTGACCTACAACGGCAAAGTGCAGTTCGGCCTCATCACTGACGCCGGCCTCGTGCCCGACCCGGAAAACGTCATCAACAAGTTCGGTGACGAGTTCGAGAAGCTGGTGATGCAAACGCTGATGGGCCCATATGGTCCCGAGTTCGAAGCCGAACTGGAAAAGGCGTTCGGCGGCGAAGGAGGTAGCACCTCGTCCGCGCCGAAGAAGACGCTGAAGCGCCTGCGCAAGTAGTCGATTTTCATGGCGACAAAGCGCATCGCCATCATCGCCGGATCTACCGGTCTCGTTGGTCGCCATCTGATCGAACAGCTGCTCGCGTCACCCCGCTACTCGCAGGTCCATGCCATCGGCCGCCGTGCGCCAAGCATCGTGCATGAGAAGCTTCATGTGATCGCCAGCGACCTGCAATCCATTCCCACGCTACCGAGCGTCGATGACGCCTTCTGCTGCCTCGGCACTACCATCAGGAAGGCCGGTTCGCAGGCTGCGTTCCGCGCGGTCGATTTCGACATGGTGATCAACTTCGCGAAGGCGGCCAGGCAAGCAGGAGCAAAACGATTCCTGGTCGTCAGTTCGCTGGGAGCCAACACGAAGTCGGCCGTGTTCTACAGCCGCGTCAAGGGCGAGGCAGAGCAGGCGCTGCAAGAGATTAGGTTCGAATCGCTCACCTTTCTGCGTCCCTCATTCCTGATCGGCGAGCGTGCCGAGGCTCGCGCAGGCGAGCGGCTTGGCATTAAGGCTTTCTCTGCCGTGGCGCCACTTATGATCGGACCGATGCGAAAACTGCGGCCGATTCGTGCGCAAGATGTCGCGGCAGCCATGGTGAGCGGCGCCGACCGCGAGGCGCCGGGTGAGAAAGTGATGGAATCAGATCAAATTGCTCGTGGCTGCATCACTTAACGTGGTGGCAATAGAACTTCACGGTTTCTTGAGAGCTTTCAGACGATTGACCAACTCGTCTAACTGATAGACCCCTTTTAGAATTTCCTTTGTAAGAGTAAGCGCCACTTCCGTTTCCTCCTTACCAATCGCGTCATAAGTTTTTGCTTCAATGTGCGCCGCATCATTTCCTAGCAGCCTAAGTTCGTCCATCGCAGAAAATAGCTCGTTTGGAAGTACGACCTTAGAACGCAATGCGGCCACTCGGTCGCGAAGATTGCTCCCTTGGGCACTTTTGTCATCGCATAGAACCTCAAGCGTTCGCCGAATCATGATTGCGCACGCGACATAGCACTCCTCCGCGTGGCAGATCAATGCCTCTTCAAACGTATCTGCAATCGCCTTTGGTACATTTGCTGCATCAAAGTCGATGAGTTCCGCTGGATAGCTTCGAACCAATGTTTGATTCTGATCGAGGACGACAAATACATGCGCCCTACATTTAGGATTAGGGCAGCGCTTACTACCTAGCCACTGCTGCGATTGCCCCAAGACATGCACATCCGAAATATTTGTAAGCGCTTCAAAAGTGCCCATTTGTCGGCACGATGGGCAACGCAAAGATGGGGTTAAGTGTCCGCTGTTTTGATATCTATCGAGCTTAACTAAGTGCATTCGATTCCCCTAGTGCAAAAAAAAGAAAGCGCCGCAAATTGACACAATTGCAAGCCGTTTAACGGCGCGCACTTTAGACGATTTATTGCTCGAAACCCACGCACAGAACTGTGTTCTCAACTTACCTTAGAACAAATTCCCGTACCCTAAGCTGTCACCGCCGCCACAATATCAATCTCAATCAAAAACGTGCTCTTGAATTTGTTTACCGGAATGATTGACCGTGCAGGTTTGTGATCGCCGAAAAATTCCGCGAAAGCCGTATTGACCGGCGTCCAGTCGGCGATGTCGGAGATGTAGAGCGTCGCGCGGATGACATGGTTCCGGTCGGAACCGGCGGCGCGCAGGATGTTCTCGGCGTTCAACAGGCACTGCGTGGTCTGCGCGGCGATACCCTCTGGCAGAACATCGCTACCGGGTACACGTGCAAGTTGACCGGAAACATAGACGGTGCCGTTGTGAATGACGGCAGGTGAATAGTGCCCAGCCGGCGGAACGCCGTTCGGGACATCGCTTGCGAGGAGTTTTTTCAGTTCTGCCATGGGAGTTTGTCCATATCCACGTTACCGCCGGTCAGGATGATGCCGACGCGTTTGCCTTTGAAATCGTACTTGTCGAGATTGCCTTCGAGAATCGCCCCCAGCGGTGGGCAGCAGGATGTTTCGCAGACGATCTTCAGCAGTTCCCATGTCATGCGCATGGCCTTGACAACGTTTTCTTCCGACGCCAGCGCGATACCGTCAACGTTTTGCTGGATCATGGGAAAGGTCTTGTCGCCCAATCCCGTGCGCAGGCCATCACAAATGGTGTTCGGCACGGCATCGGTGATACGCACGCCACTGTAATAAGAGCGAAAGCCATCATCCGCACCCGCCGGCTCCCCGCCAACAACCTTGATGCCGGGTTTGATGCCTTTGGCTGCGACCGACGTGCCCGACAGCAGCCCGCCACCGCCCAGTGGCGACATGACGATATCGAGATCCGGCACTTCCTCCAGCAGCTCCATCGCCGCTGTACCCTGCCCGTTCATCACCCGGTAGTCGTTGAAAGGATGGACCAGTTCCAGTTCCTCCTCTGCAATCAGCTTGTCGACGGCGGCCTCACGCGCGGCAACGTTGGCTGCACAATAAACGATGCGCGCGCCATAGGCCTCAATCGCGAATTTCTTCGGCCGCGGCGCATTCTCCGGCACGACAATGGTGGCCTTCACGCCACGCAGTCCCGACGCCCAAGCCAGCGCCGCGCCGTGGTTGCCTGAGGAATGCGTAACCACGCCGCGTTTCATTTGCTCGTCCGTCAGCGACATTACTGCGTTGCAGGCACCGCGCGCCTTGAATGCGCCGACCTTCTGCATGTTCTCGCACTTGAAGAACAGCTCGGCGCCAACTTTGCGGTTAAGAATGCTGCTCGACAGCACCGGGGTGCGATGAATGTACGGCTTGATGCGCGCGTGCGCGGCGCGGATGGTTTCCAGCGTGAGTTCGTTCATCAGCGATCAGTCTTCCAGTTCGTTCTGCGCCATTTCGATATCCAGCACTTCCATGGCATCGCGCCCCTTCATCTTCGCCGCCTTTTCGTAGAGCTTCACCGCCTTGTCTTCTTCCTTGTCGCCGAACAACATCAACAGGCCGTTGGCGTACTCGATGTGCGCAATCGGTGACGAAGGGTTGAGCTTCAACGCCTTCTCGTAATGCTCGACAGACGCGTCCTTGTTCGCGCCATAGGTCAGCTTGCCAACCATGGCGCCGACCTTGTCGATGATCTCGGCGTGATAGGCGCCCATGGCGGTGTGCGCATCGGCATGTTTAGCGTCGAGTTTCAGCGCCGTCTCCAACGCAGTTTTGATCTTGCCGCCATAGCCCTCCTTCAGCGCCTTGATCACCGAAATGCTCTGGCTGTAGCGACCAGCCGCGTAAGCGTATTGGTAATGCGCGTTGGCATTCTTCGGATCGGACTTCATCAGCGCAGTAGCCATCTCCATCGCGTCCTGATAAAGCTTAATTTTGGCGGCGTCTTTTTTCTCAATATGCGCCGCATAGATCGACGTCGCCTTGATGGCCACAGTATGGCCCTCGCCCAATTCGGCGGCTTCGGCAAAATTGCCGGCATGGAATTGCCGCCATGCATCCTGAAGCCCCGCGTCCTTCGGATACGCCTCGTTATCGCCCTTGTGCAGGGCATCCCAGTTTTTCTTTAGCGCATCGCCTGCGTAGGTGATTGCTTTCTGGTCGTGCGGAAATTTGCTCCATTTGGCCATGGTGGTTCTCCTCTTTTTATTCGCTGTAATTGTCCATCAGATGCTGCAAATGCTCGCGTGCCTCGCCCAGCAGGAAAGGTTTTACCAGCGACATCACCTGGTAAACGCCACGGGACAGGTGCTGCTCCGCATCCGGCTCCTCGCGCGAGAACTTGCCCACCGGCTTGGCGCGCAGGTGCTCGAAATTGAGCCAATAGGTCGCCACCACCAGGATGTTGTCCGCGAGCGCGCGAATTTCGTCTTCGTTCGCCCTCATGGCATTGACGCCGACCAGCGCGTCGCAGAGCTGTTTCACCGCTTCCCGCTTGTGACCGACGATGATGTTGAAATGCGATCGCAGCTTGGCGTCGCGCATCACCAGGTCATCGAGATTGCGATAGAGAAAACGGTATTGCCAGATTCGCTCGAACATCAGGTGCAGGTACAGCCACATGTCTTCCATCACATGCGCGGCATCACCGATCTCACCCGGGCCGACGTCGATCGCCTTCTCAAAGTCGGCGAACAGATGCTGGATGATCTCGTCCTTGTTGCGAAAATGGTAGTAGAGGTTACCCGGGCTGATGTTCAGCTCATCGGCAATGTGGCCGGTGGTGACGTTCGCCTCGCCCTGCGCATTGAACAGGTCGAGTGAAACCTTCAGGATGCGTTCGCGGGTGCGTGCCGAGCGCGAAGGCGGCGGTGCTGCTGGCGACGACGGTGCGGACGGGACACGGGACATGCCATCAATGATACGACGGGCAGCGAGCCCCGCCAAAATCGGTATCGGCCGCCAGCGCCCGCTACTTCGCTGCCTCCCCGGCCTTGATATCCGGCAGTCGGTGAGCAATGCCCTTGTGGCAGTCGATGCAGGTCTTGTTGCCGCTGGCCAATTCGGTCGAGTGCATCTGCATCGCGCGCTTGCTCTGGCGGGTGAAGTCCATGGAGTTGAGGTTGTGGCAATTGCGGCACTCCAGCGAGTTGTTGGCTTTCAGCCGTGTCCATTCGTGCTGAGCAAGCTCGAGGCGCTTGTCCAGGAATTTCTCGCGCGTATCGATGGTGCCGAAAATCTTGCCCCAGACCTCTTTCGACGCCTGCATCTTGCGCGCAATCTTGTCGGTCCAATTGTGCGGCACGTGGCAATCCGGGCAGGTGGCACGTACGCCGGAACGGTTGGTGTAGTGGATGGTCGGCTGCAATTCGACAAATACATTGTTGCGCATCTCGTGGCAGCTGGTGCAGAACGCCTCGGTATTGGTCACTTCCAGCGCGGTATTGAAACCTCCCCAGAACATGATGCCGGCGATGAATCCGCCCATGGTGAGAAAGCCCAGGCTGAATACCTTGCTTGGCGTCGATAGCGTGACCCAGTATTTTTTTGTCAGCGCCACGATACGGCTGAAAAGCGCTTTCATTTTTTCGCAGCCTTTTTCGCAGCCGCCGCTTTCTCGGCATCGATAAAGGTGTTCTCTACCGGTGTCTTGACGTCCATCTGCGGCACATGGCATTGGGTGCAGAAATAGCGGCGCGGCGAAATTTCCGAGCGGAAGTTGTTGTCGCGATCCATAAAGTGGGTCACGCTGACCATCGGCGCCTGGCTTTCCGGCACCCGGTCGCGGCCGTGGCAGGTCATGCATTTGTTGAAGTTGCGATCGACCTGATAGTTTTCGATCTGGTGCGGAATCACCGGCGGCTGCATTGCGTAGGCACGCCCTTTGCGAATGTCGTCATTCACCATCTTTGGCATCAGCGGCGAGACCGGTTCTTTGTCCAGCGGCGCCGTTCCGCGCAGGCCTGGCGGGTGACCGTCGCCCGTCTGCGCGAACGTGCTCAGAACCAGGCAGGAAAACAATACGGCAATCAGTTTTTTCATTGTTGTTCTCCTTGCCTAGACCGCGACGATCTTGACCGCGCATTTCTTGAAGTCGGTCTGGCGCGAAATCGGATCGGTGGCATCAAGCGTGACCTTGTTGATCAACTGCGAGGCGTCGAACCAGGGCACGAACACCAGGCCCTGCGGCGGCTTGTTGCGTCCACGAGTTTCGATCCGCGAACGCATTTCGCCGCGGCGCGAAATCACGCGCACTTCCGAGCCACGCCTCAGGTTGAGCTTCTTTGCATCCTCGGGATGCATGAACACCACTGCGTTGGGAAAGGATTTGTACAACTCCGGTACCCGACCGGTCATCGAGCCCGAATGCCAATGCTCCAACACACGGCCGGTCGAGAGCCAGAACGGATATTCACCATCCGGCTCTTCCGGCGCGGGTTCATAAGGTAGGGCGATGATATTGGCGCGATGGTCGGCATTGCCGTAAAAATCATAATTGCTGCCGGCCTTGGCATACGGATCGGTACCCTCCTTGTAACGCCACTTCGTTTCCTTGCCATTCACCACCGGCCAGCGTAGACCGCGCACCTTGTGATACTCGTCGAATGCAGCCAGGTCGTGACCGTGGCCGCGACCAAATTCGGCGTACTCCTCGAACAGCCCCTTCTGCACATAAAAACCGAAGGCCTTCGATTCGTCATTGTCGAAGCCGGCTTCGATTTGCGACGCGGGGAATTTATTCACCGCGCCATTAGCGTACAACACCTGGAACAGTGTCTTGCTGCGATACTCCGGCTTCTTCGCCAGCAGCTCCTCCGGCCAGACTTCTTCCATCTTGAAGCGCTTGGAAAACTCCATCAGCTGCCACAGGTCAGAGCGTGCCTCGCCCGGCGCACTGACCAGTTGGTGCCAGAACTGCGTGCGGCGCTCCGCATTGCCGTAGGCACCCTCCTTCTCCACCCACATCGCGGTGGGCAGGATCAGGTCAGCGGCCTGCGTGGTCACGGTCGGATAGGCATCCGAGACGACAATGAAGTTTTCCGGATTGCGATAGCCCGGCAGGCCTTCGCCCATCATGTTGGCGGCGGCCTGCATGTTGTTGTTGACCTGCACCCAGTAGCAGTTGAGTTTGCCGTCCTTCAGCATGCGGTTCTGCAGCACGGCGTGGTAGCCTGGCTTGTCGGCAATGGTGCCGGGCGGCAGTTTCCAGATTTCCTCGGCATGAGCACGATGCTTGGGATTGGTCACCACCATGTCTGCCGGCAGGCGATGCGAGAACGTACCCACCTCGCGCGCGGTACCTCAGGCGGAAGGTTGTCCCGTCATCGAAAATGGCGAATTGCC
>JAEUNB010000116.1 GCA_016790625.1 Betaproteobacteria bacterium | reverse complement strand
GCCTACGGCGGAGAAAGGTTAGTGCACAGACGTTAAGCGCACCAAGATTTCTAAAAACCGCCGGCCAAAAAACCGGCGGTTTTTTTATGTCTGCCGGCAATGAGGCAGGCAAGCTCAAATGAGAGAATGGAACCGACATGACATCCAGTAAGACCAACCTCCAACTCGTCACCCCGGAGCGCGACATGCCGTACAACACCGATGACCTTCGTATACGTGATATCAAGGAGCTATCGCCGCCATCGCACTTGATGCGCGAATTTCCGTGTACCGAGAAAGCCTCAACCACGGTGTTTCGCGCCCGTCAGGAAATCCATCGCATCATGCATCGCGGCGATGACCGTTTGCTGGTGATCGTCGGTCCCTGCTCAATCCACGACTACGATGCAGCCATCGACTATGCCAAGCGCCTGCAAGCACTGCGGCTGACGCTGGAGCCGGACCTGACCATCGTCATGCGGGTTTACTTCGAAAAGCCGCGCACCACAGTGGGTTGGAAGGGCTTCATCAACGATCCCAATCTCGACGACAGCTTCGATATCAACAAAGGCCTGCGGCTGTCGCGCAAGCTGCTGATGGAAATCAACGAGATGGGGCTCGCGGCAGCAACCGAATATCTCGATCTGATTTCGCCGCAGTATCTGGCCGATTTGATCGCCTGGGGCGCCATCGGTGCACGTACAACAGAGTCGCAGTCGCATCGCCAGCTGGCGTCAGGCCTTTCCTGCCCGGTGGGGTTCAAGAATGGCACCGACGGCAATATCAAGATTGCGGTTGACGCGATCAAGGCGGCTTCTGCGCCACATCACTTCCTGTCGGTTACGAAGGGCGGTCATTCGGCGATCGTGTCCACTGGCGGCAATGAGGATTGCCACGTAATCCTGCGCGGTGGCAAGACACCGAATTTTGACGCAGCGAGCGTGGAGTCGGCTTGCCAGGAATTGGGCAAGGCCGGCTTGGCGCCGCGCGTGATGATCGACTTCTCGCACGCTAACTCCAGCAAGCAGTATCAAAAGCAGATGGACGTGGCGGCAGATGTCGGCAAGCAAATAGCTGCGGGAGATTCGCGCATCATCGGTGTGATGATCGAGAGTCACATCAATCCAGGGCGCCAGGACATTGTTCCGGGCAAGGCAATGGAATATGGCGTTTCGGTGACGGATGCCTGTATTGGCTGGGACGACACGGTCAAAACGCTGCAACTGTTGGCGGCTTCCGTGCGCGAACGTCGCGCGCAGGCCACGGAATAAACGATGGCAATCGAGCTTCGCATTCTCGGCCGCCATCAGGTCCAGGAGCACGACACGGCGTTCGAATACAACGGCGTTACGTTCTCGCAGGACAACCTGCACACCTTTGCGGGTTTGAACGCGGTCGATACGCGCGAGTATGTCGAGCAGACCTTTGCCTGCTTGCGCGAGCATGGCCAGGTTTGCGCACGCATGGGAGCGTACAAACCACGCACCAGTCCCTACTCTTTTCAGGGCATGGGCAAGGAGTGTCTGCCGTGGGTGTTCGAGCTGGCTGGCAAATACGGTATCAAGGTGATTTCGATGGAAGTCACGCGCGAAGCGCACATCGACGAGATCCACGATGCATTGAGGCAGAGCGGTAACGTCACCGGTGCGATGCTTCAGATCGGCACGCGCAACACACAGAATTTTGAACTGCTCAAGGCGGTCGGGCGACAGAAGGAGTTACCCATACTACTCAAACGCGGGTTTGGCATTACGCTGGATGAATCGCTGATGGCAGCGGAATACTGCGCCTCAGAAGGCAATACGCGCATCATCTTCGGACTGCGTGGCATGAAAACCAATTTCGGCGACCCGCATCGAAATCTGGTCGATTTTGGTCATGTGCCTGTGGTGCATCGCCTCACGCGCATGCCGGTCTGCGTAGATCCATCGCACTCGGTGGGCATGCGCGGCGCATCTCCGGATGGCATTACCGATATTTTTCACGTCGCTGCGCAAGGCGTTATCGCCGGCGCCAATATGCTGTTGGTCGATATGCACCCCGTGCCCAAGAAAGCACTGGTCGATGCTGCACAGGCGATCACGCTGCAGGAACTGCCGTATTTTCTGGAGGATGTTGCCATTGCGCGCGAGGCCTACGAAAAACGACGGGCGCTGGCAGCAAGTCGTGTTACGGAATTGAGCAAGGCGGCGTGATCAATCGCCTGCTATGCCTGCTGCTGGCTTCGATGCTGGCTGTGGCCGTATTTGCACAGCCCGTACCGTCCTTGCGCGATGCCGATGGCCGGCCGGCATTGCTTGGCACCCCAGCAGTACGTGTTGTTACGTTGGCGCCATCGCTGACCGAACTGGTCTACGCTGCTGGCGCGGGCGACAAACTGGTGGGCGTTTCAGCGTACAGCGATTTTCCGGAACCGGCGCGACAGTTGCCGCAAGTTGCCGATGCAGCCGGCATCTCGTGGGAGAGTTTGCTGGCGTTGAAGCCCGATCTGGTACTGGCTTGGAAGGGCGGTACACGCCAAGATGACATTACGCGACTACACACGCTTGGAATCAATGTGTTCGCCATCGATGTACGACAACTTGCCGACGTCTCGCGTGCGATGCGCGCGATCGGACAATTGGTGGGACGACCGTTACCGGCTGATGGGGCGGCGGCATCTTTCGATTGGGAAATATCGAAACTGCGCATTGAACACACGGGCAAGGCACCACTTTCGACATTCGTCGAAATATCTGCCAAGCCATTGATGACGGTGAATCGAGATCACGTCTTGACTGAAGTGCTGACCGTCTGTGGCGGCAGCAACGTCTTTGCCGATTCCCCCACGCTGGTCAGTGAACCGTCGCGGGAACTCCTGCTGAAACGTGCGCCTGCAGTGGTGGTGCGCGCGAAATCGATGGACGCTGCAAAGTCAGAAGAGGCAACTTCGGTCTATCAAGGGCTTGCCGCGCATCGCGCCAAGCGAATCTACGGCGTTACTGCCGACTATGCGTTTCGCCCAGGGCCGAGACTACTACTTGCGGCACGAGAAATTTGCCAATCACTTGAGCGGGCACGCGATAGCTTGAAAGTGTCAGCACGACGCTAGATTTGCGCTGGCGTGCGTGGTTTTTTCGGCATCCAGGCGATTGAACCTTTGCAGACGACTTTGCCCGTCGGCAGACCACTGGGCGAACCGCCCGGCGGCTCCAGCGAAACTGCGAATAATGCGCCATCGACCAACTTGGCATCCAAGCCGGCGAGGGTGATTTTCGTATCGGTGGCGTCGTTGATGACCCCGACTGAGCGTGGTGCACCTTCCTTTGGAATAACCCAAAGTTCATGCGCGAAGCCGGAATCCGTGCGCCACGGTTTGACCATGGTCACATTTAGCATACCGGCCTTGGGCTGCTCAACCATAATGCGCACCAGATTGTTGTCCTCCGCGAGCACCGCAGTCAGCATCGGGCCGGATTCCGGTACCGCGACAGGTTTGGCAACCATTACCGCGATCAATAGTGCCGCCGCGAGACCCGATGCACCAAGACCGAGGTTGCGCCAGAAGGCGAGGCTTTCCCACAAGCCGGCAGGCTTGCTTGTTCCAGCCTTCGCCGTTGTCCCATCCAGACGTGCCTCAATGCGCGACCACACGCGGTCCGGCGGATCTATCGAGGGCAGCCGGTTGGTCAGCGGCGTGAGATGATTTTCCCAACGCTGCACTTCACGCTGCAGTTCGATATCGCGGCGCAGATATTCTTCAAAGCGGCGGCGTGCGGCACCTTTCATCGTGCCCAGCACGTATTCGGACGCGAGCGAATTGCGAAGTTCGGGATGTGCGAGCTTCATGATTCGAGGCATCCCTTGAGTTTCTGCAAACCACGGCGAATATGCGTTTTCACCGTGCCCAGCGGACGCCCAAGATGATCGGCGACTTCCGAGTGCGACAGGCCATGAAAGAACGCGAGCGAAATGGTCTGCAGTTGCTCACCGTCCAACCCTTTCATGCAACGCTCGATGCGTGCCTGATCGCGGCTACTCGAAAGTTGCTCCTGCGGGCCGGGTGACTCGTCTTCCATGTTCAATGCGAAGTAATCGTCCTCGTCGGCGACTTCCACCAGCGGACGACGCACGATGTCGAGGCTGCGATTGCGCACGATCGCCGTCATCCACGTCATGGGCGCGGACTTGGCGGCGGCATACTTCGCGGCGTTGTTCCAGATGTTCACAAAACTGTCCTGTAGCACTTCTTCGGCAATGTGCCGTTCCCGGACTATACGAAGCGAAACGGCAAACAGTTTCGATTTGGTGCTGTCATAGAGTTCGGCGAAGGCTTTCCGGTTGCCCAGACCGCACTGGGCAAGGAGCGTGGCCAACTTATCGTTAACGATTGTGTCAGACATGATCAGGCTGCCTTGTCGGCGATATTGCGTTGCCACAGAACATCAGCCACGCTGCTCTCACGATTCAGGGTTCTGGCGAGGATGAAGAGCAGGTCGGACAGTCGATTCAGGTATTGCATCGCGAATGCCGAGACGGGCTCCTGTTGATGCAGCGCTACCAGCGAACGTTCCGCGCGGCGCGCGATAGTGCGCGCAACGTGACAAAGCGCTGCGGCTCGGCTGCCGCCGGGGAGAATGAATTCTTTGAGCGATGGAAGGGTGGCGTTCAAGGCTACAGCCTTGCTGTCGAGACCAACGACATGCGATTCACCGATGGCAATATGACCCGGAATGCAAATTTCGCCGCCGAGGTCGAACAGATCATTCTGGATGCGCATCAGCGTATCGCGCGCGCTATCCGACAGCGGCTCGGTGACCACCAGACCAATCGCGCTGTTCAATTCGTCGATATCCCCAAGCACTTGTACGCGTGGCGCAGATTTATCGATGCGCGACCCATCTCCGAGCCCGGTGGTGCCGTTATCGCCCGTTCGCGTGGTGATCTTTGTCAGCCGGTTTGCCATCGCCAAATTATAACCATGACTCTTGGTATCATTGTCGATTCGGAGACAATTGCATACGCATGACGACAACCGCCAAATTCAATTTTCTCGACTTCGAGCAGCCGATCGCCGAACTGGAAACCAAGATCGAGGAATTGCGCTATGTGCAGGACGATTCCGCCGTTGATATCTCGGCTGAGATCGACAAGCTGGCAAAGAAAAGCCAGACCCTGACCAAGGATATCTACGCCAAACTCACCGCCTGGCAAATCTCGCAAGTGGCGCGGCACCCGCAGCGGCCGTACTCACTCGATTACATCGGCATGATCACCACCGATTTCGAGGAGTTGCACGGTGATCGTGCTTACTCGGATGATCCGGCCATTGTTGGGGGGCTGGCGCGCTTCAACGGACAGACGGTCATGGTCATCGGCCATCAGAAGGGCCGCGACACCAAGGAGCGGCAGTACCGCAATTTCGGCATGCCGCGGCCTGAGGGTTACCGCAAGGCGCTACGCCTGATGAAGTTGGCGGAAAAATTCGGCGTACCGATTGTCACGTTTATCGACACGCCCGGGGCTTATCCCGGTGTCGGTGCGGAAGAGCGCGGCCAGTCGGAAGCGATTGGCCACAACCTCTATGTGCTCGCCGGCCTGCGCGTGCCGGTGGTGTGCACCATCATCGGCGAGGGTGGATCCGGTGGTGCGCTGGCAATTGCCGTCGGCGATGTCACCTACATGCTGCAGTACTCGACTTATTCCGTGATCTCGCCCGAAGGCTGCGCTGCCAGTTTGTGGAAGGACGCTGGCCGTGCGTCCGAAGCAGCCGAGGCACTCAACATCACTGCGCCCAAGTTGAAAGCACTGGGCCTGGTCGACAAGGTGCTGAACGAGCCCCTGGGAGGCGCACATCGCGATCCGCAGGCCATGGCACTGACGCTGAAGAAAGCAATTGCCGACTCGCTGAAAACGCTGGCCGAGAAAACACCCGACAAGCTGGTGATGGAGCGGCAGAAAAAGTTGCTGGAGTTGGGCAAGTTCAAGGAACTCGCCGAGTAGAGTTCAAATGCAAAAGTCCAGCATTGACGAGGCTTTCCGGGCAAAAATGGCCGGGAAGCCCCGCCAATGCTGGACTTCCTTGCTTTAACGCGCCCTTGGCGCAGGCGACAGATGTCATCCAATCCCACCATCCTGCAAGCTGTCCGCGACTGCCTGCTTCGCCATGGCGCGAGTGGCAAGCGCATTTGCGCAGGCCTGTCGGGAGGGCGCGATTCCGTGGTGCTGCTCGACCTGTTGCATCGCCTTCGTGCCTCAATGGACCTGCAGCTTTCGGCTGTTCATGTTCATCACGGCCTCAGCGCCAATGCGGACGCGTGGGCCGCTTTCTGCCAGCAATATTGCGATCGGTTTGCGGTGCCCATGCAGCGAATCAATGTGCAGGTCGATCGCAATGCCGGCGGTGGCATCGAGGCCAATGCTCGTGCGGCGCGTTATGCCGCGTTCCAGTCGGTAGACGCGGATTTTCTCGCGGTCGCCCAGCACGCCGACGATCAGGCGGAAACGGTCTTGCATCAATTGCTGCGTGGCACTGGCTGGAAGGGGTTGGCCGGCATGGGTGAACAGCGAGCGCTGAATCCCGGCCTGCAATTGATCCGCCCCTTGCTGACGGTCACACGCGAGGAAATCGAGCAGCACGCCGATGCGAGCGGTCTTGACTGGATCGACGATGAGTCGAATGACGATCGCGCATTTACCCGCAATTTCATTCGGCACGAGTTGATCCCGCCCATTGCGGCGCGCTTTCCGCATTACCGCGAATCCTTGATTCGCGCCGGCCGCCATGCGGCCGAGGCGGATGAAATGTTGGCGGCTTTGGCGGCCATAGACCTGCAATGGGATGGCCGGGAAGCGACGGTGGACCGACTTGATGCGCTGCCGCCTTCCCGTCAGGTAAACGCGCTGTACCACTGGCTGCAGTGGCAGGATTTGGGCGATGCGGTATTCCCCTCGCAACTGCAACTGACTGAATGGGCGCAGCAATTGTTTCGCGCCACGCCGACGGATCGGCCCCATCAGGCAGGCGGTCACGACTTCGTCATCCGGCGCCGCAAGAATCGCCTGAGTCTGGAGCGCAAATAAGGGAATTCCCGGCTATTTCACTTGCGTTTCCATGATAAAATTTAACGTTTTCATCAAGTTATCAAGGATTCCTGAAATGGCAATTGAACGCAC
>JAEUNB010000080.1 GCA_016790625.1 Betaproteobacteria bacterium | reverse complement strand
GGACTGAAGCGCATCACCGTGAGCCTCGATTCGCTGAACGAGAAAACCTTCCGTGAAATGAACGATGTCGATTTTCCGGTGGCGAAAGTGCTGGAAGCGATCGATGCCGCCGCCGACGCGGGGCTGGGGCCGGTCAAGATCAATATGGTGGTGAAGCGCGGCGTGAATGATCACGAGATCGTCGACATGGCGCGGCATTTCCGTGGCACCGGCCATATCGTGCGCTTTATCGAATTCATGGACGTAGGCGCTACCAACGGCTGGCGCATGGACGACGTGATTCCGTCCGCCGAGATCGTGCGACGCATTGGCGACGTTTTTCCGTTGGTTGCGGTCGATGCCAATTACGAAGGCGAAGTGGCGGAGCGCTGGCGCTATGCGGATGGCGCGGGAGAAATTGGTGTGATTTCCTCAGTCACACACGCGTTCTGCGCGACCTGCACGCGTGCACGACTCTCCACCGATGGACAACTCTTCACCTGCCTGTTCGCCGAAAAAGGCTACGATCTGAAACGGCTGCTGCGTGGTGATGCCGATGACAATGCAATTCGCGATGCGCTGGGCGGCATCTGGCAGCAACGCGCGGATCGGTATTCGGAGATTCGCACGGCAGAGACGGCGAAGGCGCGGAAGGTTGAGATGAGTTTTATTGGGGGGTGAGCGCTGTGAAAAAGAAGACTACATATTCTTCTCCTCGCGCTTTCAAATTTGAAGGCACGAATCTCTATCTTCACGACATACGTCATCTTTGCGACGAAGCTGCAAAACGCGGCTTGGAAATCCATATCGGTGATGAGCAATATGAATATGACTCGATAGACGAAGTGAAGCAGGAAAAAGGGGATGTCATTCGCTCGATTCGCATATGGTTCAAGGACCCTAGCAGTCTTGAAACCCTACGCCTCGAGTTGGGCGTCGGCGAATGGGAGGTCCGATGCGGCCGAAGCGATGTGCTCGCCGGATTGCAGGCCATCGTTATCAATACCCTTGCCGACCGCCAGCCTTGGTTTGCAAAATGGCCTTCAATACTCCCCACACTCGGAATATCCTCGACCGCAATCTTGCTAAGTGAGTTTGCGCTTAAATCCTGGCCCGCGACTTCACGTACGCTGATCGTCGCCGCCGCGATATTCTTCCTCATTTCTTCGATTTGCCAGTTTGCTCGATTACTAAATGGTCGCCTCAAGCTGAAACGTGAGCACGAAGAGCAAAGTTGGTACGAAAGAAACGGTGAGAAACTCTTGTACGGCTTTGTTGGCGCCGTCTTGGGCCAAGCTGGAAAAACGATCTTTGACGTACTCACCTCACGCTGAGACTAGTTATGCACATCCCCGCGCTACTCCAATTCCTCAAGGAACTCTCGGAAAACAACAACCGTCCATGGTTCCTGCACAACAAGCCGAACTACGACATCCTGCGCGCGGAGTTCACCGAGCTGGTGGCGGACATCATCCAGCGCATCGCCAAGTTCGACGACCGCATCGAGCATGTGGACCCGAAGAAGTCGCTGTTCCGCATTTATCGCGACGTGCGTTTTTCCGCCAACAAGGATCCGTACAAGACGCAGTTCTCCGCCATGATCGGCGAGAAGAAGGACCACAAGGCGGTGCCGGGCTATTACTTCCAGATCAATCAGGAAGGCATCCTCGGCATGGGCGGCGGCGTGTACATGCCGGAGCCGCCGACGCTGAACGCGATCCGCCACGACATCCTCACCAATCCGGAAAACATCACCAAGGTGCTGAAGAACAAGCGCTTCATCGCCACCTACGGCGGCATCGCCGAGGAAGACCGTATGATGCGCGCGCCCAAGGGCTATCAGCACCTGCCGGCCGATCACCCGCTGCTGGACCAGATCAAGAATCGCCACTTTTTTGGTTTTCTCGAGATCGATCTGAAGAAACACAAGTCGAAAGACCTGGGCAAGGAAATCGCCGCCAACTTCGAGGATCTGTATCCGCTGATCGTCTGGTTGCGTGAGGTGCTGGAATAGCCCGCTTTCTATTTTTTTGGAGAAGCCAAGATGAAATTGCGTTTGCTGGCCATTGCCACACTGGTTTGTACGAGTGTTCACGTTTCTGCGCAGGCGCCCGCAGCCTCAGCCGCTGCCGCCTCTGCACAGACTCTCAATATCAAGTTCGATATCACCAACAACGGCGAGAGCATCGGCGCGCCGCGTCTGATTGCGATGGCCGGTGAGACGTTTTCAATTGAGATCGGCAGCAAGTATCGCCGTGACCCTTCGAGCCCGGATAAGTCCGGCCAGGTGAGCGTCAACAAGGGTTCGATCGGCACGCAGATCAAATGCATACCGGAGCTGCTGGCTGGCGAAACCGCCACGCTGGATTGCAATTTCCGCACCACCGATGCGGCGGGCGAAAACACACGGACCAAGAGCTGGCAGGCAAAAATCCTAGTCACCAACGGCAAGCCGGCAGCGATGTGGTTCGGCGACAAGGGACAGAACGGCGAGGTGGGCGGTCCGCAAGGGCTGAACGTCAGCATCGTTGCCGACTGGACCAAGGCCTCCTGACGCGATGACCAAAGTCAAGCACTGGTGCGGCTTTCAGGCCATTTTTGCTCCGAAAGCCGCGTGGATTCTGGGGTTTTGCCTGTTGGTCATGGGGAACGCAGCGTTCGCGCAGCCAGAACGACCGGTTCTAGGGTTGCGCGTCACAATCGGCGCCGCGATTGATCTCGGCCCGACTCATCGAGAGCAGCGCTGGTCGGAACAGATTGACACTTTTGAATTCGTCCTGCCTGATCAACAACCAATCCGCGTCGGCTGTGAGACCACACCGGTAAAGCGCGGGATTGCGTCCCTGAAATGCAGCGCCGGTTCGAACACTGACAATGCGCAGCGTGAGCCGTTTTCAGTTGACGTGATCGTCGGTCGGTGCGCGGACTCGGGTGTAAAAACTTCCGATGGACGCAAGGTCTGGCTGGTGGTTTGCGTGAACTTCGATCAGCGCGCAAAACCGCAACTTACCTGAACCAGTTCGACTCCCACACGCATGTACCGCCCCACCCTCACCCAATCCGCCCGCCCTGCCACCTTCACCGTCGACGCGTTCGATGAAAGTGGCACCCGCCAGCCGACGCCGATTGCCGGCGAACATCCGCTGACGATCTACGTCGACAAGCGCGAGATCCTCACCATCATGACGCTGGGTGCCGCGCCAGAGGCACTGGTGATCGGCTATCTGCGCAACCAGCGCTTGCTGGATTCGATCGAGGACATTGTCT
>JAEUNB010000074.1 GCA_016790625.1 Betaproteobacteria bacterium | reverse complement strand
CGAGGCTTATGGCTTTGAAGTGCGCCTGCGGATTGAGGGCGACAACGGGCGCATCGAGCACAGCGAGCTCACGTTTGGTGAAGCGGTGATCATGGTTGGCGACGAGCGTACCGGCGCGCAGATGAGGTGGGGGGTGCCTCTGGTCAGTCCGAAAACTGCCGGCGGAAATACGCAATGCATCATGCTGTTTGTCGACGATGTCGACGCGCACTGCGAGCAGGCGCGAAATCGCGGCGCAAAGATTGTCGATGAACCGTCGCTGCACGATTACGGCGAAGACTACTGGGCCGACCGCAGCTACGGCGCGGTCGATCCCGAAGGACACTTCTGGTGGTTCACGCAGCGCATTCGCGATCCGAAACAATGAATATGGTGCGCACCTTCGCCGCGCTGTCTGACCCGACGCGGCTGGCGGTGGTGGAGAAACTGTCGGCACAGCCGCATCGCGCCGGTGAACTGGCAGCTGCGTTGGGCATGAGTGCGCCCGCGCTGAGCCGGCATTTGCGCGTGCTGCTGGAAAGTGGCGTGATCGCCGATGAAGCCTTCGAGGGAGATGCGCGGGTGAGGATGTTTCGCCTGGAGCGGACCGCATTCTCGTCGATGCAGGACTGGATCGCCGAGATCGAAGCGTTCTGGGACGATCAATTGAGCGCATTCAAGGCGCATGCGGAAAAGAGTTCGCCAGCGAAGGCGCGGGGTAAAGCCCGATGACGATGGGATCAGGCGATCAGGCGAAGGCAATGGTCAGCGTGGCGGTGCCAATCGAGGAGGCGTTCCGCATCTTCACCGAGGAAATCGAGTTGTGGTGGCGACGCGGACCACGCTTTCGCTCGGCACCCGGTACTGCCGGATTGATCTGCCTTGAACCCAAGATCGACGGCCGCGTGTTCGAATCATTCACCGATGAGTTCGGCGAAACGGTGGTCGAGATCGGCCGCATCAAAGCCTGGCAACCGCCAACACGCCTGTTGCTCGATTGGCGCAACGCCAATTTTGCGCCGGATGAAAAAACCGAAGTCGAAGTGTTATTTGAGTCGTCAACGACAGGCACGCGAGTGACCGTGATTCATCGCGGCTGGCGCGACATTCGGGCCGATCATCCTTCGCGTCATGGCCTGCCGCAAGCCGAGTTCATCCGCATGGTCGGAATGTGGTGGGGCGACCTGTTGGGCAATCTGCGGCAGAAAGCGGCGGGCACGAAGTTCTGAATCGCGCAGCGGGCATGCCGCATCCTGTCGGGCGATAATGGGCCAACCCGCTTTCAACCCGAACCCGCTTTGCCGCCGGAGATTTGCCCATGATGACTTCAATTGTTCTCACCGTAATCGGCCCCGACCGTCCGGGCCTGGTCAGCGCCGTATCGGATCAGGCAAACAAGTTCGGCGCCAATTGGGCGGACAGCCTGATGGCCAATCTGGCCGGCCAGTTTGCCGGCATCGTGCACCTGCAGGTGCCGGCAAAAAATGCCGATGCGTTGATTGCCGCATTGATCGCGCTGGAATCGCCGGGCATGCGCATCACGGCTGCCAAGGGAACCGAGGCAGACGGAAGCGCGCCGTCGCGCCGCATCAAGCTCGATCTGATCGGCCAGGATCGCCCCGGCATCATCCACAGCATTTCCAATCAACTTGCATCGCACGGCGTCAGCATCGAAAAGCTGCAAACGCAAATCGCCAGCGGCGCCATGTCCGGCGAGCAGATGTTCCAGATGCATGCCGTGCTGGTGGTTCCCGCCGGTCTCGCTGACGACAAATTGCGCGATGGGCTGGAAGGATTGGCCAATGAGCTGATGGTGGATATCGAGCTTGCGCAAAACTGAAACTCAAGCATTGGTGCGGGTTTCAGACCAAAAGTAGCCGAAATACCGCGCCAGTACTGGAGTTTGTCTGTTAGTCTCGAATGCATACCGCGGTTTGTTTAGCGCACGATGATGCTTGATTGCAAGAGTAATAATCCGCGCAAGCTAGTTGCAGTAGTTGATTGATAAAATAGCTTTGTACTAACGTAAGTTTATTCCTACAAGAAAGCTATTTGTGCGCACTTTGCCCTCCCCCCCCCCAACAGTATTTGCCCTGACTTCAGGGAAAAACGCTTAACACGTTGGTCTGCTGCAGTAGTAATCGCTTTTTGTTTGGTATCAAACCATGCGTCTGCTTTCGTTGCTAGCGGCAACTCGACCGCAGCACGCATTGTTGTAAAGGCCGATGGAAAGATCAAGGATGCGCAAGGCCGTGTGCGATACATTGTCGATCTGATCGACGACTATCGCGATAGACCGGCAACGTTTGCCAACGTCAAGAGCCAGATAGATTGGCAAAAAGCAAAATCGTCCGCACTGATTGACGATGTCGTAAAGCTGCGCGGCATAGAATTGCTAAGCACTACAAGTTCGGTTGGCACCAGCTTTACCGCTTACCTGACCGAGAAACAGGTTGAGCAGCTTGCCAGCGATAAACGTGTCGCGCTGATCACTCAGGATGAATACTTAAGGCCGAGCGCGTTGTGGAACTCGACCAGCGGGCCAGGCACCCAGGTAAGTTCATGGGGATTGCAGGCAATGGACATCAGCGGTGGCTCCAGCAACGGCGGCGCGACAGTCTATGTACTGGATACCGGTGTCGCGTTGCACTCCGATTTGACGGGCTATTCCTCTGTCGATCAGTTGGTGGCTTCGTCGGGAATCAGCCCCGTCGGCTGCTATTCGCATGCCACGCACGTGGCCGGCATTATCGGTGCTGCGGACAACAGTTCTGGCGTGGTGGGTGTGCTGCCGGGTGTGCGCATCGTATCGATTGCATTTGGCGAGCCCGCGACTTCGCTTTGCCCGAATGTACCTGTGCAATCAACAGTCTCAACAATTGCAAGTGCGCTGGATCTGGCCCGTACCCATATCCTGAACAGCGGAAAGACCGCAATCGTCAATCTTTCCTTTAACTATCCAGCAGCATTTGCCGCCAATGGAACGCTTGGCACGAAAATGCTCGCGGTTGCCACACCAGTGCCTTCGTACTGGCCGTACTTTGGCGCGCTCGTGGTGCAGTCGGCGGGTAACGATTTTCAAGATGCCTGCATTTACGCCTACGACGCGCCTAGCCCGGTCGATGGAATTTTGGTGATTGGTGGACTGGACGACAATGGTCAAATGGTTCGACCGCTAAACGGGTTGGGAGGCTATTGGAATGGAGGTGGCATTCCGGAAGCGGGATCAAATCACAACTCCACCGGTAACTGCGTCGAGATGTGGGCGCCCAGTCAGAGAGTGCTTTCAACTTGGAGCACGGGCACACAAGAGTTGTCCGGTACTTCTATGGCCGCCCCCCATGTTGCCGGCTTTGCTGCGCGTCTGCTGGAAAACAACAACTCCATTGTGACCAGTGTCGATTTGGAGGCCGCTGTCCGGGCAAAGCTCGTTACGGTAACCGGATCGAACCTTGCCATGCCGCGTTGGACAAATACCGCCGTGACGGCGCGACCGACGGTCGAGATTGCGCAGGGTAATAACAGGTCCTCTCAGGGCGCGATCAATTTCAGCGAGTTCCCCGATCTTGCCAATCTTCGCTTCGAGGCTGTGGGTGCTTCCTCCTGTCATATCTGGGTTACGCAGAATTACTGGACCTACCTTTCCTACAATACCGGCTCATCTCAAAACCTTCTGGCCGGCCTTTACGACGGACCTTTTGCTTGGACCGTGACCTGCACGTCAGCGCAGAGCACGCAAACGATCGCTACAGCCAGTGGACTTCTCAGACGCAGAATTACCATGAACTGGCAAGCGAACACGACCAGCACCGGTGGGAACTGGCAGACACTCAATAATTTCGATACGGTGACGTGGTCCATCGCCGGCAATGCACCGTTTGATCAGGCGTACACTGCCTACAACGCAGATTCTTGCCAAGTAGAGACATTCGGATTTACCGGTCCGACGGCTGGCGACCAGAATGGCAACGATCCGTCGAATCCGTACTTCAACCCACCGATTTTCCCGCCGTCGTACCAGCAATCCAATCCCGCTATGTGGGATAGCGGGATTGGATTTCCGACTTCTTACGTCTTTGCCACCTTCAATTTTGGCGATCCGCACGCGTCGCCCTACGGATTTGCCTATTACGACGGCTATAAGTGGAAGTTGACTTGCACCAATACCGACGGAGATCGGCTGGTGCGAGTTATGTACGGAAAGGGGCTTTGATGGACAAAACAAGTATGAATTCGGCGCTGCCAATCTAACGAAACGAACCACTTTGTGCAGTAAGGACGGTAAACCGTTACCGTGTTCTTTGAAAGTGAAAGGAATTCCAAATGCGTAAATTTCTAAGCATAGCGCCGCTTGCATTCATGGTCTTTTTGCATGCGGGCGTCACGCACGCACAACTGATGCTGCCAAACGGGCATTACATCTATCCGACCACCCCAACCTCGGCAGACAACCTTAGGTTGACGTTGGTTCGTGGGCCTTGTCATAGTCGTTTCTTCGATTACCAAATGCCTTACCGAGTTGCGATGACACAAAACAACATCGTCGTAACGATGGGGGGGCGCAATTTAACGTCCGGTTTTTGCGATCTGCCTGGTGCAGCGGTCCCCGCAGAGGAAATTGATCTTGGTCGTCTGCCTGCGGGCAGTTACACGGTCACGGTCAATTTTTCTCCGGCGGATGGAGGTGTTGACCCATCACCTGTAGTGAGTTCCCCGTTCACGGTTGCAGATGCCCGAGCTGGCAAGGCGGCACCCTACGTCTGGCTCGATTATTCTGGCCACTGGTGGGATTCGAACGATCCAGGCTGGGGGCTATTCATCTGGCACGACGCGAAATCGAGCAAGGATAGTCTGCTTGCCGCGTGGTTTACCTATACACCGGATGGCAAACCGATGTGGTACACATTCCAACCGGAGTGGGAATACGGCATGGGCACAAAAAGTGCGCCGCTGTTGCAGGCGAGCCGGCTACCCGGCGCGACCAGTCCGCCGCCAACGCCAACGTCCTCGATCGCGGTGGGTAGCGCCAAGTTGACTTTTGGCAAGGGATCGACTGAGTCTCCGAGAGACAGCACCGGTACGATCACCTATAGCTTCAACGGTGGCCCAACCATCACACGAAATATCCAGCGATTCGCGCCGTAGGCCGACATCCATGATCATGCTTTGACGCTTCTCCCGGCGTTCGGTACAGTCTGCCTCGCCTTGCCGGCTGGTCGGGCGTCTCGAGGAGAAAGGCATGAATCGTTTCAAATGTGGCCTGATGGCGGCTGCGGTGTTGGTGTTGTTCGGCGGTGCGGCCAGCGCCGCCGCAGAAGCCAGACGCAACATTACCGAACACGATCTGTTCCAATTCCAGTGGATCGGCGATCCGCAGGTGTCCGCTTCGGGCAGCGATGTCGCCTATGTCGGCGTCACGGTCGACGAGAAGCGCACCGATTACGAAACCGCATTGTTCCGTGTCACCACCTCGGGCGGCGACGTGCGTCGGCTGACTTCGGGCAAGCGCGATGGGTCACCGCGCTGGTCGCCGGATGGAAAATTTCTCGCCTTCCTGCGGGCGACCGAAAAAGACGGTAAGCCTCAACCGCCGCAGTTGTGGGTGCTGCCGATGGCTGGGGGCGAGCCGTGGCAGCTGACGCAATTGCCGCTGGGCGTATCGCAACCCGCGTGGTCGCCTGACGGCAAATCGATCGCGTTTCTGGCCACGGCCAACGAGCAGGATTTGGCGCGCGCCGAATGCGAACAACGCAAGGATGGCAAGGACGCCAATGACGCAAAAGCTGCCGCCGACAAATGCAAGCCACTTCGCGCCAGCGATGTGAAGGTGATTACGCGCGTCGAATATCGCTCCAATGGCCAGGGCTATCGCGATTTCAGTCATCCGCGCCATTTGTGGTCGATCGCGTTTTCAACGGAATCGACCGAAACCGCATCGCTGCGGCAACTGACTCGTGGCGATTTCGATGAGAGCGATTTCATCTGGGCGCCTGATGGCTCGCAGCTCTACTTCACCTCCGACCGCGATCACGAACCCTACTATCAGACCGGCAAACGCACTATCTATTCAGTCACTGCCAACGGCGGTGAGGCAGTCGAGATCACCCGTTTTCCCGGGCGCCTGTCTGCGTTGTCGGTGAGCCCGCAGGGTAACCGCCTGGCGTTCATCGGTACCTTGAGCGAGCCGGTGCAATCGCATACGCAAAGCAATTTGTGGGTGTTGGATCTCGGCAAATCTGCGCCGGCAAAAAATCTCACGGAAAAATACGATTGGGAGATCGGCGACGGCATCATTGGCGATCAGGGCGTGCCGCGTGGCGGTGGCGGCAGCAAGCCGGTCTGGAGTGCGGACGGCAACGCCATCACCGTGGTGGTGGCGAAGGAGGGACGCGCCAATCTGGAGCGATTCGATTTGTCGAGTGGCTCAATCACGCCAGTTACGCGTGGCGATCAGGCGGTGACGAACTATGTGGCGAACGGCGGTCAGCTGATCGCGCGCATTTCCAACGCGCTGGAATTAAACGAGCTGTATGTCATCACTGCCGATGGGCAGCGACGCATCACGGCGGTCAATGAAAAATTGTTCGCAGCGCTGAAGCTGACCGCGCCGCAGGAGATCTGGTACAAGAGTTTCGATGGCCGGCGGATTCACACACTGGTGCAGCTGCCGCCGGATTTCGATGCGCGCAAAAAATATCCGCTGATCCTCAATATCCACGGCGGTCCGCACGCGGCTTATGGCTACACTTTCTTTCATGAAATGCAGTGGATGGCGGCACGCGGTTATGTGGTGCTGTATCCGAACCCGCGCGGCAGCACGACTTACGGCGAAGCCTTCGCCAATATCATCCAGTACAAATATCCGGGCGACGACCACCGCGATCTGATGGCGGGTGTCGATGAATTGATCCGCCGCGGTTACGTCGACGAAAAGCGACTTGGCGTCACGGGTGGCTCCGGCGGTGGCCTGCTGACCAACTGGGCCATCGGCCAGACCGACCGCTTCGCGGCGGCTGTGTCACAGCGCGACATTTCCGACTGGACAGCGTGGTGGTACAACGCCGATTTCAGCCTGTTCCAGCCGGCATGGTTTAAGAAGCCGCCATTTGAAAATCCGCAGGAGTATCGCGACCGTTCGCCGATGACGTTTATCAACAAGGTGAAAACACCGACGATGTTTATCCTGGGCGATGTCGATTCGCGTACGCCTGCTGAAGCCGGTGGCGATCAGATGTTCCGCGCGCTCAAGTACAAGAAAATTCCCACCGTGATGGTGCGCTTCCCTGGTGAGTCACACGATCTCTCGCGCTCAGGCAAGCCCTGGCATCGGGTCGAGCGATTGCAGCACATCGTCAACTGGTTCGACATTTACCTGCAGGGGAAAAAGGCCAACGATTACGCGATCATGCCGCCGGCAACGCCCGATTTGCGGGCAAACGCAGTGCAATGACGGTGGCGCGCACGTTCAATCGCCGCGATTGGTTGAAGGTCGCGGCTGCGGGTTCAGCGAGCGCACTGCTCGGTGGTTGCGCAACCGGAATTCGCGGGCCGGTCGAATATCGGCGCCCGCTGTCGTTGCGACCGTTCGCCCGGCCGAATATCGACATGAGCCTGATCACGCACACACGCGTTGGTCTGCGCCCGTATCGACCCGGTGGTTTTGTGGTGAAAGGCGAGCGCTTCGGCGACAAACTCGTCATCCACAACTACGGCCACGGCGGTGGCGGCATCACCATGTCGTGGGGATCGTCGATGCTGGCGGTACGCGAGTTGCCGGACCTGGCCGACAAACGTGCCGCAGTGCTGGGTGGCGGCATCATGGGACTCACCACTGCGCGGCTTTTACAAGAACGCGGCTGGAGCGTAACGATCCATGCCAAGGCCCTTTCGCCCGACACCACTTCCGATGTGGCGGGAGGCCTGTGGGCGCCGACCAGTGTGTTTCGCCTCGGTGATGAGACGCCTGAATTTCTTGCGCAATTTGTCGAGGCGCTTCGCTATTCGCACGACGTTTTCAGCAAACAGGCGGGTCGCGGCATCGGCGTGAACTGGGTCGAGAATTACTACCTCAGCCGCGAACGCAATCAACCGCGTGACTTTTACTACCTTGATCGCTGGCCGGAACTGTTTCCATCCATCGCTGAACTTTCACCGGGAGAGCATCCGTTTTCTGCGCCTTACGCGCTGCGTCATCTGTCATTGCTGATCGAGCCGGCAATCTATTTGCCTCGGCTGATGGGGGAAATTCGCCAAGCCGGCGGCACAATCGAGCAGCGAGAGATGCGGGGACTTGATGATGTGCTGGCGCTGAGCCAACCGGTGGTTTTCAATTGCACCGGGCTGGGCGCACGCGAACTGTTTGGCGACACTGAGCTCACACCGGTGCGCGGGCAGTTGGCCTTCATGCCTGCGGATGAGCGCGTCGACTACGTCACGCATGGCAGTGGCGAAGGATTGCTGTACATGTTCCCACGCGCCGACGGCATTTTGCTGGGTGGCGCCTATGAGCGCGGCGCCAGCCATCTCGAACCCGATGCCACGACCACCGAGCGCATCGTGCGCGAGCATGGGCGGCAGGCGCGCGCGATGCGGGTGTGAAACGTTGTGACATTTGATGTGCCGCTGCATAAACGGGTGACTCGCCGATTCGTTATCCAGTAGTATCCAAACGACAGCACAATAAATAACGACAACGGGAGTCGCGCATGAACATGGCAAGAATGACGGCAATGCTGGCACTGCTAGGCGCAGCAATGACTGCGGGAATGGCGAACGCACAACCGGCAGGTGGATCGACCTGGCAGGCGTGTGCCAGCGAAGGCGGGGTGTGCCGCTTTTCAGGAACGGCGCGCGTAAGCTACGGCGCCGGAAAATCATGGAAAACCGGCACTGCAGCCAATGGCATCAATTGCAACAACCAGGCATTCGGCGGCGATCCTGCACCGAACCAGAAGAAAACCTGTTTCGTCAGCCTGCCATGGCAGCCGTGCGCATCCGAAGGCGGCGTCTGCCGCTTTGCCGGCAGTTCAAATGTGGCCTACGGTGCGGGCAACCAGTGGAGGACGCGAACATTTCAGAACGGCGCCAACTGCACCAACGCCGCTTTCGGCGGCGATCCGGCGCCGAATGTGAAGAAGATGTGTTATCTCGAGGGCGCAGCCGCATCCAGCGTATCTACCCGCATCGATTCGCGTTGGAGCCGTTGCGCAAACGAAAGCGGCGTCTGTCGCGTTAATGGTGTTCGTTCGGTCGCTTACGGCGCGCAAGGTAAATGGGTTTATCGCACGGTGGAAAATGGCGTCAATTGCACCAACGCCGGTTTCGGCCGCGACCCGATACCGGGTGTGGCGAAAGCCTGTTTTGTCGAGCCGTGATTCGATAAAGGCGGTGTAAAAATCAAGGGCGCTTCAGGCGCCCTTGTCTTTTTTCGTCAGCTGCTTTTGAAAAGCGATGTCGTTCTTGGTCATGCGCTTTTCCTGTTGCGGCCCCATGCCGTTGACCAGCGCGACAAAACTTTCCAGATCGCAGGGTGCAGTGACCGCTTTGGTCTCATCGCCCACCCACTCGCTGAGGATGAAGTGCCCGTCGCGTGTCGTGGTCATGACGTAGTCGTGGCCTGGGTCGCGGGCATTGAGGCGAGCGATGGCAGCGGTGGCGCGGGTGGAACGCATGCAAATCTCCGGCAGGATGGCAACACAAGCGAAGCGCTATTGTGAGGGCTTGTGCGCGGAATGAAAACTCCAGCACTGGTGCGGCTTTCTGGCCATAAATAGCTGAAAAGCCGCGCCAGTGCTGGAGTTTGTTTCCGGAAGGTGCTGGCTGCGACTACTTGCCGAAGCGGCGGATATTGCGCGTGACCCCGACCGTAGCAGAATCGAATTTGTAAATGAAGCGTCCGCTGAGGGCACTATCGTCGCCGGTGAAATCAAGCACCGCTGTGCCGACGGCTTCGGCCGAAATCAGGTTGGGTGGCGGCGGAAACGGCGTATGCGGCAGCTTGGATGATTTCACCAGCTTGCCTTCGTAGCGCGTGGCGCTGACCCAGCTTCCCGCTTGAATCGTGTACCAAATCGCCTCACCGGTGGCAGCATAGGTGAACCATGCTCCCAAGACCTGATCGCTGCGGTTTTGCCAGATGAAAAGACCCACGCCGGGGTCGGTCGAATCCCACCAGTGATCGGAATAATCGATGAACACGGCGGGCGCCGGCTTGGTCGGCCGGTGATCGGTGACCACCAACTGAAGATTGGTCGCGATCGGCTGAAGGCTGAGTTCAGTGGAGACAACAACCGCGTCAAAGAAATCAATCGGATAAGTGCCAGCAGGAAATTTCCCCAATTCCACCATCAGCGGGGCCGCAGGAGCATTCCGATCAGTGCATGCGCGCGATGAAGAAAGCGTCTGGACCCACACTTTGATGCGACCATTCTCCGAAAAGGCGCGATATACCGAGGGAAAATAATTGGAACCTCCGCAAGTACGCGGCAACTTGGCATAAACCGTATCGGCCGAGGTGGGCTGTGCAGGAATAAATTCGATGCCGGCGGCGTTTTGCGCAGCCGCGTTGAAGGCCGTAATGCCCAATGCAGCAGCCGCAAAAAAGCGGATCAAGCTGCAAATATGCGTCTGGCTGTGGCGTGAATGTAATCTGTCCATGATAGTTCCTGACGATGTGGCTTACTTGCCAAAGCGGCGGATATTGCGCGTGACTTCCGTTGCCGCCGAGTTGAGTTTGTAGATAAAGCGTCCGCTCATCGCGCTGTCATCACCGGTGAAGTCGAGCACGGCCGTGCCAACCTCCTGCGCCACCAGCAGTATCGGCGGAGGCGGTGGGTTCGAGCGGCTGGATTGAATCAACTTGCCTTCATAGCGCGTCGGGCTGACCCAGGTGCCGGACTGAACCGTGTACCAGATCGCCTGACCCGTTGTTGAGTAGGTAAACCACGCAGCCAGCACCTGATCGGTACGGTTTTGCCAGATAAACAAGCCCGAGCCGGGGTCGCTTTGGTCCCACCAGTGATCGGAATAATCGATGAACACGGCGGGCGCCGGTTTGGCTGGCCGGTGATCGGTTACCACCAATTGCAAGGAGGTAAGAACCGTTAGAAACGAGATTTCGTTGCCAAGCAGCACACCGTAGTTGACGTCGATCGGATAGGTACCCGCAGGGAACTTGCCCAGCTCCACCATTAACGGCGCAGCGGCGGCATTTAAGTCGGCGCAGACAGCGCTGCCGCGATGCACCACGTTCACTCGCGTGCGGCCAGCGCTGTTTGATGTGAGGTATCCCGGCACGGGCAAATTGGAATTGCCGCAATTGCGCGGCACCTTCATGTAAACGATGTCGGCCGAAGTCGGCTGGGCCGGAATGAATTCGATGCCGCCGGTGGTTTGTGCGCTCGCCGACCAGGCCGATGCTGCCAATGCAATCGCGGAAAAAAGGCGGATAACGGATGTGGCACCGCGTCGTGGGTGGGTCGAGGACATGGCTACTCGTGAAATTTGAGTTGCACAGGGATCAGTGTGCCATGATCGAGTGTGGCTGGTGATCGCAACGGCCCCTCTTATCGGAATACGCAGCCACGTTTTGCCGCCATTCGCGCGCCTAAACGGCAGTTGGCGGGATTTTGCCGCGCGGCCATCGGATAATGCTCGAAAGCGCGAGCACGGCGCGTCACACTGCCGGCCATCGACAACTCTTTGCGCACACTTCCATGGATGACGAACTGCAACTGCCCGGCATGGGCGAACGGGAATTGGCCATTCGCCGCCGGGTCCACCGGCTGGCGGAGTTTTACCGCCATCTGGTCAGCTTCGTGCTGGCGATCGGTTTGATGTGGATTGCCAATGCGTTCATGCTGATGAACGCTGGCATGTTGTCCCATTTTTCCATCAGCAATGGCGCCATCGTATTCAGCGAAGCGTCCGCCAAGCTCAGATGGTTTTCCTGGTGGGCGATCTGGCCCACGCTGGGCTGGGGCATCGGCATCATCATTCACGGCATTACCGTGCTGCCGTTCTGGCATTTCTTCAGCCAGGAGTGGGAAGACCGCAAGGTGCGCGAATTGATGGAGCGCGATCGCACATGAGTCAGCCGGCAATGACGATTTCGCAAATGCGCCACGAAGAGGCGCTGCGCCGCGCCCGCAAGCGCGCCAGGGAAATCCGCTCGTTCTATATCTCGGCGACGATGTATGCCATCGTCATTCCGTTCCTCTGGATCGTCAACCTCAGCACCGGCACCAAGATCTGGGCGCACTGGGCTACTTTTGGTTGGGGCATTGGCCTCACCATCCACGGCCTGTCGGTGTTTGCCGGCCGTTCCTTCTTCGGCTCCGAATGGGAGGAGCGCAAGGTCGAGGAACTGATGGCGCGCGAAAATCTCAAAGTTGTCTCGAACGAGAAACAGGTGGTGCAGGCGCAGATGCGCATGCTGCAGGCACAGATCGAGCCGCACTTCCTGTTCAATACACTGGCCACCATCCAGAGCCTGATCGCCAGGGCGCCGGACAAGGCCGAGCTGATGATGGACAACTTCATTGCTTACCTGCGGCAGAGCCTCTCCGCCAGCCGTTCGCAGGAGGGTACGGTGAAGCAGGAGATCGAGCTGCTGCGGCATTACCTCGACCTGCTGAAAATCCGCATGGGGCCACGGCTTGAATACGATCTCGAAATCGCGCCGGGTCTGGAAAGTGAGCCGCTGGCGCCGATGCTGCTGCAGCCGGTGGTGGAGAATGCCATCAAGCATGGACTGGAGCCGAAGATCGAAGGTGGCCGGGTGAGGGTGAGCGCAACCCGCGCCGATAGTCACATGTTGTTGCGTGTGACGGATAACGGGCTCGGATTTGCCGAACACGCCGACAGCAAAGGCCAGGGTGTGGGTCTCGCCAACCTGCGCGAGCGCCTTGCCGTTCTGTATGACGGAAGAGCCGCGCTGACCGTTGCCGACGCCAAGCCCGGTACCGATATCACGCTGTCGATTCCGCTTGCGGCACTTGCCGCCCCCACAAACGCCCGTTGACCATGCCGAATACAACTGTTACTGCAATCCTTGCCGATGATGAGGCGCTCCTGCGCGAACATCTGCGCGAAAAACTTGCCACCCTATGGCCCGAACTCGAAATCGTCGGCGAAGCCACCAACGGCCTCGAAGCTGCCGAGATGATTGCGAAGTTGAAGCCGGACATCGCGTTCCTCGACATCAAGATGCCGGGGCAGACAGGGATAGAAGTGGCACAGGGAATCGAAACTGAGACCCGTGTCGTGTTCGTCACCGCCTACGATCAATACGCAGTTCAGGCATTCGAGAGCGAGGCGGTGGACTACGTGCTGAAGCCGGTTTCGAGTGATCGGCTGTCGCGCACCATCGCTCGATTGAAAAAGGCACTGGCCGAACAGGCGCCGATGCCGGAGATGTCGCAGATTCTCAACCTGCTGTCGCGCGCAGTGGGCGGCGGAGCCGCGCCAGATAACCAGCCGCTACGCTGGATTCGCGCCAACCGCGGTGAAACCACGTATCAGATCGCCGTCGATGAAGTGATCCTGTTCCAGAGCGACGACAAGTACACCGTGGTCTACACCGCCAATGGCGAACACCTGATCAGCAAGACGCTGGCCGAGCTGGTGCGCTCTCTCGATGCCGAGCAATTCTGGCAGGTGCATCGCGGCACGTTGGTGAATGTGCGTTGTGTGTTATCCAGCAAGCGCGACGGCGAATCACGCATGACGCTGAATCTGAAAGGCTACGCAAAGCCGGTGCAGGTGTCACGCGCTTACCAGCACCTTTTTCGGCACATGTAGATCGCCACATGTGCGGCGCGTTTTAGGCCGCCTTCAGTCGCCAAAGTGAGGTGATTTCTTTCGCGCGCGCCGCGTGCAGCGGATCGGATTTGTCGGCTGCGCGCGGATGCGTCGGTCGTACATCGATGCGCTCCGCGACTATTAATCCTGCAGCGGAAATCCATTCGAGCAGCACCTCGCGGGTTCGCAAACCCAGATGCTCGGCAAGATCGGAAAGAATCAACCAGCCCTCGCCATCCGGTTCCAGATGCGCGGCCAAGCCAGCGAGAAACCCGCGCAGCATTTGACTATCCGGATCGTAAACCGCGCGTTCCAGCGCGGAAGAGGGGCGTGCCGGCAGCCAGGGGGGATTGCAGACAATAAACGGCGCGCGGCCCTCGGGAAACAGATTGGCTTCCACCACTTTGATGCGGCTGTCGAGGCCGAGCCGGATCATGTTTTCGCGCGCACAGCTGAGCGCACGCGGGTCCATGTCGGTGGCGATGATCCGCTTGATGCCGCGCTTGGCCAGAATCGCCGCCAGCACGCCGGTGCCGGTGCCGATATCGAACGCCAGCGCCGGTGCGGGCTTCGGTAGCGGAGTCTCGGCCACCATATCGACATACTCGCTGCGGATCGGTGCGAAAACGCCGTAGTGCGGATGCACCCGTTCGCCGAGGGCGGCGATCTCCACGCCCTTGCGCCGCCACTCGTGCGCGCCGATGACGCCAAGCAGCTCGCGCAACGACGCCACCAAGTCGGGGCCGGATTTCGCCGGTGGTCCCCACGCTCCCTCGCAGGCGTCACGCACATCGGGCGCGCGATGCAGCAGGATGGTGTAATCGCGATCGAACGGAATCAGCAGCATCGACAGCGTGCGCGCGCGTTGCGATTGCGCGAGGCGATGAAGGTTGAACGCATCCTTCAGATCGGGTGTGCGTTTCCTGGCCGACCTCGCGGCCTGTGCGTCGACGCGCCGTGCCATCGCCTGCAACAGCTGCTTGGCATTCTGGAAATCACCACGCCACAGCATCGCGGTTCCTTCGCAGGCGAGGCGATAGGCGGCATCGGCGGTTTGCGTGTCGTCGATCACCACCACGCGCTTCGGTGGCGCGGTGCCTTTTTCGGCCTGCCAGCGCGCGCGATGGTTCTTGTTCTGCTCTTTCCAGGTGATGAGCGGCTGCGCGTTATCCATCATCAACCGATCACGGCCGGCTGCAGCATGGCGATGGTGCCGGCATCGGCGTCGATTTCAACATCGAGCCCGATCGGCAGGGTGAATTTCTTTTTCACATGGCCAAACTGGCTGCCGGAGAATGCTGGGATATTGAGCGGCTTGAAGTAATCGTCGAACACATCTTCCAGCGCCAGACGTCCATAGCCTTCACCCGGTTTGCAGTCGGTGAAATTGCCAATGACGACGCCAGCCAGTTTGTCGAAGGCACCCGCCAGCCGCAGATGACCGAGCATGCGGTCGACGCGATGGATGTACTCATCGACGTCTTCGATGGCAAGGATGGCGCCACGAAAATCCGGCTGGCAGGGAGTGCCGAGCAGCGTGTTGAGTACTGACAGATTGCCGCCAACCAGCCGGCCGCGTGCGCGACCGCCACGGATGGTCAGGATGCGGTCCTTCACCTGAGTGAGCTGATCGTCCTTGTCGGGAATGTTTTTCAGCACGGCGGCTTCACCATCGATCAGTACACGCTTGAAATGATTGAGGGTGAACGGATTCCAGTCGGATGCGCCCATCGGCCCGGAAAACGTCACCAGTCCGGTGCGCGCCTGAATCGCGTTATGCAGCGCAGTGATGTCGCTGAATCCGACCAATGCTTTCGGATTGCGGCGGATGTTGTCGTAGTCGAGCAAATGCAGGATGCGCGTCGCACCGGCGCCCCCACTCATCGCCATGATGCCGTCGACACTCTTGTCGGCAAACATGGCGTTGAGATCTTCCGCGCGCTGCTGGTCGGTGCCGGCGAAGTAGCCGTGGCGCGCGCGCAGCCATTTGCCTTCCTTCACCTTGAAGCCCAGCGCCTGCAGATTCTCATTGGCAATGGCGAACGGCGTGCTTTCGTAGCGCGCCTGAGCTGGGCTGATTAAGCCGATGGTGTCGCCGGCTTTGAGGCGCTTTGGCCGCAGCAGGGTTGAGGAGCCGCTGCTGCTGGCGACAGAAGGCGTGGCCAGCGCCAAGCCAGCAGTACCGAGTGCGGCAGTTTGCAGGAACTGCCGGCGGGGAGGACGCGTGGAGGACATGAAATTTCCAAATGAAACTCCAGCACTGGAGCGGATTTCAGGCCGAAAATGCCGGGAAAGCCGCTCCAGTGCTGGAGTTTGTTGTTGGGTACGTGAAATCGCGCCTTACTGGCGCTTGCGCTCTTCCTTCTTCAGCTTCTTTGCTTCCTTCTTTTCCTTCGGCGTCTTGGCCGCGACTTTCTTGGTTTCCTTCTTGGTGTCTTTGGATTTGCTCATGGCGTCTCTCCTTGTGTGGTCTGCGGATGAAGAAAGGCGTACTGACGAATCATATACGGTGCCAATCGATGCCGCGTTACTCGCCGCAGCGGAAAGGAATTTTCTCGGTCTGCGTTTCCGTCGAGCCGGCGATTCGCGCGGTCAAGGTGAGCGGAATGCAGCCGGTCGGCTGCAACAGGAAAGTGACGACGTACTCGCCTCGTACGCTCAGCGTGCCGAGGTTGGTGGAAAGCTGTGCATGCAATTTGCCGGTTTCGTCGTTGACCGCATCGAGCGTAACGCGGGCTTTGGGATCGAAACTGCCGGGCTCGCCCTTGACGCGCACATCCACGCGCAGTGCGTTGGAGGGTTCCTTCGCCCCGCCTTCGCCGATGATCACATTCCAGAATCGCGTCTTGCTGTTGACCACCTCCGAGTAGGTGCCGGAGTGATGGTAGAACAGCCGCGCCTCAATTTTTACCGGCACGACTTTTGTTGCAACGCTTTCCCTGGCCTGCGGTCGTTGCATCTCCGTAAACCGGCGAAAGGTTTCCTGCCAGTTGGCGTAAGCGGCCTCACACTTTTTCTCGTCCAGCGTAAAGCGGCTGCACTGGGCGGACTGGTAGTCCTTGCGCTGGCAGCACTCCACTTCGGGCGGCGGCAGCAGCGCCTGGCAGACCTGCGGAGCGGTAGTGAGCAATAGTGCGGTCAGCGACTGTGTCGCAGTACGAGCAACATGGTAGTGCGATGCCATGAGATGCCTCGTTAGAGTGAGACGTTTGCGGAGGCGCTCATTGTTGCGTGAAACGGCTGGGGCGTAAAGCCGCAACCGCCGTCTAGCCCTTGAGTCCTGCCTTCGCGCGTTGCACGATTTCTGCGGTCGATACATCGTTCGCGCACCAGCCGGCAACGATGCGCGCCGATCGGGCCATGCCATGGCGTGCCGGCCCGGTGCCTTCGCCCTCGAGGATTTCATTGGCCACGCCGATCTCGGTCAGACGCTTGGCCAGTATCGTCTGCGGCGCCCACAGCACATTGCTGTCCTGCGGGTCGCCGACCACGAACACACGCAGTTTTGCATTCATGCGCGATTTGTCCAGATGCTCGACCGGTTCGTATGAGTCGTCGTATCCCGTCGCGTCCACCGTCCACTTGCGCATCGTTTGCCGCAACCGTGGCGAGGATACCGACGAGGTCGGCACGGCGCAGACGATATCGTTACGCGCGGCCAGCAGCGATGCCGTGACGTGTCCCCCGCCGCTCTGGCCGGCAAGCACCAGTTCCTCGATGCCGTGGCGCTTCTTGATCGCATCGACCGCCATCGACATCAATACCGATTCGCTGATGCGACGCCGCTGTGTGTGTTCGCCGGAGGAGCCATTGGTGCCGGGCCGGCCGACAAAGATGTACGGCACGCCTAGGCGCGTAGCCCACTGATTCGCATCGCGTTGCAATTTTTCCGGTGTCATTGCCTGATAGTCGGCCGATACACCGCCATTGGCCAGCACGTCGCCGTGGAAAAAGATCACTGCGCGTTTGGCAGATGCATTGCCAAACCCGGCTGCCCAGTAGCGGATGCATTCGTTGCCGTGCGGACTCTCCACCCACACGGCATTCTCAACTGCGCGGCAATCGTCCGCGCTGGCGCTCACGCCCCGGCGCACGGCGCGCTCCGAGAAATCGCCTTGCGGCAGGAAGGCCACGCGCGGCGGCCGGTTGCGCGGGTTGGTCGTTGGCATGACCGCCGCCGCCACCGCAACTTCTCGCGGGGCTGGCTCGGGTGTGGTTGCGCAGGCGGCCAGCAGCAATGGGAACAGTAACGGCAGTGTGCGTGTCGAAGTCGGTGTCATCGATGTGAGTGCGTGTAGTCCTATGCGTCGAGTTTAAGCCAGCCAAATCAAACGTCCACCGCGCATTTGTATCCGGTCATTTCCGCTAACATCTTTTATCAATCCGATAAGCGAGGGGAAAAATGGCTCAGTACATTGATGGTTTTGTCGTTCCGGTACCGAAGAAGAATCTCGCCGCCTACAAGAAAGTGTCGCGGTACTGCGGCAAGGTGTGGAAAGAGTACGGCGCGTTGGCATACATCGAAACCGTCGCCGACGACGTCAAACCCGGCAAGCTGACATCCTTCCCGCAGGCGGTGAAATTGAAGAAGGACGAAGTGGTGGTGTTTTCGTGGATCGTCTACAAGTCGCGCAAGCACCGCGACAGCGTCAACAAGAAGGTGATCAACGATCCGCGCATCGCCAATTTCGACATGAAGGACATGCCGTTCGACGGCAAGCGGCTGATTTTCGGCGGCTTCAAGATTTTCATCGAGATGTAGTCCGGTGAGCGATCCGACGCGCGCGGAAGTCGATGCCTTTGCCGGGCCGGTGATGGTCGAGTTCGGCACCGAATGGTGCGGGCATTGCCGGGCTGCGCAACCGCGCATCGCTGCTGCTCTGGGGAATCACCCATCGGTGAAGCATCTGAAGGTCAGCGATGGTCCCGGGCAGCCATTGGGCCGGTCATTTCGCGTCAAGCTGTGGCCTACGTTGATATTTCTGCGCGGCGGGAAAGAGGTTTCGCGGCTCGTTCGTCCGCAATCGGCGGATGTGATTGCCGATGCGCTGGCGGCGATAGAGCTTTCAGGCGAATAAGCGCCGCTACAGTCTGTTTCACACAGTCGCACTGACGGCGGCAGAATGGGCGTCATGAAAATCGTTAGAAATTTGCAGCGGCTCGCATGGTTCGGTTTGATTACAGCTCAACTGTTGACGCTGAACGTTGCCTCTGCGCAGCCTTCGACAACAGCAAATGCCGAGGCGATGGCCGAGAAGTTGCTGGCCGCTGTTGGTGGAAGAAGCGCCTGGGCGGCACTGAAGAACACAGTCAACGATTCGCAGCAATATCGCGCCGCAGAGCCGGTTGAAGTTCGCGCGGTGATCACGATGGACTTCACGCAGCCGCGCTTTCGCATTGATACCACCGGTCCCGGACTGAAGTTGTCACGCGTGATCGATGGCGAGAAAAATTGGCGGCTGACGCGCGATGGCAAGGTTGGCGATGTGCCCGCTGAAGTCATTGCCGACGACATGCGCTGGCATGCCGGTCATGTCTACCGCACCATTCATCGCGTGGCGAAGCGCGATCCGCTGATTACGCTTGCCGTGGGAGCGACGGAGCGTCTGGAAATTCTGGAGTCAGGCAAGCGCATCGCGTGGTTCAAGCTCAACGCGGCTGGTGAGCCCTATGCGTTTGGCGCGCATGACGACAACGTGGGTTCGCTTTCCGGTCCGTGGAAATTCGAGCGCGATGGGGTTCGCCATCCGGTCTGGGTCAGCAATGCCGATGGCAGCTGGCGGGCCAGTATCAACGCGCTGCAGACCAATGTGGTACTCACGCCCAGCCTGTTTGCACGTCCAAGCCCGTAGCCGCGTTGGATAGCTGCTTGGCCGGGAACTTTTTCCGGCCTGTGACGGAATAGCAAGGTTATCCTCCGCGAGTTTCTGCCATGCGCTCCTTGCTTCACATCCTGCAACACTGCCTTGCCGGTATCCTGTTTCTGCTTGCCTTGCTGCCTGGCGTGGTGTCGGCGGCGGCAAGCGAGGTTACGGTCGCTGCTTTCCCGGCAGGCTTCCCATACAAGGCCTACACCACCAAGGATGGCCTGGGCCGCGATATCCGCTTCTATGCGACGCCTGCCAGCGATGATCGGCCGTTGATACTGGTGCTGCAAGGCTCGGGCTGCACATCGCAGTTTTTCAACCGTGATGGACAAGTCAGCGCCGGTTGGCATGCCTTTGTGCGCCGAGCCGCCGGTTCGCGTGCGCAAGTACTGCTGGTCGAGAAACCCGGTGTTGAGTTATTCGATGCCCCGCAGAATCCTGGTGGCGCCGCCAACTGCAGCGATGTCTTCCGCCGGGAGCAGACCGGTGAGCGCTGGCTTGCGGCATTGCGCGCAGCATTGGACGCAACGATTTCGCTGCGTGGTGCAAAGCCGCGCAACATCATGGTGTTGGGCCATTCCGAAGGTGCGGTATTTGCCGTGCGGTTGGCCGCACAGGATGCGCGCGTGAGCCATGTGGCCTCGTTATCGGCCACACCCTCATCACAGTTGCTCGATTTCTTCGACATGGCTGCCGCAGGCGAAGGCTTCATCTCGCGCCGGCCGGGCAGCAACAAAGCAGAAAATATCGGCCGCGTGCTCGATGCTTGGCGCGACGTCAGCGCCGATCCGGCCAGCGACAGCAAGCAGGTGTTTGGTCATGCGCATCGCTACTGGGCCGACAAATTTGCCCCGTTCGATTTCTCCAGCCTCAACAAAAGCCCGGCGAAGTTCTTCCTCGCCTACGGCGACCGCGACGAGAACAGTGCGCCGCGCGTGATGGATGCGTTTGCCATTGAATTGCTCACCCGAAAGCGCGACCTGACCTGGCTGCGCGTCGAAGGTGCTGATCACAGCTTCGGCGGCCAACCGGATCCCGCGCGCACAGGAATGTCCAAGGTGGTGGAGTTTGCCGTGGCATGGATGTTTGGCGAGGAATTCGAACGCAAGTCGGTGGTTTGGCCCAGACCTGCTTCCTGATAACTCGCTATTGATATCGCCAATCCGGGTGTTCGTCGCAGCCGTGCTGCACGCTTGCCTGACGATGTTCACAATCCTTCCATCGATTGTTGAGGGTGGATGAAGATGAATTGGGAACTGATTGCGTGGCTGGCGCTGGGTGCCAGCGCCGGTATCATTGTGGCCAGCTGGTTTGTTGGTCAGCGAATTGCCGTCAAGCAAGGCGGCGAAACGAATGCACCGCACCCGCTGCACGCATGGCTTGAGTTGGCGTGGCCGACTTTCTTTCTTACCGTAATGGGCATCCTCACTTTCAAGGAAGTGATGCCGTTTGCCGCCGTCCTGCTGCTGTCGATAGTCCTTACCGGCACGGTTTGGGCGATTGATTCCCTTGTGTTCAAGCGTCGGCGCGGGAACGCTGCAGAGCCGGTGCTGGTGGAAATGGCGCGCAGCTTCTTTCCGATCATCGCGGTAATCTTTCTGCTGCGTTCATTTCTGTACGAGCCGTTCAAGATTCCGTCCGAGTCGATGCTGCCGACCCTGCACGTCGGCGATTTCATCCTGGTCAACAAATACGCCTACGGTGTTCGTTTGCCGGTAATAAACAAAAAAGTCGTCGAGAACGGCCAGCCGCAGCGCGGCGATGTCATGGTGTTCCGCTTGCCGGAAAATCCGGCCAAGGACTTGATCAAACGCGTGGTGGGCCTGCCGGGTGATCGCATTGTCTATCGCAACAAGCAGCTGACCATTAACGGCGAACCGGTCGATACGCAGAAACTCGGCGCGGGCACCGAGATTGACCAG
>JAEUNB010000062.1 GCA_016790625.1 Betaproteobacteria bacterium | reverse complement strand
ACCACGTTGCCGACGCTGGATGAATTGATTGGCCTTGACGGATGCACCGATGCCAATGTGCACGAAAAGTTACTGGCGATGACGGCAAGCGCACCGCAACCCATCGTTGCCTCGCGGCAATCCATGAGTGCCCACGTGTTCACGCTGCACGCCGAGCTGGAAGGCATGCGGTTGTTGCCGGTATTCGAAAAATTGCTGAGCGGCTGGAAGGAACAAGGTTACGAACTGGTCGCCACCGACACGGTCTATCAAAATCTGGACCTCAGCCATTTGCCGTACTTCGAAGCGCGCACCGGCAGCCTGCCCGGGCGCAGCGGCACGCTGCTGGTTCAGGGCAAACCGTTCCTGCCGGTCCAGGCCGCGGCATAACTTTTCAACTACAACGATTCAGGAGTAACGCCATGCCCAAATCCATTCCCGACTTTGAAGTTGCCGCCACCGGCAACCAGCGCTTTTCCAGCGCAGCGTTCAAGGGTCATCCCTATGTCGTTTACTTCTACCCCAAGGACGACACGCCCGGCTGCACGCTGGAAGGCCAGCAGTTCCGCGACCTGCACAAGGAATTCATCAAGGCGGGCGTGATGGTGTTCGGCGTTTCGCGCGACAGCGTCGCCCGCCATGAAAAATTCAAGTCCAAGATGGGCTTCCCGTTCGACCTGCTGTCCGACAGCGACGAAGTGATGTGCAAGGCCTTCGACGTAATCCACGAAAAGAACATGTACGGCAAGAAAGTATTGGGCATCGTCCGCTCAACTTTCCTTGTCGGCCGCAACGGAGAAATCATTCAGGAGTGGCGCGGCGTGAAGGTAGACGGTCACGCAGAAGCGGTCTTGAATGCCGTAAAAAGCATGGCATAATCGGCTCAGAGCAAGGCACACAGCGAATTGATTCCACTTTTTCCGATGAACCCTCTTGGGGCGACAGCCACAGGAGGGTTTTTCACTTTCAAGATGGCATGAATCTGCTGCGCGAACGTATTTCGGTCCTCCGGTGCTCGACGTACAACCGTACGTGTGCGCTCCTCGAACCGAAATACGTCCGCTCGCGACGATTCCTGCCATCTTGAGTCACCCCCAAAGCGAGGCACCCACTTGGCTCCCAGACCCGGCAACGCAAAACCTTCGGCCCCCAAAGTCAGCACCAAGTTGTTTGTGCTCGACACCAATGTACTGATGCACGACCCGACATCGCTGTTCCGTTTCGAGGAGCACGATGTGTATCTGCCGATGATCACGCTGGAAGAGTTGGACAACAACAAGAAGGGCATGACCGAGGTCGCGCGCAATGCCCGTCAGGCAAGCCGTTTTATCGACGATATCGTGTCGAGTCAGGAAAGCGATATCGAAAACGGTGTGGCCTTAAAGGACTTCGGCACCAAACAGGCGTCCGGCAGCCTGCTATTGCAGACGCGCCCGGTCAGCGTTGAATTTCCCTCGGCGCTTCCCGACAGCGGCAAGGCCGATAACCAGATCCTCGCGGTCGCGCTCGACCTGCAGCATCACAATCCCAAGCGCAGTGTTGTGCTGGTGTCGAAGGACATCAACATGCGCATCAAGGCGCGCGCCATCGGCGTCGCTGCGGAGGATTACTTCAACGACAAGGTGTTGGAGGATACCGATCTCCTCTACACCGGCATGCGCGAGCTGCCCAAGGATTTCTGGGACAAACACGGCAAGGACATCGAATCCTGGCAGGAGCATGGCCGCACGCTGTATCGCATCAAAGGCCCACTGGTCGCCAGCCTCAACGTCAATGAGTTTGTCTATCAGGATGATGACAAGCCGTTCTATGCGCTGGTCGCCGCACAGGAAGGCAAGACCGCTGTTCTGAAAACGCTGAAGGATTACACCCACCAGAAAAACAATATCTGGGGCATCGTCGCGCGCAATCGCGAACAGAATTTTGCGTTGAATGCTTTGATGGATCCTGAGATCGATTTCGTCACGCTGCTCGGCCAGGCCGGCACCGGCAAGACGCTGCTGACACTGGCATCCGCGCTGATGCAGACGCTGGAGTACAAGGTTTATTCGGAAATCATCATCACTCGCGTCACCGTGCCAGTCGGTGAAGACATCGGCTTCCTGCCGGGAACCGAAGAAGAAAAAATGAATCCATGGATGGGAGCGCTCGAAGACAACCTCGACGTGCTCAACTCCACCGATGACGAAGCCGGTGACTGGGGCCGCGCCGCGACCCGTGACCTGATCCGCTCGCGCATCAAGGTGAAATCGCTCAACTTCATGCGGGGCCGGACATTTCTCAACAAATTCCTGATCATCGACGAAGCGCAGAACCTGACGCCCAAGCAGATGAAAACACTCATCACCCGCGCCGGCCCCGGCACCAAGGTGGTGTGTCTGGGCAATATCGCGCAGATCGACACGCCCTACCTGACCGAGGGTTCGTCGGGCCTGACTTATGTGGTGGATCGCTTCAAGGGCTGGACGCATTCGGGTCACATTACGCTGCAGCGCGGCGAGCGCTCGCGTCTAGCGGATCACGCGGCGGAAGTGCTGTAGCCGGACTCGTCGCGATGAGGGCGGCGCTGCTGCTGGTATTGGCATTGCCGTTCTATGCCAACAGCCAGTCGCCCTCTCCATCGACATCCGCGGCCGGCGCGTCGAAAGACGCACTGCCGGCTGCGGCCATGGATACACCGGCGCAGACGGCAGCAAAGAAGCTGCCCAAGGACTTCGTCAACGCCAAGCCACAGCGCTTCTCGGCGGAGGAGAAACGCCGCGTGGAAACCATCACCCGGCTGGACGAAATCCTGGTCGAAGGCCAGATCGACCCGGAAGATTATGTCGGACCGAAAAAGGCCCCGATGATGCAGTTCCGCGACCGGCTGGAAAAAGACCGGCCGATGACACCCAAGGAGAAAGCGCAGCTGGCGCTCTGCTTTATTGGCCTGTGCGGAATCTACGGCCCGGATGGAGTACCCGTAGAGCCCAGCCGCGATGCCAAGCGCGATGAGCGGCTCAACCAGTCCACTACACAGTTGAACAGCCAGTTTCGCGGCACGGTGCAGTAGGCCCGAATGCCGCAGCGCAACAAATGCAGCGTGGCGGCGTACAGGCTGGCTTCGGTTAAGATGGCGCACATCCACTCACGACTCGTCGCCTGATTCACAGGCGCATCCAATCCGCAAATACCAATGAAGCGCGGTTTTTACACCATCATGGCGGCATGCGATTTTGGAGTGCAGTCCGTCTCTTGCAGAATGGGACTGCACTCCAAAACTGCGCCGCCATCGCATCGGCAATCCAAGGAAAAAACCGGCCAATGAAGCGCGGTTTTTACACCATCATGGCGGCGCAGTTCTTCAGTTCACTCGCCGACAACGCGCTCTTCATCTCCTGCATCGCGCTGATCCAGATGCTGCACGGCCCGAGCTGGATGACGCCGATGGTGAAATGGGGCTTCGCAGTTTCCTACGTGGTACTGGCAGCCTTTGTCGGTGCCTTCGCGGACTCGATCCCCAAGGGCCGGGTGATGTTCATCACCAACGCGATCAAGATCGTCGGCTGCTTCGCGATTTTCTTTTTCGATTTCCTCAAGCTGCCGGGCAACACCGAATTCTGGGTGGTATTCGCCGGCTACATGCTGGTCGGCATCGGCGCCGCCATGTACTCGCCGGCTAAGTACGGCATCCTGACCGAGCTGTTGCCGCCGGACCAACTGGTAAAAGGCAATGGCTGGATCGAGGGCCTGACCGTGGTCTCGATTATTTTCGGCACGGTGCTGGGCGGCGCGCTCATCAGCCCCAAGGTGTCGGCATGGCTGCTGTCCTTCGATTTGCCGGTTATCAACACAGGCGTCGATACACCACCCGAAGCGGCGATTCTGGTCATCGCCGTTTTCTACGCCATCGCCGCGATATTCAATCTCAACATTCCCGATACCGGCGCGCGCTACCCGAAGCAGGAAAAAAATCCGATCAAGCTGGTGACCGATTTCTGGCACTGCGTGGAAGTGCTGTGGAAGGACAAGCTCGGGCAGATTTCACTCGCCGTGACCACGCTCTTCTGGGGTGCCGGTGCCACATTGCAATTGATGGTGCTGGAATGGGGCAAATCACACCTAGGACTGCGACTCGATCAGGCCTCGATGCTGATGGGCGTGGCCAGCGTGGGCACCATCGTCGGTGCCATCGTCGCCGGCCGCTATATGACGCTGAAAAATTCGCTGACCGTGCTGCCGTGGGGCATTGCCATGGGCTTCGCGGTGATGTTCATGCCGGTCACGCATGCAATGGTGCCGGTGTGCGCGTTGCTGATCATTGTCGGCGGGCTGGGTGGGTTCTTTGTCGTGCCGATGAACGCGCTGCTGCAGCATCGCGGCCACGTGCTGTTATCCGCTGGCCACTCGATCGCGGTACAGAATTTCAACGAGCAACTCAACATCCTGCTGATGGTCGCGGTGTACTCGGTGATGCTTTCGTTCCATCTATCGATCAATCTCATCATCGTGCTGTTCGGCGGCTTCGTTGCCGCGATGATGGTGCTGATCATGATGTGGAACCGCGCCAACCATCGCGCCAATCCCATGCTGGACCAGCAGATCGGCGTTGAGAAAAGCGGATCCCACGGGCATTGACCTGTTGCAGGTTGACTGACACGCAAGCCCGCATAATGCAATAAAACCCCAGCACTGGAGCGGCTTCCCGGGCAAAAATGGCCGGGAAGCCGCTCCATTGCTGGGGTTTCAATCCCGGACTACATCACCACCGGCTGATCCGGCTGCTCGTTCTTCTCGCCACCCCGCGCGGGGAAGGCATGCGCCAATTCGGCGCTGATTTTGTCGATGCCAATGACACTGCCGCCAAGAAAATCGCCCTTGCGGTAACGCAGCTCAATTTCCTTGCAGATGGCGCGCCAGCGCTCCTCGCCGACTTCGCGATGGATGCCGCGATCAGCCACGATCTCGACCTTGTGGTCGGCCAGCAGCACATAGACCAGCACGCCGTTGTTCTCTTCCGTGTCCCACACCCGCAGCATGGAGAACACGTCGATTGCACGCTGGCGTGAGCCGAGATCGGCCCAGAGTTGCCCTGTGGTTAGCTCGGCCTCGACAACGAAGCGCACCTGCCCGCGATGCGTTTTCTCGCCGGCGGCGACTGCCTGCTTGATCGCATCCAGCGTCGTTTGCGGAAAACAGCGCCGCACCTGGATCGGCGACATCCAGACGTGGCGGAAAAATCGTTTGACGAATTCCATGGCTACCAATCCCCCGAGGCGCCGCCGCCGTCGAAGCTGCCACCGCCGCCGCTGAAACTATCCGACGATCCGCCACTCCAGCTTCCGCCACTGGAACCGCCGGTGCTCCAGCCACCACCGGACCAACTGCCACCGCGGCCCGAATTCAGAAAATTCATTGCCCCCATCATCAGCACGATAAAAAACACAATCACTGCCGCCACGATCGGGAACAGCAACCCGCCGGCAATCCACCACGCCGCCGCACCGGTTACACCCGCCGTCGCACTGGCACCGAGAAAACGTCCCAGTAACGAGCGCAGCAACGGACCGACAACCAGCGCAGCGATGATGCCGACAATCAGGAACCCTTCGTAGTTGGTGTTCTTCACCGCCACGCGTTTTTTCTGCGGCGGCGGCAAGGCCTCGCCCTGCAGCACACCAATGATCTTGTCCACACCCTGCTCGATGCCACCGGCAAAGTCACCGGCTCGGAACTTGGGCGCGACGATCTCGGCGATGATGCGTTTCGACATGGCGTCGGTCAGCACACCCTGCACGCCGGGGCCGGTGAGGATCTGCAGCTTGCGGTCGTTTTTCGCGATCAGGAACAGCACACCGTCATCGACGCCCTTGCGCCCTAGTTTCCACGCCTCACCGACGCGAATCGCGTAATCGAAAATCGCTTCCGGCTGCGTGGTGCCGACAATCAGCACCGCAATCTGCGCGCCCTTCTGCGCCTCGAATTGCTTCAGCTTGGCTTCGATGCGCGCTTCATCCGCCGCCGACAGCGTGGCGGTGGTATCGGTGATGCGTTCCTTGAGCGGGGGAATCGGCTGCAGATCGCCCTCGGCAGCGTGGACCGTGAACACGGACCACGCTGCCAGCAGGACGAAGAGACGCATCAGCACCTGACGTGCCTGCGAGCTCACGAATGTGCCTTTCGCGACCCGGTGCTTACTTGGTCGGTGCAGGTGCCGGGGCCGGCGTTGGCGCAGGCGCCGGTACAACGGGTTTGGCACCGAAATCCACCTTCGGCGCGGTCGAGATCGCCTTCTCGTTTTCCACCGTGAATTGCGGCTTCACCGAATAGCCAAACAGCATCGCCGTCAGGTTGGTCGGGAACTGGCGCGTGAGGATGTTGTAGCCCTCGATGCTCTCGGTGTATTTCTTGCGCGCAACCGTGATGCGGTTTTCCGTGCCTTCCAGCTGCGATTGCAGGTCGCGGAAGTTGGCATCCGATTTCAGTTGCGGATAGTTTTCCGACACTACCAAGAGGCGCGAAAGAGCACCGGACAAATCGCTCTGTGCCTTCTGGAAATTCTGCATCGCCTGCGGATTGTTCAGCACGCTTTCGTCGATTTTCATCTGGCCGACGCGCGAACGCGCTTCGGTCACGCCAAGCAGCACGTCTTTCTCCTGCTGGGCAAAGCCCTGTACGGTGGCGACCAGGTTCGGAATCAGGTCGGAGCGGCGCTGGTACTGGTTCAATACCTCCGCCCACGCCTTCTTGACCGATTCGTCCTTGGTCTGAAAGTCGTTGTAGCCGCAGCCGGTCAGCGACACTGAAAGGAAAAATGCGGCGGCCAAACCCAACAAAGACGTCTTATTACGCATGATTACTCCCGTGAAATTTGGGCGATCAAATGATCGCGCCGGATAAGTGAGTGCGATTCTAGCCTTTGCAAGCCCGGCGCAAACGTTTCCGCGATGAATCAACGTGCTGCAGCGACGAATGCCCGTTTGGCGAACATCAAATCTTCCCACGACTTGAGCTTCTCGGTGGGGGTGCGCAGCATATAGGACGGATGATAGGTCACCACCACCGGAATGCCGCGATATTCGTAAGTCTTGCCACGTAGCGAGGCCATGCTGGCTTCCGAGCCGGTGAGGCGCGTAGCCGCCGTCTTGCCCAGCGCCACGATCAGCTTGGGCTTGATCAGGTCGATCTGCCGGTCGAGGAACGGCGCACAGGCCAGTGCTTCCTCCGCTGATGGCGTGCGATTGCCCGGCGGGCGGCATTTGACGACATTGGCAATGTATACCTCGCGCCCGCGCTGCAGGCCGGCTGCGGACAACATGGCGTCGAGCAGCTTGCCGGCTTGCCCTACGAACGGCTCGCCGATCTGGTCTTCTTCCGCGCCCGGTCCCTCGCCCACCAGTAGCCAAGGCGCATCGACCGCGCCTACGCCGAGCACGGCTTGCTTGCGTTGCTTGCACAGCCCGCAGGCCTGGCAAGCAGCGGATTCATCTTTCAGTCCCTGCCAGTCGAGTTGCGCGATGCGCGATACGCGCGCGGGGTCGGCTACGACTTCGATTGTTTTTGCGACAGGGGCAGGCTTGAATGAGCGCGGCGCAGCGGGGCGTGATTGCTGCGTACTTGCTTGCTCGTGGCTCGCTGCGGGCGATGCCGGCGATGGAGCCGGTGATACCGGCCGCGCACGAACGGCATCCTCCGGCTCGACGGTGCCAGTACCCTCCACCAAGGCAGCCTGCCGCTGCAGCGCGATGTATGGCCACAGCTCCAGTTCGCGCAGCGCGTCTTCGTTGAAATCCGTGTTCATGGCCTATCAGTTCTCGCCCAGGTTGAGCCCGAGGAACAAAGCATCCTCGCGCCCCGTCACTGCAGGATAGTAATCGCGCCGCAAACCGAGCTGGCGAAAACCGAAGCGGTCATACATTTGCCGCGCATGCGTGTTTGAGGGCCGCACTTCGAGATACAACATCTCGATCTGCTGCTTGCGCAAGTCTTCAATCAGATGCTGCAGGAACAACGCACCGACCCCGCGACCCTGCCAGCGGCTGGCGACGGCGATATTGAGCAGATGCGCCTCTTCCAGCGCGGTCATGACGATGGCGTACGCAATCAGTTCGCCCTGTATCCACCCACCCGTGCACTGATAGCCACTCAGCAGCGAATCGCGGAAGTTGCCGATGGTCCAGGGAAAAACATAGACGCTGGCCTCGATTGCCGCGACATCGGCCATGTCCTCCTCGCGCAACGGCTGCCACTGGATCGGCGGCAGTTGCGGCACGGCAAGCACCGCGCTCATGCGGCTTTTTCCTTCGCGTTTTCCTTGCTGGCGTGATGCTCGCGACGCTCCTCTATCGTCATCGCCACCTTGTTGCGCAGATAAAGCGGAGCAGCCTGCGAGGCATGCAGCGCGCTGGCGATACCGTGCTGCTCGATTTGTCGCGCGGCAATGGTTGCCACATCGCGGGCGGAGGGGAGCGCTCCGAGCGTGGTGGCTGAAATTGAATCGCCGTAGCGTGCCGCGAGCGCAGCAGAGAGTAACGCCACATCGAACGCACTGCCGATCCCGTGCCAGTCTTGACCTTGAAGTTCCGGCAATTCGCCCGGCTTCACCAGCATCGGCGCCACCGCTTCCTGCCAGCGGCTATCGTTCCAGCGATAGGCCGCGAAATAAATTTCGTTCATGCGCGCGTCCAGTGCCACCAGCACCTTGTCCGCGCCCGAGACGCGCCGCGCCTGCTCGGCCATCGCCATCTGTGTCGGCACCGGCACCACCGGCTTGGCCGAACCCAGCGCCATGCCCTGCGTCAGCCCGCAGGCAATGCGCACCCCGGTGAACGAACCCGGTCCTTGTCCGAACGCGATGGCGCCCATGTCGGCCAGCTTTAGTCCCGATTCGGCAAAAAGCTCATGCAGCAATGGAAGCGTCAGTTCGGAATGGCGCTGCCCTGCGTCCACCTCGCGCACGAACAGGTGCTCGCCGCGCAGGATCGCGAGCGACAGGCGTTCGGTGGAGGTTTCGAGGGCGAGGAGGTTGGGCATGTGGCGGTGAAGTAACAACCAATGCCGCATTATCCCGGAATCGGATTGGGTTGGCTTGCGGTGCCAACGTGGCTTCAAGTGGCTGAGGAGGGCCGCTAAATGCCGTTCTGCAAGGAATTGTGCTAGAGAAATCGATCCCCTTAAATTCCGCACCTTCATAGTGGTGCTAGATTGGTGAGGTGCAACCAATCTGCGTGCTCAAGTTCCTAGTAAGCGCGCTTTACTTTCCTTAACAGTCAACGTAATCCGCATTTGTTCCTGCATGCCCGCCTGCTCTACGGGAAATTCCACCGAAAGCCAGCGACCGACGCCGTTGGACGCCAGTTTCGGGACGTTATCCGGCCAGGACACGTTGAACATGTAACCGCTGGGAAACAGCTCGGCCGCATCGACCCAGAAGCTCGCATGAAGCGACTGCCCGGGGTCCAGACACATGGAAGGCGGCGACACTCGATCCATCTTGTGCATTTGCTCACGCTCCTCCCTCGAAAGGTCAGTAATGTGCGCGGGCCAAAACGGCCCACGTGCGCGCAATGGAATCGGTGTCTTGGTGAATTCGGACATGACCCGCGCTTCACCCATGCGCAGACAAAACTTGCTACCCGAATTATTCGTTGCAGCGAAGCCGAAGGCCTTTTCGGTCGCGCCCGCACTGATGGAAATTCGGGCATCGTTGTACGAGTAAGTGGGATAAGTGACAACCTTTTTCTCGTCCGCAGGTTGGGTCTCAATATTGCCAGCAGCCGATCGCCACGAATCAGCGCCCGACGACCGGGACTCGACCAACATGGAGGTATGGAATGAAACGACTACACGGCCCGCGCATCCGCTAGCACTCATGGTCATGG
>JAEUNB010000030.1 GCA_016790625.1 Betaproteobacteria bacterium | reverse complement strand
CGGTGAAATCTTTCGGCACGCCGGTGATATTGCTGTCATAGCCCAGCGAAACCTCGCCATAGGCATACAGCGCGCGCTTGCCTTGATCGCGTTTTTGCGCAATCGCCTGCAAGTAGCGATCGATCGAGGCTTGCGCCGCGGGCGGTGGGTTGCTGTTCTGCAACTGGCGGAACGTGGCCTCGGCCAGGTCAATGGAACCGGCGGAGAAGTAGGCGCGGCCCAAGTCCATCAAGGCTCCCGCGTTCTTGGGATTGACCGCCAATACGCGCTCGAAAGCGATGATCGATTCGTCGATCTTGCCGCTATCCAGCGCCGACACCCCCAGCAAGTAGTCGTACTCCGGCGTACCGGAGAGTTTGTTCTGCTCGGCCACCAGCAGCATATAGGCTTGCTTGGGATTGCCGGCGGCAAGCTGCTGCTGGGCATCTGCCAACAATTTGGGATTGGCTAAGGCCGTCCCAGAAAACGCCAACAACAGCGCCGCGAGCAGGTGCGGAATCGATTGCCGGCGTGCGCCGCGCAAGGGGGATATTTTTGTCATGGGCAGTACCGTGTTGGTGCGCCGCCCGCAGTCAAACCTCTGTACGGGCGAACCTTGTTAAGCCGCGTCAAGACCAACGCCTTTGTTTTTGATTTCAAAGGGAAAGTCATTTGATAACGTCCCAGCAACACATACTATGCGCTTGCCCTCTTGTTGTAAACCGCTTATCCACCCCTTGTTGCGGGGATGCTACGCGGGCAGCAAGCAAATGGCAGTGGCAAATCGCACATTGAAAACCAGTGTTGGCTGCGTCCCTTGGCCGGCTACAAATCCGGCTGGCGTATCATCAATCAAGACGAATTTTTGAAGATTAGTCCGCCATGGATACCTTAGCCCCCGCGCAAGACACGCTCGTGACACTTGCCATCGCCGATGGCATCGCCACCCTCACGCTAAACCGGCCGAAACAGTACAACGCGCTCTCGGCCGCCACGCTGGATGCCCTGCACGCGGCCATCGATCAGGTTCGTGACGATCAATCCGTTCGTGTGCTGTTGATCGCTGCCAATGGCAACGCCTTTTGCGCCGGCCACGATCTCAAGGAAATGCGTGCTGCAAATGACGAGGCTTTCGTTCGTCGGCTATTCCAACGCTGCTCGGACATGATGCTGAAGCTGGCCAAACTGCCGGTGCCGGTGATTGCCGAGATTCAGGGCATGGCAACCGCTGCCGGGTGCCAACTGGTGGCGCAGTGCGACCTGGCGGTTGCGGTCGATCACGCCAAATTTGCCGTCTCCGGCGTCAATCTCGGCCTGTTCTGTTCCACGCCTGCCGTGCCGCTGTCACGCACCATTTCACGCAAACGAGCGGCGGAAATGCTGATGACCGGCGAATTCATCGATGCAAACACTGCTCTCGCCTGGGGTTTGGTCAATCGCGTGGTGCCGGCTGCAGAACTGCGCGCCACCACGCTGGCGCTGGCGGAAACGCTGAAAGCCAAGCCGCGCGATGCGCTGGCGATGGGCAAGGCGCTGCTGTACCGTCAGATGGAAGCGGGTATTGAGGCGGCTTATCAGGATGCCTCAGCGACCATCAGCTGCAATTTCATGCAGGCCGACGCGCAGGAGGGTGTGGCGGCTTTTCTGGAGAAGCGCGCACCGAATTGGCCGCAATCGAAGAACAAACCCTAGCACTGGCGCGGGTTTCCAGCCAAAAACACCCTGTATACCGCGCCAATGCTTGAGTTTCAACCAGACAATGGTGTTGTTCGCTGCCGAGGTCAACGCATGCGAAATCGGTCGAACGCCGGGATGTTGTTGGGAGATGCGCCAATTTCGACCGTCGCACGCATCGCCCATGGAATCACCGGCTGGTGAAGCACCACGACCGGCAATTCGCGCACCACGACTTCCAGCGCATCACGTATCAAGCGGTCGCGCACCACCTTGTCGGGCTCAACTTTGATCTTCGCAATCAATGCATCCAGCGCCGGATTCGAATAGCGGCCCAGATTGCTGTCGCCATTGCCCGATTGATCGCCGCTGTAGGTGTGCAGCAGCCCCTGCAATGTGTAGAGCGCATCGAACGTCACGGCCCCCCAGCTGTACCAGAAGAAGCTGGTATCGGCTTTCTGCACCTTGGGGATGAAGGTTGTGATCGGCATCAGGTTGGCGTTGACCCGAATACCGACACTGGTCAGCATGGGCGCAATTGCCTGACACAGCTCAGAATTGGGCGCGGTATTCAGGCAATCCAGCGTGATGTCGAACCCCTGCGGATAGCCGGCCTCCGCCAGCAATCGTTTTGCCTTGGCGCGATCAAGCGGCAGACGCGTATCCAGTTCCTTAACGTAGCCGTGTACCTGCGGCGCAATCAGCGAACCGGTGGGGATGGTGAATCCGCGGAACACCTTGTCGCGAATGGCGTTGACATCGATCGCATGCACGACCGCCTGACGTACACGCAGGTCCTTGAACGGATTACCGCTCTTCGGGCCGTACTGCAGATTGTCGTGAGAGAGATCGAAGCCGAGATAGTGAATTCGCGCCTCGGCCGACTGCACTATTTTCAGATTCGGCGATTTCTTCAGTCGCGCGACATCCTGCACCGGCGGATCGACAACAAAATCCACTTCGCCTGATAGCAGCGCGGCAATGCGTGTGGCATTCGACTTCATCGGCAGCCAGATCACTTCCGACACATTGCCGCGCGATGGGGAAGCGCGATTCCACCATTGGCGGTTTTCGCGCAACACGGTTTTGACGTCCGGCTGCCGCAACTCGACCTTGAACGGGCCGGTGCCGTTGGCATTGCGCGCGGCAAACGTATCTTCGTTGTCGCGATAGTTCTGCGGCGCCAACACACCGTGCTTCGTGCACCACTGGCGCGACATGATGCGCATGAAATAGAGGTGATTCAGCAGCACCGGATTCGGCTCCTTCATCACCAGATCCACCGTCAGGTCATCGACACGCCGGGCCGATTGCACGCCCTGCAGCGTGAACTTGAGCTGCGATAGCGGATGCAAGCTGCGCTCGACCGAGAACACGACATCGTCGGCGGTGAATGCGCTGCCATCGTGAAAGGTCACGCCGGGACGCAGCTTGAAACGCCAGGTCTTCGCATCTGGCTGGCTCCACGATAGCGCCAGACTGGGGACGATATTGAAGTCAGCATCACGCGCCACCAGCCCCTCATAGACGTTCTGCGTGATGCGCGCATTCGGCAACAGGTTTGCCGCGTGCGGGTCCAGCGTGGTGGCATCGTTCTGCGTGGCGAAGCGCAGCGTTTTTGCCGAAACCGGCAAAGCAATGATCAACGCGATCAGCAGGCGCGCAATGAGTCGCATCGCAACCAACTAGCCGTCCTTGAGGATTTCGCGTGCGGCGTTGTGCCCCGGAATCCCAGTGACCCCGCCGCCCGGATGCGTACCTGAACCGCACTGGTACAAGCCCTTGACCGGCGTGCGATAGTCGCCGTAACCCATTACCGGCCGGGTGCTGAACAGCTGATCCAGTGTCAACGCGCCGTGCATGATGTCCCCACCTACAAGACCAAACTTGCGCTCCAAATCGAGCGGCGAATGGATTTGCCGTGCGATCACGCTGGCCTTGAAATTGGGCGCGAATCCATTGACGGTGGCTACCATCAAATCCGCCACCTCTTCGCGGTAGTCGTCCCAACTGCGGCCATCCGGCAGCGTCGGCGCGACGTGCTGGCAGAAGAGACTCGCGACATGCTGCCCCGCCGGTGCCAGCGAATCGTCAACCGTGCTTGGAATCAGGATTTCGACAATCGGCTTTTTCGACCAGCCAAAGGTCTTCGCATCGAAAAATGCCTGCTCCATATAGCGCATCGACGGCGCCATGATGATGCCCGACGACAAGTGCGGGCCGGCTTCCGGCAGACAGGAGAATTTCGGCAGTTCCGACAGTGCAACGTTCATGCGGAACGTGCCGGACCCAACTTTGTATGCTTCGATGCGTTGGCCGAATTCAGCAGTTGTGTCGGCACCCGAGACCAGTTTGCCGAACAGCAGTTTAGGATTGAGATTCGACACCACCCGTTTGGCAGAAATCACCGTGCCGTCTTCCAGCACGACGCCAGTCGCTTTTCCGTCACTGACCTCGACTTTTGCGACCGCCGCATCCAGCGAAATCTCCACCCCGCGTGCAACCGCTTCCCTCGCCATTGCCTGCGTGATCGCCCCCATGCCGCCGACCGCGTGGCCCCAGATGCCGGGCTTGCCGTTCACTTCGCCAAACACGTGGTGCAGCAACACATAAGCGGTTCCCGGCGTGTACGGCGACGCGTAGTTGCCCACCACGCCGTCGAAACCGAAGCAGGCCTTGATCGGGTCGGACTCGAACCAGTAATCAAGCACGTCGCCGGCGCTCTTGGTGAAGAGATCAAGTACATCGCGCCGCGCAGCCATGTCCAAGGATTTGAAACGTTTGCCGACTTTCCATGCCTGCAGCATGTCGGCAATGCCACCGCCGACGTTAGGGGGCGTTTCCAGCAGCAGATCTTTCAGCACTGCCGCGACGCCATCGAGCATGCGGTAGTAGTCCGGCAATCGCTCGGCATCGCGCTTCGAGAATCGCGCCACTTCCGCCTGCGTTGCCGCGAGACCGCCGCCCACCTTGATGAATTCGCGATCGTTCAACGGCAGGAAATTGCCGAACGGCCGCTCAACCACTTTCAGCCCATGTTCCGCCAGCTTGAGGTCGCGGATCACTTTGGGATTCAGCAGGCTGACGGTATAGCTGGCGGTCGAGTTACGGAATCCCGGATGAAATTCTTCGGTGACCGCTGCGCCGCCCACCACGTGGCGACGCTCCAGTACCCTCACCTTCAGGCCACGCGCCGCCAGATAGCAGGCGCAGACCAGGCCATTGTGGCCACCGCCGATGATCACTGCGTCGTAGGATTTGCTCATGGGCGTCGTGATAAATTCTGTGCAATGAAAAAAACGTTCGCCACTATGCGTGCAATCGTATTCTCGCGCAAGTCACTCGCCGGACTGCTTGTCTTACTCGCCGGCTGCGCTGGGGGCATTGCCGAATACAACGGCCCCGATGCGCCGAAATTCGTGCCTTACACCGACTCCCAGCGACCCCGTGTCGCGTTGGTGCTGGGCGCCGGTGGGCCGCGCGGTTTTGCCCATGTCGGTGTGCTGAAAGTGCTGGAGGCCAACGGCATCGAGACCGATCTGGTGGTCGGCTCCAGCGTAGGCGCCATGCTGGGAGCGATGTATGCCAACGGTGCCAGCGCACGCGATATCGAGCAGACCGCGCTCGATATCGATCCCAAGCGCTTTATCGGCGTTTCCTCATCCGGCCTCACCGGCAACGGCAGCGCGGTCGCGGACTTTGTGGCCGAGCGCACCGACAACAAACCGCTGGATGGCTTCAAGCGCAAGCTGGTGGTTGCGGCGGCGACCCGCACCGGCAATCAGCTCACGCTGTTCAATCGTGGCAGCACCGCAGCCGCAGTGCGCGCATCCAGCGCCACGCCGCGCCAGTTTTCGCCGGTGCGCATACTCGGCGTCGAATATCACGACGGTGACGAAGCCGAGCCGGTGCCGATCAAGGCGGCGCGTGAGCTCGGTGCACAAGTGGTGATTGCAGTGGATGTGTCGGCGTACGTCTCGGCCATTCCGCCCGAGGCACCTGCAACCTGGGCGGTACGCGATCGCATGCGCGCGGGAAAAGTCGACGCGCAAGCGGCTTTCGCCGACGTGCTGATCCATCCCGATCTGGGCTACTACGCCAGCATCAGTCAGGAATACCGTCTTATGTGCATCAAGCGCGGCGAAGATGCCGCACGAGCAGCATTGCCGAAAATCCGCGAAGCGCTGGCACGCTTACGCTGAACATGGGCTGAGTGTTTTTCTCGCAGGGCATCGGCCGGTACACAAGCACTGGCGAGGCATTCCGGGCACATGCCTCGAAGAGGCGCATGGATACTGGATTTCCGGCCGATGCCGTTGCAGAAATCGGAACCGCTAGCGCTTGATCAGCGCCACTTTCTCCTGCACCCGCACATCGAATTTGGCGACGTTCACCACCACGCGTTCGTGGGTACCTTCACCAATCACATCGCGCTCGTCACGCGCTTCGAGCCGGAACTTGATGGTGCGGCCTTCGACTGACACCACTTCTGCGGTCGCCGTGGCGCGCATGCCCACCGGCGTGGCAGCAACATGCGAAACGTCCAGATGCGTACCCAGGCTTTGGTGCCCCTCAGGCAGCAAATGCTCACAGGCCGCCAGCGCGGCCGCTTCGAAAAGATTGATCATCACGGGTGTGGCCAGGACCTGTATCTTGCCGGAGCCGACGCGCGGTGCGGTATGTTCGTCGCCGACGATGATGCTGTGCGTACCGATGGTGCCGGGCGCGATGTTAAGGATCAGTGCCATGACTCGCCCGGCAGGAAGGATAACTGCATCTTTTCAGCCGCCCGCCACGGTCATGCTGCCGTTGACAATTTCGGCGGCACGCTTGGTGCCATCCTTGTAGATGATGATGCCCTTGGCACGCTTCAGCCCTTCTTCGAACGTCCCCTCGAACCAGGAGCCGTCCTTGAAGTAAAAAGTGCCCTGCCCGTTGAGCAGCCCGTTCAGGTAATTGCCTTCCGAACGCTCGCCACCGGAATGGAAGTACTTGCCCTTGCCCGATAGCGCGCCATTTTTGATCTCACCCTCGTAGCGGTCACCGTTGGCGAAGTCGTATGAACCGCTGCCCTGCGCGACATCGTCGACAAAGGTGACCTCGAAACGGTCGCCGTTCTTGCTAATGTAGGTGCCTTTGCCGGACTTCTTGCCGGCAGCGATACCGCCTTCATATTTGTCGCCGTTGGCAAAAACGTACGTCCCGCGACCATGCGGCTTGCCGTCGGCAAACGTGCCATCGAACTTCGAACCATCCTTGGAAATCAGCACGCCTTTGCCGACCATCACCGCATTGACCACATCGCCCTCATAGCGGTCACCGGATGCGAATTCCCACACACCCTTGCCGGAAGCCTGGTCATCGGCAAAATCGCCGGTGTACTTGGCGCCATCCGACCAGACGTACACGCCTTTGCCCTGCTTCTTGTTGTCCTTGAAGTCGCCGTTATAGCGGAAGCCCTTGGCGACGTATTCGCCCTTACCGTGCAACACCTCTTTCTTGTCGGACTCGATGCGGTATTCGCCGACATAGCGGTCACCATTGGGATAATCGATCGGCCCGGTCACAAACTTGGGCCATACCGGCACCGGCGGCAGCGAAGTTTTCTGTTCCGGTGACAGCGCGGCAACCTGATTGGCAGCCGGCGCGCCTGAGCTCGGCGCAGCAGGCAAAGCAGCTGCCGTACGTGGCTCAAGACTGCGGACCTCGCTGGCGGCGCTGGGCACCTGGGTAGCGGTCGCAATTCGTACCGGCTCCGCCGGCTTGGTTGCCGCAGTTTGCGTCGGCGCGGGGCTGGCAGGTGCGGGTGCCTGAATCGGCGCGGATGCCGGTGCCAGGGGCTGCGCCACCTGCGTGCTGGCAGGTACAGGATTGGCAGCAGGACGCGCAGCGGGTTCGTTCGGCCGCTCTGCCACCAGTACCGGCGCGGTGGCTGCCGCAGGATTCGCCGACAGCGGCGCGGCGGCTACCTGTCGCTGGGAACGCTCCTGGCGCAGGTTATCGATGCGGCTGCGTGCGCGGCTGGCGAAAATGCCGTTGGGGAATTTCTGCAGGTGATCCTGATAATCCTCGATCTTGCTGCTGTCCTTGATGTCGTTCCAGAGATCGCGCTCAAGCAGCGCTGCGGTCTCACTCGATACCGCAGTTGCCGCAGGGGCGGCGGTGGCGACGGCAGTGGTCGCACGTTCGGCAAAGAAGAAGGCACCGCGCGGTGAGGGCGTGGAGGTGTTTTCCGGATACTGACGGCCGTTGCTTTCCTGCGCAACCTGCGATCCAACGCGTTCGAACATGGCGCTGGCGGTATAACCCGGTGTACGGATTTCCTTAAGCAAATGCTTCGTATAGAGGCCGTTCTCACCCTCGCCATCGAGCGCCACCGCGCCTGCCGCCGCTGCGTAGGAAATAAAGGTGCCCGGCGGCACGCGCGTGCTCTTCGCCAAGCCGGTGGACGAGGTGAACAGGTTGCGGAAGGGATTGTTGCGGCAGGCGTCGAGGACGATGAACTTGTGCCGCACCTTGGCCTCTTCCATGCTGTCGAGGATCTGTCCGACTTCCATCGCGTAATACACGATCTCCGGCTCGGACATCAGCTTGGCATCGACCGGAATCAGGTAGTTCTTGTTGGCGTACTGAATGCCGTGACCGGCGTAGAAAAACACCGCCGCCGAAGCGCCATCCATCATCTTGGCAAACTCCACCGCAGCCGCGCGCATGGTGTTGATGTCGGCGTTGGGCTTGAACACCACCTTGAAGCCCAGTTCCTGCAATGACTTCTGCATCGCGCGCGCATCGTTGACCGCATTTCTCAGCGGCTCGTTCGGATAACTGTCGTTGCCGATCACCAGCGCTACACGTTCGTTATCGAATGCCCACGACATCTGCGCTGCGAGCAAAGCCATGCCCAGCGCCAGGGCGGCGCCAATACGGCCAAGCACTACTCGCGATTTTTCAAAGGTGCGCATAAGACTGCTATAGGTATTTCTCCCGATTATTGCGCAAATCGTGCCCCCTAGCGATGACTCAATCGTGTCTAAAAGCAAAAAACGGCGCACCGACCACGTCGGAACGCCGTTCTTGTAGGACTAAAGTCGTGCTGGGCGGCTATTTTGCCAATGCCGCCAATTCCGGCAAGTCCGGGCGCTCCTTGGCCAGCTTGGCCCATACTTCCGCCGCATCCTGATCAGCGTTTACATCCTTCAGCGTCAGGGCAAACAGCAGCCAGTCCGAAAATGGCGCCTTGTCGTCGGGCTTGCGTTTCTGCGTCAATTCCAGCGCATGCGTCGGCAGGGTCTTGAACGTCGTCATGCCCACGTCCACGGCGCCGGATTTCACCACCCAGCTGTATTCCATGTCCGGCTGCAGCCGCACATTGCCGGGCAAGGTGAGACCGAGCGAGCTTGACTTCGCCTTGTGCACCGGCTTGGCGCTGCCGGCGGCCTTCAGTTCGAACTCGAACGGTCCCTTGGCGTTGGCCGAGGCCCAGCGGAAGGCCGGCTGCAGTGTTGCCACCTTGGTGTCGCGCGGATAAATCAGGCGCTCGGCCGGCAACGGGGCCTCTGCCTTATTGCCGCCACCCAGGCTGCGCATGCGAATCGATGCGCTGGAAGACTGCGCGGTTTGCGCGACAACCTGCGACGACACTTTCCATTTTGTCTCGCGCACGGTTGGCGGCGGGCCGATCTTGGCCGAAACCTCGTTGTCGCCAACCACGAAGTCTCCCGGCCCTTTAAGCACATACTCTTTGCCGGACAGCAGATACATCACACCGACCATGCATTCCTTGGCGCAAGTGACCCGGGCGCCTTTTTTCAGCTCCGCCATCAGCGTCGCCTTGCCCGCATCCATGGCCGCTTCGCCTTTGACGTCGGTAATAAAAGCAATGCCGCTCTGCGCCTGCGTCGTGAGTGCGAACGAGGCAAACGCCGTTGCTGCCAGTATCAGTTTTGTATTCATCATGGTCTCCCGAAAAAACATCCCAAACTGCTAATGCCCCGCAGGCGCCGCCAGTCTTGGTGGTACCGCCTGCACACCCCACAGCCGCATGGGACTATGTCCTCTTATCGGCTGCTCGCCAAAATCGATCATGTCGAACCCCTGACCCAACTGCTCTTTGACCGAATCGGTAAACACAATCGGCTTTCCCAGCCGTTTGGTCAATCCCTCAACCCGGGATGCCACATTGACCGCGTCGCCGATAGCTGAATAGTTATGCCGTTCGGTCGAGCCGATATTGCCAACCACGACTTTGCCGTAGTTTATGCCGATTCCAATCTCGACGTGGGGCAGCCCTTCGGCCGCGAACTCCTCGTTGAGTTTCTTGAGCTCTTCCACCATATCGAAGGCGCAATTGACGGCGTTTACGCAAATATTGCCCGCCCGCCTCGGCGCGCCAAACAGCACCATCATGCCGTCACCCATGAATTTATCCATGGTGCCGTCGTGGCGGTGCACGCATTTCACCATGCTGTCGAAGTAGCGCGTCAGCAGGCTGGTGACCGCTTCGGGGGAGAGTGTTTCGGACAACCCCGTAAAACCACGAATGTCGCTGAACATCACGCATATCTCCGCCGTCTTTGCCGATACGCCTCCCGCCAGGTTTCCCGCCAGCATTTCGTGCAGGACCGCAGGGGAAACACTGCCGGAAAATGACCGCTTAAGCCGATTCTTCTCCAGCAAGGTTCGTGTGCCATCCGCGACCGCGCCGACCATAACCGAAATCCACAGCAACACGAGAAAGGTTACGGCCGGAATCAGAATTTTCGCTGTGATCAGGGTCACTGAAATGACAAAAAACAGAATCGGTGCAACCAGGAACGCGAACACATAAGTGCGCCAGTTGGATGGCACGAAGACAAACGTAAGCAGCAGTGCGCAGATTGACCACTTCACCCAGACCGGTATTGGCACGATCAAACCATCGCCCAACATGCTGCGCAGGCTCTGGAAATGGACCATGACACCCGGCTGATTGAGCTTGAGCTCACCTGAGTTGAGCCGCTCCCAGTCCGACAACGGCACCGGCAGATTCCAGCGATCCTGGGTCTGGGTTACGTTGCCAATCAAAACCACTCGCCCGCCAAAACGGCGCCGCAATTGTTCGATATCGCCGGCCTCCAGCCAGCCGATCACTTGTTGGATCGGCACATACTGGACGAGACCGCCTACCGTGAAGTCGATATAGCCTTCCTGCACTTCGCGCCCGAGCACACGCGCAATGCGTCCGACAAACGTTGGAAAGTCAGCGCCTTTTATCAGCACCTCGCTCTCGCTGAAGCGCCGCGACACGCGATCAGGGTCTTCAAGGTGCTTATCAAGGCCAAACGCATCGTCCCCGAGCATGCGGAGAAAAGGCGGGTGAATGGAGGCCAGTTTGCCGGTCCGATCAACTGTGTTCACCACCACCAGCGGCGCGACATCCTGCAATCTCCTCAATCCAACGACAAACGCAAAATCGAGACCCGGCAGAATTTTGTCGAACGATTTCGGTGGCAACACCACGTCCATTCCCACCAGCTTTGGCTTGGCAATGGCCAGCGCCTGCATGGTCTTCCCCAGATGCCGATGCCACATCGCCAACGGCTCCTCGAATGCATCCTCCGTACCTTCGTCAATGCCAATTAAGACCGGTTCGACCGCGGCCGGCTGAGGACGTATTTCGCGCAGCAGCTTGATCTGCAAGTCGAATGACAGTCTTTCAAGCACGCTGAGAATTGCCAGCTCAGTGGTCGGCACGCGCAACAAGAACGAAAACAGCAAAATCGCCACTGCCAACTGGACGATGTTCTGCGACGTACGCAGTTTCAGCCCTTTGTCGACGATTGCCGAAACGTTCAACCCACCCTCCTGAATGCCCGGCGCGGTACGAAGCGCCGCAATTTATTGTGAGGCCCGCATGTGGCACTATTCAGTTCTATTCTAACGGCTGGTCGCCGCAACGCCACGCATACACTTTGGAAGTCATGCCCCAATCATTCGGCACCTTCGACTACGTCATTGTTGGTGCCGGCACCGCCGGCTGCGTACTGGCCAACCGGCTCTCGGCCGACCCCGATGTCAGCGTGCTGTTGCTGGAAGCCGGCGGCAAGGATGACTGGATCTGGATTCATATTCCGGTCGGATATCTGTATTGCATCGGCAATCCGCGCACCGACTGGTGTTATCGCACCGAGCCATGCGAGGGCCTCAATGGTCGTTCGATCCTGTACGCCCGCGGCAAGGTGCTGGGCGGCTGCTCGTCGATCAACGCGATGGTGTACATGCGCGGTCAGGCACGCGATTACGACGAATGGGCGGCGCTGGGCAACCCAGGCTGGTCGTGGAACGATGTGTTTCCGGTTTTCAAACGCTCCGAGGATCATTACGGCGGCGGCAGCGATATTCACGGCGCCGGCGGCGAATGGCGGGTGGAAGAGCAGCGGCTGGACTGGAAGATCCTCCATGCATGGCGCGACGCGGCGGAGCAATGCGGCATTCCGAAAATTGCCGATTTCAACGGCGGCGACAATTTCGGTTCGGCGCGCTTTCAGGTGAATCAGCGCACTGGCGTGCGTTGGAATGCATCAAAAGCCTTTTTGCGTCCGGCGATGCAACGGCCGAATCTCACCGTGCTGACCGGCGTTCATGCCAAAGAGATTGTCATGAACACCCGAGACGGTTCGCGCCAAGCCCGCGGCATCGAATTCCTGCGCAATGGTGAGACATTCGTTGCCGAAGCGCGCATGGAAACCATCCTCGCCTCCGGTGCGATCAATTCGCCACAGCTGCTACAGCTTTCCGGCATAGGCCCGGGCCGGCTGCTGCAGCAACAGGGCATCGACATACGCCACATCCTGCCGGGTGTCGGCGAGAATCTGCAGGATCACCTGCAACTGCGCATGGCATTCAAAGTGCAAGGTGTGCCGACGCTGAACGAACAAGCCAACAGTTGGTTGGGCAAAGCCAAAATGGGGCTGCAATACGCATTGTTCCGTACCGGGCCACTGACGATGGCGCCATCGCAGTTGGGGGCCTTTGCCAAATCGAGCCCGGATATGGCAAGTGCCAACGTCGAATATCACGTGCAACCGCTGTCGCTGGACAAGTTCGGTGATCCGCCGCATCCCTTTCCCGCCTTCACCGCCAGCGTATGCAATCTGCGGCCCGAGAGCCGCGGATTCGTCCGCATCCAGAGCAACGATCCGTTGAAGGCGCCGGCCATTCAACCCAACTATCTGTCCACCGACACCGACCGGCAAGTCGCCATCGATTCGCTCAAGCTGACGCGACGCATCTCCGCCTCTCCCGCATTGGCGAAATACCAGCCACAGGAATTCATGCCCGGTCCTGCCTACGCCAGCGACGAAGCGCTGATCAGCGCCGCCGGCAATATCGGCACCACCATTTTTCATCCGGTTGGTACCTGCAAGATGGGTGTCGCCAGCGATCCGATGGCAGTCGTCGACGCACGCCTGCGAGTGCACGGCATTGACCGGCTGCGCGTGGTCGATGCTTCAATCATGCCGACCATCGTGTCCGGCAATACCAATTCGCCGACCATCATGATTGCCGAGCGCGCGAGCGAAATGATTCGCGAAGACCGCAAGCAACGCGCGTGAGCTCGCCGAACTCAAACCACGAACTCAAGCACTGGCGCGGTTTTACAGCTATTTTCTTTCTGGAGGCCGCACCGGTGCTTGAGTTCCCCCTTCTGATGACAGACGTTTGAGCGCATCGCACCCTCACCGCACTGACATCCTGCTCGCCTGGTATTTCGTGGTGATCTGGGGTTCGGGTTTTATCGCCACCAAGGTGGGCATCCAGTACGCTGCGCCTTTCACTTTCCTGGCGCTGCGCTTCGTGTTTGGCCTGTTGTGCCTGATACCTCTGGTGCTTTGGCTGAAACCGGCATGGCCTTCGTCTCGCGGGGAATGGTTTCACGTCGTCGTTGCCGGCCTGCTGATGCACGCGGTGCACCTGTCCGGCAGCCACTATGCGCAATACCTCGGCATGTCGGCGGGGATTGCCGCCGTGATACTCGCCCTGCAGCCGCTGGCAACCGCTGTTATCGCCATCGGCTGGTTCGGCGAGCGCATCGGCCGCCTTCAGTGGGCCGGCATCGCCATCGGATTTGCCGGTGTGGCCCTGATTGTCTGGCACAAGATCGATATTCGCGCCGTCACCCCCGGCAGCCTGATCGCCGTTTTTATCGGCCTGGTCTCACTCACCGGTGGCACGCTCTATCAGCGCCGCTTCTGTCCGAAGGTCGACCTGCGTAGCGGTGCCTTGATCCAGTTCGCGGCGTCGCTGCTGGTGCTGGCGCCGCTGGGCCTCGTGTTTGAGGATTTCCAGGTGCAGTGGAGCTGGGCATTGTTTGGCTCGATCGCTTTTCTGGTCATCTTTGCCTCGATTCTTGGCGTCAACGCATTGCACACACTGATGCGTCGCGGTGAAGCGACGCGCGTCACCAGCATGCTTTACCTGCCACCAGTTTTTGCCGTTGCGATGGAGTATTTTGTATTCGGCGTCATACCAACCGCGTTATCGATTGCCGGCATTGTCATCACCTCGATCGGTGTGGCGATGGCCATGAAACGATCAGAAGTTCCGTCCCGATAATTATTTGATAATCCAGCTCAAATGCGTCCGCTCCCGCTCATCATCATTCTCATGGTGCTCGATCACGTGGCTTTCAACGGCAGCCGCGTGACGGTCACCCTGTTTGCCATTCATGAGGGTGCGTCGGCGTTGACCGTCGGCATCCTGATGGCGATGTACGCCTTGCTACCCGCGCTGTTGTCGGTATCGGCGGGCCGCTGGGTGGACCGAATTGGCATGGAAAAACCGATGATGCTGGGCTCTGTAGCCGTCGGTTTCGGCACCCTGCTGCCGTTCGTGTTTCCGGGGCTCATCACGCTATATGCCACCAGCATCATCGTCGGCGTGGCTTTCATGCTGATTAATGTCGCCGCCTATCACGCGGTGGGCGAGCTTTCGACACCTGAAGAGCGGCCTATCAACTTCAGCTATGTCGCGCTGGGCTTTTCCACCTCCGGCTTTATCGGGCCGATTCTTTCCGGCGTCGGCATCGATCGATTCGGCCATCGCGTCACATTTCTCTTGCTCGCGCTGTTCACGGTGCTGCCAATACTCGCTCTGGCGATGAGGCAAATTCCATTTCCCAAGCCCACCCCAAGACCGCACGGCGCGGCCGCCGGCGATGTATTCGACCTGCTGCGCGACACGCCGCTGCGAAACCTTTTCATCACCATGGCTATCCTGACGGTATCGTGGGACGTCTATAACTTTGCCATTCCGGTACACGGCATCCGCATTGGCCTGTCGGCATCCGAAATTGGCATCGTAATGGGCACCTTTGCCGCCGCCACTTTTGCCGTGCGGTTGGCGATGCCGTTTTTCGTCCACCGCGTCAAACCCTGGACCATGCTGGTGACCGCCCTGCTGGTGTCGGGCGCGAGTTTCTTTGCGCTCTCCTTCACCACGCATATCGGCCTGATGATGCCGCTGATATTCTTACTCGGGTTGGGCCTGGGTGCGCCTCAACCCATGGTGCTGACGCTATTGCATGAGTCCGCTCCGCCGGGGCGCGCCGGCGAGGCGCTAGGGCTGCGAACCACGCTCATCAACGGCAGCCAAACCGTCATGCCGTTGATGTTTGGCGCGGTCGGCGCCGCCCTCGGCATGCTGCCGGTTTTCTGGACGATTGCGGCGGTCCTGATTGGCGGCGGCGTATTTGCCGACCGGATTCGCCGGCGAACGACTGGATAGACCGAAAAATCTTCCGGACGCACAAACTTTCCGCCAAAAATGCTGCCAAAGCAGCAAGTTAAACGGTCGCAAAGTCGGCTTGCGAAGCATTGAAAATACCGGCATTGTCCCCATTGTCCCGTTCAAGGCGTGGTTGTCATCCGACAAAGGTACAATGCGCGCGCTGTAACCCTTTTTTCACGGAGAACTGACTCTATGAAACGTGTTGTTTTATTTCTGCTGACTAACTTGGCCGTTATGCTTGTGCTGGGCATCATTACCAGCCTGCTGGGCGTTAACCAGTTCCTCGCTGGTAAAGGCTTGAATCTGCCGATGCTGCTGGCGTTTTCAGCCGTGGTCGGCTTCACCGGCGCGATTTTCTCGCTCCTAATCTCCAAGCCAATGGCGAAATGGAGCACCGGCGCGCAGGTGATCGATAACCCGCAAAACGAAACCGAGCGCTGGCTGGTCGAAACGGTTCGCCGCTTGGCCAACAAGGGCAATATCGGCATGCCGGAAGTGGCGATTTACGAGGGTGCCCCGAATGCGTTTGCCACGGGCGCGTTCAAGAATTCCTCGCTGGTTGCAGTTTCCACCGGTCTGCTCGAATCCATGACCAAGGAAGAAGTCGAAGCGGTGCTGGCGCACGAAGTCGCGCACATCGTCAATGGCGACATGGTAACGCTGACCCTGATACAGGGTGTCGTCAACACTTTCGTCGTATTCATGTCGAAAGTCGTTGGCTACTTCGTCGATCGCGTGGTGCTGAAGAACGACCGCGATGGCCCCGGAATTGGCTACTACGCGACCGACATCGTGTGCCAAATCGTCTTCGGATTGCTGGCGTCTATCATCGTTGCCTGGTTCTCGCGCCAACGTGAATTCCGTGCCGATGCCGGTGCCGCCTCGCTGATGGGCACACCGCAGCCGATGATGAAGGCACTGGCACGTCTGGGCGGGGTAGAAGCTGGCGAACTGCCGAAGAGCATGGCGGCCTCCGGGATCAGCGACAAGGCAGGTTTCATGGCGCTGTTCTCCAGCCATCCGCCGATCGAAGAGCGCATTGCTGCTTTGCAGGGCAAACGCTAAAACGCATCGTTCCAAAACAAAAAAGCCGCGTCCATGACGCGGCTTTTTTCATTATTTGTACCGCTTATTCAGATGGCTTCTTGAACACCGATTTCAGCGAGCCGAACAAACCGCTTTTCTTTTCTTCTTCCTCACGCTCAGGCACCGGATTGGCCATGTACTGGGGAACCTTGGGCTGAGTCTTGGCAAACTGGCCGGTCGCACTCGGATTGAACGCCGGACGCCGGTTGTAGTTCTTGAAATTGGAGTCCTTGCCGATAAACAGCTTGGCCAAGTCTTCCAGAGATTGGTCGTTCACCGAATCCGGTTCCAGGGTGTAGACCGTCGGGCCGAAATCCTCGACATTCTTCAGCTTGAAACGGATTGCGCCGCTATCGTAATCACCGACGATTTCAGCACCGCAAATCACGTCGCAATTGATCTTGAACACTTCCATGATGATCACGCGGCGCTCGTTGCGGAACGGCTCGGACGTAAAGCGCATATTGTTCTGCCACAGCAGATCGCGGAATCGCTCAATCTGCTCAGCCTCACGTTTTACCGTCATCTGCTCCGGCTTGCTGCGCTTGAAGGTGACAGTCAGATTTTCGTAATGCTCGGCGTTTTCGCGCTGCGAGGTGCGGAACTCAATGCGGTAATCCGACTGCACCAAGCCATCAATCTTGCCCACGGTTTGCAAATCGTAGGTTCGAGGGCACGCGGGCTTGACCACATTGAGCTGCTTGAACAGCTCGTTCATGTAGTGAAAGGTCTTGCGCAGGGCGCGATCCACCGCAGCCGCGTTGGCCTTGATGGATTGCGTGCGAGCCGCTTCCTGATTTTTGAGGGTGTCGGCCTCTTTCTTGAGGTCGTCGAGCAGTCCCATGTGGTCTCCGGTGTTTCGATAGTGCGTTATGCTGTAGTTGCGAACGGCGGATCCGTCCAAGAGCCAGATCGTTCCAACTGCCGCGCAAATTATGTAAACATTTTACCGCACAGAATTTATCTGTGTCAGCCCATCTTTATCAAGTCATTCATGAAGGCCATTTTATCCCTCGATCAAGGCACGACAAGCTCGCGTGCGCTGCTTTTCGATAGAACCGGTCATATTCTTGCGCTCGCCCAGCAGGAATTCACCCAGCACTTCCCTGAGCCGGGCTGGGTGGAGCACGACGGCGAGGAAATCTGGCGCACGCAATTGCGCGTTACCCAATCCGCGTTGCAACAGTCGGCGCTGGCTGCCGCCGACATCGGAGCGATCGGCATTACCAACCAGCGTGAAACCACAATCTTGTGGGACCGGGCCAGCGGAAAGCCCGTCGCGCCAGCCATTGTCTGGCAGGACCGGCGCACCGCCGCAATCTGCGACCAACTCAAGGCTGATGGGCATGAAAATCGAATTCGCGCGAAAACCGGGTTGGTGGTCGATGCCTATTTTTCCGGCACCAAGCTCAGATGGCTGCTGGATCATGTTCCGGGCGCACGGGAAAAAGCGACTCGCGGGGAATTGGCTTTTGGCACCATCGATAGCTGGCTCATATGGAATCTGACCGGAGGCAAGCTCCATGCCACGGATGTATCGAATGCGTCACGCACCATGCTGTTCGATATTCACCGTTTGGCGTGGGATGAGGAACTGCTGGCACTACTGGACATTCCGCGAAGTGTTTTGCCGCAAATCGTCAGCTCCAGCGAAGTTGTGGGCCATACAGCTTGCGAGGGTTTACCGACAGGCATCCCGATCGGCGGCGTTGCGGGAGATCAGCAGGCCGCCCTGTTTGGGCAAGCCTGTCATGAGCCGCGCATGGCAAAGAATACCTACGGCACCGGTTGTTTCATGTTGATGAACACGGGCGAGCGAGCTGTTACTTCACAGCACCGGCTGATCTCGACCGTCGCCTGGCGGCTGGGCAGCAAACATGGCGCAAAAACGCACTATGCGCTGGAGGGCAGCGTGTTCATTGGTGGCGCAGCAGTGCAGTGGCTGCGCGATGGCCTCGGCATTATCGGTAGTTCCGCTGAAATTGAAGCGCTGGCGACTTCGGTTCCTGATAGCGGCGGCGTGTTTCTGGTACCCGCCTTTGCGGGCTTGGGAGCGCCGCATTGGGATGCAAACGCACGCGGCACAATACTCGGTTTGACTCGTGGCAGCACCCGTGCGCATATCGCGCGTGCCACGCTCGACGCCATTGCCTACCAGAGTGCGGAACTCGCGCAAGCGATGCGGGATGATGCCGATATACCTCTGTCTGAACTGCGCGTCGATGGCGGTGCCGCTGTCAATAATCTGCTGATGCAATTCCAGGCTGACCTGATCGGTGTAAAGGTGATACGTCCGCAAATCACCGAAACAACCGCACTGGGTGCAGCGTACCTCGCCGGCTTGGCGGTCGGATTCTGGGACAGCACGGCTGAAATCACCTCGCTCTGGTCCGTTGATCGCGTCTTCCTACCCGGGGCTGCTCGCGAACAGGCTCAGGCCAGGATGCAGAAATGGATGCGTGCTGTGGAACGCGCCAAAGACTGGGCCTGAAACGAGTAGCTCAGCACTATTTCATCGCGCCAAATACGCGTTTGAGAATTTCACTGCCGGCCGCAGCAGGATTCTGGCGAATCTTTTTCTCTTCTTCGCCAATCATGAAATAAAGCCCGTCGAGAGCTTTTTTCGTGACGTGGTTTTCCACCCTCGTCTGATCCGGTGACAACGTAATCAAGCCGGTCTGCTGAACTTGCGCCGCAAGCTGATTGTATTGCTGGGCCAAGCCAATACGATTGGTAACGCTCATAACCACCGGCAGGAATTTCTGCGCCAGCGCCACTTGCGTCTTGTCCTGGAAGAATGCAGTCACTGAGTTATCGCCGCCCTGCAGGATTTTCCTTGCGTCCTCAACCGTCATTGCCTTGACCGCACCCAGCAACAAGGCTTTGGCTTGCGGCACCGCCTGCTCGGCTGCCCGATTGACGCCCTCCTTCATTTGCTCGATATCCTTGCTCTTGCCCAGCACTTTGATCGCCTTTTCGACCTTGCGTATCCAGTCCGGCAAAGGGATGCGAACACGCTCGTCACCCCAGAATCCGTCTTTTTTCCCCAGCAGCGACACTGCAACCTCGGCACCGCGCTCGAGCGCACCTTTCAATCCGGCACCCGCATCCTTGTCCGACAGATCAGCCAGCGACAGCGCTGCGGCGTAAGGTGACAGCGTCACGCCAATCATGGATGCCAGTGCAAGTTGCAACGCACGCCGGCGCCTTTCATCGGCTGTGGACGCTTGGCATGCCCGCTCACCGGCAGTGGCAACAATCGTGGGCTGTTGTCTTGATTTGTTCACGACACTTTTCTCCGCTGATCAGCTGATCATTTAGCCCTCAATATACATCTCACTTGGGAGCGGCTCCAAACCGGCGACACACGGCTCATCTCAACCCGCAATCCGCGCAATAAAAGTCAATTGACACACCCCAAAATTGAGCGTAACTTACCGACCAGTCAGTTATATTTTTGTGATTCTGTGCATTCGCTTGTCTGCTTGCTTCATGTCGTAACCTGAGTTGGGAGTAGTCATGAATATCATTAAAAACAAATATTTAATTAGTCTTCTTACACCAATTTTTGTGGTGACAGCATTCCTTGCGGGCTGCTCGAAGCCCGAAGCGGCCGGCACAACCCTACGACCCGCGCTGTCCTACAAAATCGGCGCAAATTCCGGCGTGGATGCCGATGTGTACCCAGGCGAAATTCGTGCGCGTCACGAAGCGGATCACGCTTTCCGCATTGGCGGGAAAATGGTCGCACGTCTGGTCGACCAAGGTAGTGTCGTTCGTCGCGGCCAGCCGCTGGCAAGACTTGACCCGCAGGACTCAAAGCTGGCCGCTGATGCGTCGACAGCAAACGTAACGGCTGCTGACACAGAAGCCACCTTCGCCGATGCGGAATACAAACGCTTCAAGGATCTCTTCGTCAAAGGATTCGTGAGCCAGTCGGCGCTCGATCAAAAGCTGAATGTGGCCAATGCGGCCAAAGCCCGCCTCGAATCTGCCCGCGCGCAAGCCAGTGTATCGATCAACCAGGCCGGCTATGCTGTGCTGACGGCTGAGCAGGATGGCGTGGTAACGCAAGTCATGGCGGAATCGGGACAGGTGGTGGCACAAGGACAGGCCGTCATGCGTATCGCCAATCCGGCGGAAAAAGAGCTTTCGATCAGCGTGCCGGAAGCCAAGATTGCTGAATTCCGTACAGCAGGCTCCAATAGCGCGGCAAAGAAAGAACTGCGTGTCGCAACCTGGTCCCAACCTGACAAGTACTACGCCGCCAAGGTACGGGAAGTGAGCGCCGCAGCAGATCCGATTACCCGCACTTATGCCGTGCGCGTTACTTTGCAGAAAGCCGACGACATCGTGCAACTCGGCATGAGCGCCTACGCGGTATTTCTGGGGGCCAACGATGCGGGTGTGCTTGCCGTGCCGCTCTCCTCTCTCTACGTCAAAGGCAACACTACCGGCGTCTGGTTGATAGCGGCAGATGGCAAGGTGAGCCTCAAGCCCGTGACCGTCGTGCAGTACAAGGAAAACCTGGCTCTGATCAAGGATGGCGTGAAAATCGGCGATGTCATTGTGGCCGCTGGCGTGCACAAGCTGCGTGAGGGAGAAATGGTCAAGCCGATTTCGGACCCGCAAGTCACTGGCGACGGCAAAGTAGCGTACGCCCCGACAGACAATCCGCCGGTGCAGGCCAAGGTAAATACGTCCTTTTTTGGTAATTGACGGCCAGCCCGTCGCAACGACAAGCCGTCAAACCAATGAAAAACTTCAATTTGTCAGAGTGGGCCCTGAAGCACCAGCCGCTGGTGCTTTACATGATTCTGGTGATGGGGCTGATGGGCGTTTTTGCCTATGGCCGGCTGGGCCAGTCTGAAGACCCACCGTTCACGTTCAAATTCATGACCATCCGGACCATATGGCCGGGTGCGTCGGCAGCTGAAGTCGATCAGCAGGTCACCGAGCGGCTCGAGCGCAAGCTGCAGGAAGTGCCCAACGTCAATTTTGTCCGTAGCTATTCTCGTCCCGGCGAATCGCTGATTTTCTTCGCCATCAATGATGCAGCGCCAGCATCAGCCGTCCCCGAAACTCAGTACCAGGTGCGCAAGCGGGTCGGTGACATTCGCCAGACATTGCCGCAGGGAGTACTGGGGCCGTTCTTCAACGATGAATTCGGCGATACGTTCGGCAACATCTTTGCCATTACCGGCGAAGGTTACAGCTACGCAGACAAAAAACTGTTCGCCGATCGCGTACGCCGGGAAATGCTGCGCATCCCCGATGTGGCAAAAGTCGACATCATTGGCGAGCAGGAGGAGAAGATTTTCATCGAGCTGTCGAACATCAAGCTCGCCACGCTTGGCTTGGATGGCGCCTCGATCATTGCCGCCATGCAGGCACAAAATGCGGTTGCTCCCGGCGGCGCCTTTGAGACCGCGACCGACAAGATCTTTGTTCGTGCCACCGGCAGCTTCGACAGCGTCGATGCGATCAAGAACTTCACCATCCGCGCCAACAACCGTGTGTTCAAGATTGGCGACATTGCAACTGTCAAACGCGGCTTTGCGGATCCGCCTTTCACTAAAATGCGCTATCTCGGCAAAGAGTCGTTAGGGCTAGGCGTATCGATGCGCCAGGGTGGTGACATAGTCCAACTGGGCAAGAATCTGGATTCCACCCTGCACAAACTGGAAGAAACACTGCCCATCGGCCTTGAGTTGCACCGTGTCAATGATCAGCCTCGTGCGGTCAGTGCGAGCATTCGAGAATTTGTACGCTCGCTCGCCGAAGCCGTCATCATCGTGCTGGCAGTAACCTTCTTCAGCCTGGGCGTACGCACCGGTCTGGTGGTCGCACTGTCGATTCCCCTGGTGCTGTCGCTGACATTCTTTTTCATGTATTTGCTGGATGTCGGCCTGCACAAGATTTCGCTAGGCGCTTTGATTCTTGGGCTCGGCTTGCTGGTGGACGACGCCATCATTGCCGTAGAAATGATGGCCATCAAAATGGAACAGGGCTGGGACCGGGTTCGCGCCGCAAGCTTTGCCTACACGTCAACAGCATTCCCGATGCTCACCGGCACGTTGGTGACCGTTGCCGGTTTCCTGCCCATTGCCACCGCGCGGTCCGGCACTGGTGAATACACCCGCTCGATCTTTCAAGTGACCTCGCTCGCCCTGATCATTTCCTGGTTTGCCGCGGTCATCTTCATTCCTTACCTTGGCTATCACTTCCTGCCCGACTACAAAAATGGCAAACCCGTCATCACGCCGCGCACACGGCGCATTGCGGCGTGGATCGGACGTATTCCGCTGATCGGCCAGCGCCTGGCAATACGCATTGCTCCGCCCGACGCCACCGCCGATCAAAGCGACTCAGCCACACATGACCCGTCGGTACACGGCGAGCATGACGTTTACAACTCCCCCTTCTACCAGCGCTTCCGCGCGACGGTCGCATGGTGTGTAACTCATCGCAAGACCGTTATCGCCGTCACCGCGCTATTGTTTTTTGCTTCCATCTTCGCGTTCAAATTCGTTCAGCAGCAGTTCTTTCCCTCATCAACCCGGGTAGAACTGCTGGTGGATCTGAAGCTGCCTGAAGGCTCATCTTTCCAGGCCACTGAAGTTCAGGTGAAGAAGCTTGAAAAATATCTTGATGGACAAAAGGATCTGTTCGACAACTACGTGAGCTATGTCGGTACCGGCAGCCCGCGTTTCTATTTCCCGTTGGACCAGCAGCTACCGGCCGCGAGCTTTGCGCAATTTGTCGTCACCACCAATAGCGTAAAGGCGCGCAACGAACTGCGTAGCCGCCTCATCGCGCTGTTTCAGAAAGACTTTATCGAGATCCGCACACGGGTCCTGGAACTGCAGAACGGTCCGCCCGTGGGCTTCCCCGTTCAGTTCCGCGTGTCGGGCGAGGAAATTCCGGTGATACGCGACGTGGCCGCTCAAGTGGCCGATGCCATGCGTACCAATTCCGGCTTGGCCAATGTGCAGTTCGACTGGGATGAGCGTTCAAAAGTGATCAAGCTGGAAGTGGATCAGGATAAGGCACGCTTGCTGGGCGTCTCTTCCCAGGAGCTGGCGGCTTTCCTGAACACATCGCTAAACGGCGTGCAGGCAACCTTCTACCGCGAACGCGACAAGTTGATCGAAGTCCTGATCCGCGGCCCGGCCGACGAGCGCGCAAAACTGCACCTGCTTGAAAGCCTGGCCGTGCCAACCCGCACCGGCAAAGCGGTCACGCTGACCCAAATTGCCAAGGTGCGCTACGAATTCGAAGATGGTGTCATCTGGCGTCGCGATCGTCTGCCGACCATTACCGTTCGCGCCGACATTTATCAGGCGGGATTGCAACCTGCCACCGCCACGGCACAGGTCAATGCCCTACTGGAACCGATACGCGCCAAGCTGCCATCTGGGTATCGTATCGATGTTGGCGGCGCGGTGGAGGAAAGTGCCAAGGGCCAAGCATCGATCAACGCCGGCATGCCACTGTTCCTCGGTGTGGTGTTCACCGTCTTGATGATCCAATTGATGAGCTTTCAGCGAGTCATTCTCGTGGTGCTCACTGCGCCGCTGGGCCTGATCGGCGTAGCCGCTGCGCTGCTGGTATTCAACAAACCGTTTGGCTTCGTCGCCATGCTCGGCACCATCGCCTTATTTGGCATGATCATGCGCAATTCCGTGATCCTGATCGACCAGATTGAACGCGACATTGAAGCCGGGCATGCGCCGTTTACGGCCATCATCGACGCAACGGTGCGGCGTTTGCGACCTATCGCACTGACCGCGCTGGCAGCCATTCTGGCCATGATCCCGCTGATCCGATCCGATTTTTTTGGCCCGATGGCCGTCGCCATCATGGGCGGACTGTTCGTCGCCACCCTGTTGACGCTTCTGTTTTTGCCAGCGCTGTACGCGATCTGGTTCCGGATTACGCCAACAACGCCTGCCAAAATTCCAGCCGCTCTTTAGGACAAGCGGCTATGGTGCAAACGTGGGAGGCATCACCTCCCGCGTTACAATACGCTTGTGATTTTCCCCAAGGTCTTATCCCTTCCGTTTTTGCTTGCCACAATTGCGTTGTTCGCCACCCCGGCGCGCGCGCAAACGCCGCCCAATGATTCCACGAACATCCCAGCGCGCCCGAAGATAGGTCTGGTGCTATCCGGTGGAGGCGCGCGCGGCGCGGCGCACATCGGTGTCATCAAAGTACTGGAAGAATTGCGCATCCCAATCCATTACGTTGCAGGCTCCAGCATGGGTGCCTTGGTAGGCGCAGCCTACGCCGCCGGCACTTCGGCCAGGGAACTTGAGGAGCGGTTGGTAGGACAGGATTGGGATCGCCTGCTGACCGATGAATCCCCGCGCAGCGACAAGAGTTTTCAGCGCAAGGAGGATGACCAGAATCGCCTGTTGCGGCTTGAACTTGGCGTCAAGGATGGCACCGTCCGCCTTCCACCAGGCGCGATAACCGGGCAGAAGCTCGATTCGCTATTCAGCCAGATTACCCGCAATGCACCGGCCAGCCAGTTGTTCGATGACCTACCGGTACCGTTTCGCGCGGTGGCCACCGATGCCGAAAGCGGACGGATGGTGGTATTCGACCGCGGGTTGCTGCCCGATGCGATGCGCGCCTCCATGTCGGTTCCCGGCGCAATCGCGCCCTATCAAATCGGCGATCGCATATTTCTGGATGGTGGACTGACCCGTAACCTGCCGGTCGACGTAGTCCGCCAGATGGGTGCCGACGTAGTCATCGTGGTCAACATCGGTACCCCCTTGTTGAAGAAGCAGGACATTCAATCGCTGGTCGGCGTTTCGCTGCAGATGGTCAATATTCTCACTGAGCAGAACGTACGTACATCGCTGGACTCGATGAAGAGCACCGATCATCTGATCTCGCCGCCGCTGGACACGATAGGTGCGGCGGACTTCAGCCTGGTGGGCGACGCCATTACCATCGGTGCCGCGACGACACGCGGCATGGCGGGCAAACTCAGCGTACTGAGCCTGCCGCAAAGCGAATACGATGCCTTGCGTAATGCGCAACTGGCCAAGGCACCGAAGCCGCCGGGCGATCGCGAGCGGATTGACGCCGTTCGCGTTGCAGGGCTGGAGCGATCCAACGCCGACGAGTTGAAACGAACACTGGGGATCAAGCCCGGTGACCCGATCGACTTCAAAAAACTGAATCGCGGCGTCAGCCGGGTATTCGGCAGCGGCTATTACGAGCGGGTAAATTACAACCTGCTCAACGACGATGGCTTCAACGTGCTGGCCATTGACGCCAAGGAGAAGCAGTGGGGCCCCAACTATCTGCGCTTCGGCATTTCGCTGGCTGCCGATACCGTCGGTGAAGGCCGCTTCAATCTGCTCATGCGTTACCTGCTCACCCAGTTCAATTCCGCCGGGGCCGAGTGGCGCAACGATTTTCAGCTGGGCCGCGATCGTCGTGTCGCTTCATATTTCTTCCAGCCGTTTGGCGCGTCGGGGCTCGCCAATGCATTCAGCATTACCCCGGGTGTCGAATACTCGCGGCGCCCGGTCGATTTCTTTACCGGGATACGCCGCGACACTCAATTTCAGTTGAGCACCAACGCCACCAGTCTTGACCTGGGATTCGATTTCAGCCGCAACGCCATCATGCGGCTTGGGGTGATGCAATCCAGCAACACGGCGGAATTGAATGTCGGAATTTCCATATTTCCAGAGCGGCGTTTCAAGGAAGGCGGCGCACGCTTCAAGTTTGTTTATGACGATGTTGATGACCCCAACTTTCCCCGCGAGGGACGCAAGTTCGAACTCGATTATTACGCCAGCCTGGAGTCGCTGAAGGCGACGTCGGAATATCGCCGCGGTGAAGTCAACTATCTGGACAACTACTCGATCGGCAACAATACGCTTTCATTCGCGGCTCGCTACGGTCAGTCTTACGACGGCATTTTGTCGCAATTCAACCGCTATTCGCTTGGCGGTTTCCTGCAACTGTCGGGATATGCGCCCGGTGAGTTGTTCGGCGGCAATATTGCTCTGGCGCGCCTCACCTACTATCGCCGTCTGGCTCAGCTCAACAACCCGTTTGGCAAGAATCTGTATGTGGGTCTTTCAACGGAGTACGGCAAGGTTTCCGATACCCGCGAGCAACTGATGAAGAGCGAAACACGGAATTCGATTGGCTTGTTTGTGGGTTTTGATACGCTGTTCGGGCCGCTGTACGTCGGCTACGGCCGCGCTCGACAACGCAGCCCGATTTTCTACCTGTTCCTCGGACAACCCTGATGTCGATGCCGCAGCCCGCTCTCGACGAGCTCGCGGAATTGCGGCTGTCCCGCCGCGAGTTCATTACGTTGGGGTCGATGGCAGGGCTGTCGGCATTGATTGGCACATCGTTAACGGGGTGCGTAACTGCCGCAGGTACTGCATCAATCAAAAGCGGCATCGGCTTCCGGTCGGTACCGCTCTCCAGCGCGGATACCGTGACAGTCCCCCAAGGGTATTCGTCTCGCCTGCTGTATGCGTGGGGTGACCCGATTTCGGATGGTCCGCCCTACAAGCCAGATGCCTCCAACACCGCCGACGAGCAGGCGCTGCAGGCAGGCATGCATCACGACGGCATGCACTTCTTCCCGCTGCCTCTGGGCTCGAACACATCGGACCACGGCCTGCTGGTACTGAATCACGAGTATCTGGACCAGAAGCTGCTGTTCCCTGATGCGATGGAAACGTGGACCGCTGAGAAGGTCAAAAAATGTCTGAACGGTGTCGGCGTATCCGTGATAGAAGTTAAGAAGACCGGTGGCAACGAATGGCAGGTGGTGCGGCCATCAAAATACGCCCGGCGGATTACTGCGCAGACGCCGATGTCGATCGGCGGCCCGGCGCGTGGCAATGTCTTGATGCGTACCGAGGCCGATCCGCGCGGCGAGGAAATACTGGGTACCTATTCCAATTGCGCCAATGGCTTCACACCGTGGGGTACCTATCTCACTTGTGAAGAGAATATCCACAGCCAGTTTGCAATGCCGTCCGGCAAGCAAAACAAGAAACAGCTGCGGCACATCCTGCGCAGAACGTCTGGCGCCCGCTGGTTCGAGTTCGAAGAGCGATTCAATGCCGACAAGCATCCCAACGAATTTCACCGTTTCGGCTGGGTGGTTGAAATCGACCCGTTCGATCCCGCGTCAAAGCCGGTAAAACGCACCGCCCTGGGCCGCTGCGCGCATGAGAGCGCGTACTACACGCTTGCGCCAGACGGTCGCGTCGTGATCTACACCGGCGACGACACTGCGTTCGAGTTCATCTACAAGTTCGTCTCGCGCGACAAATACAACCCGAACAATCGCGCCGCCAATCGCGATCTGCTCGATCACGGCACGCTCTACGCCGGGAAATTCAACGCCGACGGTACCGGGGTCTGGATTCCGCTGGTGCATGGTCAGAACGGGCTTACCGAAGCGAATGATTTTGCCGACCAGGCCGACGTGGTGATTCATGCCAAGCTCGCAGGTACGCAGGTGGGTGCCACGCCAATGGATCGCCCGGAATGGATCGTGATCCATCCAACATCGGGCGAGGTCTACGCATCGCTGACCAACAATAGCGAACGGGGAATGAAGGGCAAACCCGGTGCCGATGCAGCGAATCCGCGCGAGCGCAATCGATTTGGCCAGATCGTGCGCTGGCGCGAAGCGGGCGGCAACGCTGCTGCAACCACGTTTTTATGGGACCTGTTTGTCATTGCCGGCGACCCCATGCACGCCGAAAATGAGCATCGCGGCAATGTCAAAGGCGATGCTTTCGCCTGCCCCGATTGCATGCAATTTGCGCCCGACGGAACCTTGTGGATCGGCACCGACACCAGTTCGCCCGGTCGCGGCGTCTATGCCAATCTGGGGAACAACCAGTTGCTCGCGGCCGATACCGTGACCGGCGAAATCCGCCGCTTTCTCACCGGCCCGCGCGGCTGCGAAATTACCGGGCTTTCGTTTACGCCTGATGGCAAAACCGCGTTTCTGAATATCCAGCACCCCGGCGAATTTGCCGAGGATAGCCCCAACGGCCGCATTGGCAGCTGGCCATCGGAAGACCCCGCCGCACGGCCGCGCTCGGGCACCATCGTCATCACCAAGGACGACGGCGGCATCATCGGCAGTTAAGCCATTTTTTGACCTGCTGCAGGCGATATTTCACTGGCATTGGCCTGAACTCCTGCACTACAATCGCGCAACCTTTTGGAGCGCGTCATGCTCAATGTTTTTGTACTCAACAACCGGCGGCTGAATCAGCTGCATGTCGAGACACTCGACGACCTGCGCAATTCAGAACCGATCTGGATTGACCTTGTCTCGCCGACCGAAACCGAGCGTAGCTGGATCAAAGAGCTGTTTGAGCTTGAACTTCCCTCTCTGGAAGACATGCAGGATCTCGAATCGAGCGCGCGTTTCTACGAAGGCGAGAACGGCGAGCTGCACCTGCGCTCGGACTTTCTGCTGGAAATAAACGAGGACGATTCACGCAACGTGCCGGTCGCGTTTATCCTCAAGAACAATTCGCTGCTGTCGCTGCATCTGGAAGACCTGCCAGTATTCCGGCTGGTGCGCATGCGCGCCCGCACACGGCCTGGCTATATCGAGGACGCGCGTGAAGTGCTGCTCGACCTGTACGCCACCGACGCCGAATATTCGGCCGACGCGCTGGAGAGCGTTTACGCAGAACTGGAGAAAATTTCCGCCTCGGTGCTCACGGAGAAAATGACCGACGCTGAAGCCGGCAAGGTGCTGGCACGCATCGCCAACGAGGAAGACCTGAACGGACGCATCCGCCGCAATGTGATGGACACGCGCCGTGCGGTTTCCTTCCTGATGCGGCAAAAGCTGCTGCAAACGGAACAGATGGAGGAAGCGCGCCAGATCCTGCGCGATATCGAATCGCTGGATGGTCACACCGCGTTCCTGTTCGACAAGATCAACTTCCTGATGGATGCGACGGTCGGTTTCATCAACATCAACCAGAACAAGATCATCAAGATCTTCTCGGTGGCCTCGGTGGCACTGCTGCCACCAACGCTGATCGCAAGCATCTACGGCATGAACTTCAAGCGTTTCTTCCCCGAGCTGGACTGGGAATACGGCTATCCCTTCGCGCTGGCACTGATGGTGGTCTCGGTCGCCGTGCCGTTCGCCTACTTCAAGCGCAAGGGCTGGCTGGACTAAAACTCCAGCATTGGTGCGGCTTCCAGGCCAAAATTGCTCGGAAACCCGCACCAGTACTGGAGTTTCGTTCTAGTTGAAAACCCTGCCCGATCGAGTGCGGGTTGCCGACATATCGGCGCCATTGATCAGACCATCGACGTTCACGTCGAACAAGTAGTTCTGTGCGTTGACGACTTGTACCGCATGCTGCTTCATCGCGCTGATATCGCTGGCGTTGATGGCGCGGGTGTGATTGAAGTCCCCGACCATGAAGCCGAGCGCGACGCTGAACGCAGGCCCGCCGTTCACACCGTTGACAGTGACCGTTACCCGCTTGCCATCCGCTATGCCTTGAATCGGAACGGTGACGACATAACCGGACGCCGATGCGGTTGCGTTGCCGGCAATCGTTGCCGATGCATCAAGCACCGATACCGTACCGACGGAGCCGACCGTATCGTTGAATTGCAACAACAGCGTATGGCCGTTGGCTTCGCTGCGCGGCTCCACGGTGATGGCACCATCGATTCCCTCGCCAAGGGTCAGCGGCAAATCGAACGGCCCCGCTGCACCGTGCGTCTTGCGTGAATACGCGCCGACCAGCGTCAAGGTTGCACCAGAAGTAGGCGTTATCGAAATTGGCGCGGATGCCGCGCCACTGCCAACCGCATTGCTTGCCGTCACCGAACAATCGTAGGCCGTGCCATTGGTCAGGCCGCCTATCGCCAGTGGCGATGCCGCACCGGTGGCGCTGCCGGTAAAGCTTCCCGCCGTGCAGGTCAGGGTGTAGCCGGTAATCGGTGCGCCACCGTTTATTGCGGGCGGCGCAAAGCCAACGATGACACGCTGATTGCCGGCGGTTCCCATGAAGGCAGTGGGCGCGCCAGGTACTGTTGGCGGAATCAGCGTAAATATCGCTGAAACTGCCGTCGCACCGGCGAGTGTAATCTGGCAGTTTCCCGTACCGGAACAACCACCACTCCAGCCCGCAAAGCTGGAGCCAATGTTCGGAATCGCACTCAACGTGATGCCGGTGCCGCTATTGAACACAGCGGAACAAGTGCTGCCGCAGTTGATTCCACTTGGCAACGAACTGACCGTGCCCCCACCAGTCCCGGTCTTGCTGACCGTCAGCGTTTCCTGCGTCGGTATCGTTTCCGCAATCGTCTCCACCGTGCCGGCCAGTGGTTCCGATACCACTACCTGGCCGCCAGCATCGCGAATCTCTATCGTACCGCCGGGGGCCGACGCATTGAAGCGTAGCAACACACTGCGTCCGTCAGTCAATGTAATGGTGACCTCGCCGCTGTCGGTTGGCGATCCTGTAACCGTGGCGGCGGCGTTGTCGATGGAGAGAACGTTCATGAATTTGGTTTCGCCGCTGCCCGTCACTGAGACATCAATCCGATGGCCACCACCAGTGAAATCGGGATCGAGGGCGGCGTAGGAAGTTGTACTCAACGTCGCGCTGGCAGGCGCGACAGCGTGCAAGCGCAGGCTGCTCACACCATTGCCAACGGTGGCTGTGCGACCGCTGATCGTCGGCAAGTAAGGGGTCGGCAACTGAAAGGTTTTGACCGAACTGCCCGGCGTGTATTGCACACGATCAAAAACGACAACCACATCCGGTTTGACATAAACAATTTCCCGCTTCGACTGCACACCGGGATTGCCCGTACTTGGGTGATTGAACAACGTTCCCTGATTCGCGGCAGCGTACAGATACAGTGGCCGCTGTGAAAGCGCGGTCAATTGGGCGCTGGACGAGGTGGTCTCGTACATCCGGACGACCGTGCCGCCCACCCGTTGCGTCACCAGTGCGTGAGCTTCCTGCACATTCTGCAAGCCGCTATGCGACTGCATATTGGCGTCGTTGACCAGCCAGCCGTTCTTGAATAGCAGAAGCGAAAGCCCATCCGGATGGGCATGCGACTCGGTGTAAGGCCCGGTCAAAAAACCCAACCAGGTTGCATTCGTCGTCCACGCCGAGCGCACAAAAAGATGTCCGGTGCCGGCACCTCGATACACCGTGTTCAGATTGGCGGCTGTCCCGGCATCGGTGCCACCGTAGAAATAGTCATAGACAATATTGAATGAGTCCTGCATCTGCGGAACCGTCGACGCTGCCAACTCGGCTCGCACACGGCGGGCCATTGGCGAGCCGCGATACAACGTGGACAACGCCATCAGCGATTCGCGTTGGTAGTCATAAAAAGTCGCCGTGGAGTCCCTAGCGTGGTCGCCGATTGGCGCAATACGATCCCGCGTCGGCATCATCGAGTGAACGAGGTAAGGCATGCTCGATGCGGTATGGGTGGTGAGGTCGGCAATGCGCTCACCCGTAGTCTTTTCCCAAATGTAGTAGAGGTGAAACAAACCCTTCATCGCGGTACCGTAACCGGTGCCTTCGCGCGATCCACCGCCGGCAAGATCGCTATTGAACAGCGGCACCAACTGATTATTCAATTTGGTGGTGCGGAACTGGGTCAACCACGTATCGGCATCGGCACGATCATGCTTGGCCGCGATTCCGTAAAGCATGGTCGCACGCAGAAATGAGTAGTAATAATTGTTGACCGGATTGTTGATCGACCATCCGTTCCATGGGTGTGAAACGCTGCCCCACCGCGCATTGGGGGGATCCCAGACGTTGGTTACAGCACGACTTGAATAGTCCAGCCAACGTGCCCGCTGCGTCGGCGTCAAAACGTCGTAACACCAGTCGTACACCAGCATCACATTGCCGATCAGATCGCCGACCTCAAGGTAGACGTCGTACGACACCGTTGCCCGCTGCCCACTGGCAATGACGGCTTCTTCAGAAACAACGAATGCCTCGGTACGGTTAACCGCGTGTGCGCAGTACTGCGGATAGGTGGTGTTGCCGCGAATCACGCCAATCATGGCCGAATACCATGGCTTGTAGTCGTAGATGTTGGCGCCGCCGACCGCGTTGTCTACCATGGAGCGGAAGCGGGTCGCGTAAGCCGCCCCGTTGTTCAGATCTTCACGCAACCGCTGCAACTCCGCCCCCACCAGCAGGATGCGTGGATGCCCGGTGGGAATCGGCGGAATGGTCTGGGCAGCAAGCGGCAGGTGTGCGGTAACGCACAACGCGATTGCAGCGCGACGCAGGAGCTTGACGAAAATTGTCATCATCTGACGGACCTATGGCAGGTTTATCGGTGGCAGCAGCAGCGATAAGACATTTTCTGCAGCATGTCCGATTGTCAGCGAAGACGGTGCCAAACTCGCTTGCGATACAGCCAGCCTATCCGGAAACGCAAGTTCGGTGCATCACCGGATCATTGTTGGCGCCTGATGCGGCGTGCAAAACTCCAGCACTGGCGCGGCCTCTGGCACGAAAGGCTCTTGAGCGCCGCGCCAGCTCTAGTGTTTAGTGATTTTCCGCTAAGGAAGAACGGCGCCGGATCGGGCCTTTGCGGCAGACTGATCGGCGCTATTGATAACGCCCGAAGTGTTGAAATCAAACATGAAATTTGACGTGTTGGCTGTCTGGCCAATGCGCGCCTTCACACCGCTGATATCGCTGGCGTTGACCGAGCGTGAGCTGTTTACGTCGCCCACCAGGAAACCCAGCGACACCGTCGCGCTGGTGCTGACATTAACGCCGCTGAGCGACACGGTTGCCCGTTGACCATCGGCAATGCCGGTCAACGTAACCAGCACGCTGTTGTCCGAAACGGTTACCGACGAAATCGTACCCACCGGCATCGATTGCGCACCGACTGCGGAAGCGGTCCCGCTGCTCGAAACGATATCGCTGAACCGATAGACGACTGTGTGCCCGGCGCCGATTGCGCGTGGCTCAACCGATACTGCGCCACCAATGGCCGGCAGTGTTTCCAGTGGCAGGTCGAAATCTCCGGCGCTGCCATGGGTCTTGCGCGACACCACGTCGATCAGCACCAGCGGCGCCGTTGCCGAAGGTGTCACGCTCAGCGCGGCAGAAGGCAGGCTGGCGCCCAGCGCGTTGTTGGCCGTTACCGAGCATTGATAGGTAACGCCATTGCTCAATCCGGCAACAACAATGGGAGAGGCAGGACCCGTCGCCGCCATGCCCGGGTCGCATGACACGGTGTAACTGACAATCGGTACGCCGCCATCGCTTGCCGGTGGCAGGAAGGTAACCGTCGCGCGGCTGTTGCCGGCGACAGCCGCCGTGATGGTCGGTGCCGGTGTCACCACGCGATATTTGCTGAGCGACATTGCGGTCGGGCTGCCGGTCGAGATCGAATTGCTGGCCAGTATCACACTGCGCGCAGCATCTACCGCCAACGCAGCGGCGGAAAAATAAGCGCCCCCCTGGGTCGGCGTGACGATTCGCCACTGCTCCGCTCCGGCGCCGTTGTACTTGACGGTCATGTAGTCGGTATTTCCCAACGCGTAATTCTGATTGCTGACGTAGACATTGCTGTCTGCGTCGATGGTCATGGCGCGAATCGCATCGTTGGCATCTGCCGTGCCGCTTACTGCGCGACTCCACAACTCGACACCGGCGGCATTGTATTTGGCCGCCATGCCACGCGTACCGGCCATAAAGATATTTCCGCTGGCATCGATGGCGACCTGCTGTGGTTGAAAGGTGGGCTCCACTCTCCACAAGAAAGCACCGGTGCCGTCGTACTTGACGACCGCATCGCCCGCCACCACCAGATTGCCGTTGGCATCCAGTGCCATAGCATAATTTCTCTTGGCCACATAGTCGATGGAAGCATTTTCCAGCGCACGCCACTGCTCCTGTCCGCTGGCGTTGTATTTGACGGTGAGGTAGCCATTGTTGATGCCGTCGGCGCTGCGCCCAGTGACATATACGTTGCGCGCGGCATCGGTCAGCATGGCAACCGGCGTATCGATGCCGTCGGCAGCGCGATTGGCCTTTGCACGCCATTGCTCGACGCCGTTCGCGTTGTACTTCACCGTCAGGAAGTCGAAACCGTTGAAGCTCAAGCCGGAAACGATGACGTCGCCTGCCGAATCGACCGCCAGCACGCGCGCCGACACACTTTCCGTTGCACCATCGCTGGCCACCACGCGCCATTGTTCGATGCCGCTCGCGCTGTACTTCACCGTCAGCATGCCGCTGCGGCTGTTGGCATAGGAGTCGCCGGTCGCGTAAACATTGCCGCCGGAGTCCACTGCCAATGCATAAGGCTGATCGATATTGTTGCCCGGGCCGTTGGCCATCGCGCGCCATAACTCATTGCCGGACAGGTCGTACTTGGCGGTCAGGTAATCGCTGCCGGCACCATAGTTGCTGCGCCCGGTGATGTAGATATTGCCGGCCGCATCTACCTTCATCGCATCACGCCCGACCAAATCCGACGCAAACGCCGTACTGATTCCAATATGCTGTCCCTCATTGGCGCGCCACTGTTCCGCGCCGCTGGCGTCGTACTTGACAACCAGAAAGTCATTGCCGGTTCCGCTCCCCTGATATCCGGCGACATGAACGTTGCCGGTACCGTCGATGACCGTCGATACCAGGGCCGCACCATTGGCGCTGCCCGCGCCGGCGATGCTGCTGCTCCATGCAGGCGCGCCGCCGGCCGGGCCATATTTCAGGCTGAGCAACACGCCGCTGCCGTCATAGCCTGTCACATAGATATTGCCTGCCGCATCCACCGCTAAGGCGGATGAAATATCGTAGCCGGTACCCGAGCCGTTCGTTGTCGCACGCCACAGCTCGGTCCCTGCCGCGTCGTACTTGACCGTCATGTACTTGGGGTTGGCCGGGCCAGGCAATCCGCCGCTGGCGAGATCGCTCTGGCCATGAACGATGACATTACCGCTTGCGTCCACCGCCACCGCATAGGCAATATCGCCAGCATTGCCGGTTCCGTTGGCCATGCGGTGCCACTGCTTGGCGCCGCTCGCGTCGTACTTGATCGTCAGGTAGTCGTTGTCCGTTCCATTGAACCCCTGACCGGCAACGTACACATTCCCGCTCGCATCGATGGCCAGTGCAAAGCCCAGATCGCTGCCGCCTGCCGCATCGAACGTCGCCCGCCAGAGCTCGTTGCCACTGGTGTCGTACTTGACCGTCAGAAAATCGTTGCCGGCACTGCTACCGCTGTAGCTATAGCCGGCGACGACGACGTTGCCGCTGCCATCGACCGCGATGGCGTTAGGCCGATCGACGCCTCGATCGGTGCCGGTCACGCGCCGGGTCCAGAGCTGTGCTCCGGACGGGCTGTACTTAATTGTGAGGAAGTCCAGCACACTGCCAAAATCGTAGGCCGTTCCGTTGAACGATGTGCCCGTGACATAGATATTTCCGCCGGCATCAATCGCCACGGCATAAGCTTCGTCGTCACCGTTTTGCGCGCCATTGAACGTGGCTCGCCACAACTCGCTGCCGTTATTGTCGTACTTGACCGTCAAATAGTTGGCCAACCCGGCGGCATAACTGGTGCCCGTCACCACCACATTACCGGAACCATCGAGCGCCAGTGCATAAGCCACGTCCGCACTGTTGGCACTGCCATTCGCCACCGCACGCCATTGGATTGCGCCGGCGGCGTTGTACTTGATCGTCAGAAAATCGGCATTCGAACCATTGGAACTGCTGCCGGTAACGTAGACGTTGCCGCTCGCGTCAACCGCCATCGACCGCTTGCCGAGCACAAAGTCCGCGCCACCGGGTACGGCGTCGGTATTGCCATGGCCGTAAATGGACTTTTGCCATGCCAGCGAGGGAACCTGCGCACCAGCGCTTATCGACAACAAACCCGCAGCTAGGATCAGGCAAATGGCCGAGGCCAATCTGCGCACAAAAAACGCCATCCGTTATCGGTCCTGTTTTTCTGAATTGTATGCACCCGCGCCGCATAAGGCGCGCGGGTTCGATGCGCCTGCTACACCTTCAAAAAATGCTCCCGGTAATACTTCAATTCTTCAATGCTCTCGTAAATATCCGCCAGCGCTTCGTGCTTGCCGTGTTTTTTCATTCCGGACATGATTTCCGGCTTCCAGCGCTTGGCGAGTTCCTTCAAAGTCGATACATCGAGATTGCGGTAGTGGAAGTACGCTTCCAGCGCCGGCATTGAGCGCGCCATGAAACGGCGGTCCTGGCAGATCGAGTTTCCGCACATGGGCGAGGTACTGCCCGGCACATGCTCCTTCAGAAACTCGATCATCTGCGCCTCGACCTGGGCTTCGTTCAGCGTGGATGCCTTGACCTTGTCGATCAAGCCTGACTTTTTGTGCGTGGACTTGTTCCAAGCATCCATGCCGTCGAGCACTGAATCCGGCTGGTGTACGGCCAGCACCGGCCCCTCGGCGATGGTGTTGAGCTGGGCGTCGGTCACTACCAGCGCGACCTCGATGATGCGGTCGTTCTCCGGCGACAAGCCCGTCATTTCCATGTCGATCCAGATCAGATTGTTTTGGTCTTGGGCCATGTGGGAGTATGCATTTGCAGCACAAATGCACCGTAAAATGGGGAATACGCTATTTTCTCATGATTCAACCGCCCCTCCATTCATGACTTCCCAGCTTTTTACCCTTGTTTTTCTACTGTTTTTACTGTTGAGCTTCGGCGTCGGCGTCTGGCTTTCGCTACGCCATATCCGGCACATCGCCGCCAACCGCCACGCAGTACCGGCAGAGTTCACCGAATCGATCACGTTGGAAGCGCACCAGAAAGCGGCCGACTACACCATCGCCCGCAACCGGCTGGGCTTGATCGAAAGCGGTGTCGATGCATTGCTGTTGCTCGGGCTCACGCTAGGCGGCGGCTTGCTGCTGATTTCGCAGGTGGCAGGCGACTTTGCATCTCATCGCTATTTGCCGGGCCTGCTCATTTTTGCCCTGCTCGGCATTGTCTCCAGCATCGTTTCCACACCTTTTGATCTGTGTCGCACGTTTGTGATCGAAAGCCGCTTCGGTTTCAACAAGATGACCTGGCAGCTTTATCTGCTGGATATGGTGAAGGGCCTGGTCCTGTCAGCGGCCATCGGAATCCCGTTATTGCTGGTGGTGTTCTGGCTGATGGAAAAAATGGGCAGCCTGTGGTGGTTGTATGTCTGGCTGGTGTGGCTGGGTTTCAGCCTCACCATGCTGGCGATTTATCCCAATTTCATCGCGCCGATGTTCAACAAATTCAGCCCCTTGTCCGATGCCAGTCTTAAAGAGCGCATCGAGGCACTGCTGAAACGCTGCGGCTTTACCTCCAGCGGCCTGTTTGTCATGGACGGCTCAAAGCGCTCCAGCCACGGCAATGCCTACTTCACCGGATTCGGCAAGACCAAGCGCATCGTATTTTTCGACACCCTGATCGAGCGGCTGACACCCACCGAAATCGAAGCGGTGCTGGCCCACGAACTGGGACACTTCAAGCGCAAACATATCGTCAAGCGCATCGTCAGTCAGTTCGCCATCACCTTTGTCGTCCTGGCGCTGATGGGCTGGGTGATCGACAAGCCATGGTTCTATAAAGGGTTGGGCATCCCATTCGATGGCGCCGCTCCACATGTTGCGGTGTCGCTGGTGTTGTTTTTCCTCGTGCTGCCAGTATTCACATTCTGGATGACACCGCTCGGCAGCCTGATCTCGCGCAAACACGAGTTCGAGGCCGATGCCTATGCGGCTTCGCAGACGGAGGTAAACGATCTGATCACCGCGCTGGTCAAGCTCTATCGTGACAACGCATCCACCTTGACACCGGATCCGTTGCACTCAGCGGTTTACGACTCGCATCCTCCGGCATCGATCCGCATCGCCCACCTCAAATCACTGCAGACTGCATAAACCATGAATCTTGCACAGATGAAATGCGCACCCGGTGGTCAAGCCAAAGCGTTGACTACCGAGGACATCCAGTCGCACCTGAATACGCTGAGTGGCTGGCAGAAGGTTGATCACGAAATTCGCAAGACCTACTCGTTCAAGAACTATCACGAAACCATGGCGTTCGTGAACGCGTCGGCGTGGATCTCGCACCGCGAAGATCATCACCCTGACATGTCGGTGCATTACAACAAGTGTGTGGTGGCGTACTCCACCCACGACGCTGGCGGAATCACGCTTAACGACTTCATCTGCGCAGCCAAACTCGACGCGCTGTTTGCCCTCTGATGCGCGCCCTCGTCACCGGCGATTTTGGCCGCGAATATCTGGCAGAGCTGCCGGACCGCACTCAACTGGTGTGCGTGCGCAAAGGCAAGAAGCAGGATGTGGCCTGTGGTGATGAAGTCGAATTGAGTATCACCAGTCCGGGCCATGCGCGCATCGACGAAGTGCACGAGCGCCGCAATGTGCTTTTCCGCACCGATGCATGGCGGCAGAAGACGCTTGCAGCGAATATCGATCAGGCCATCGTCATCATTGCGCCACGCCCAACGTTCAGTGAAACCTTCCTGTACATGTGTCTGGTGGCCTGCGATGCCGCGCAAATCGCACCGCTGATTATGCTGAACAAAAAGGATATGCCGGAGTTTGAAGCGGCGCGCAAAAGCATTGCTCATCTGGAAGAAATCGGTTATGAGGTGCTGCCGATGTCGGCCAAGTTCGATATTGAACCCTTGCGTCCGCTACTCAAAGGCAAACGCACCTTGCTGGTCGGCCAGTCCGGCATGGGCAAGTCCCGCACCGTGAACAATCTGGTGATGCGTGACGTTGCGAAAGAAGGCGATTTCTCGGAGGCACTCGACTCCGGAAAGCACACCACCACCTATACCCGCCTTTATCACCTTGATGAAGACTCGGCCATCATGGATTCGCCGGGCCTGCAGTCCTTCGGCTTGTTCCACATGAGCGATGAGGACATTGCGTTCGCCATGCCGGAATTCCGTCCCTATATCGGCACCTGCAAATTCAATAACTGCCTGCATCTGACCGAGCCGGGATGCTCCGTGGTGGCGGCCGCCGAACAAGGCAAGGTCAACGCCGGCAGAATGGCGTTTTATCAAGCGCTGATCGAACAGCAGCAGGAACTGCGGGAAGCACACCCGGATTGGAAGAAGTAGCCGTTCATATGGCTCGGCCGATTTTCCCAGCCCACCGTCTTCTTGTCGCGGCTACGATGATTGCGACGATGCTGGTGGGCTGTGGCGGAGGTGGCGGCGACTCTGCGCCGACGTCGCCGCCTCCACCGGCCACGCCAACCGAAACTCTGGTGGCGACATACACTGTGGTACCAGCGCGCGTGGTACGAAGCGCCTTGTGCGAGGATGAGGTTACCGGCCTCGGCGGCTGCGTCGGCATCAACCAGCAGCCGGAAATGCCGCGCATTATTCCGCTGGACCAGCAAGTACCAACCGATCCACTGGTCATTCCCTTTACGCGACGGACTGGCACCAGCGGCCAGGTGCATACCGCCCAGACCGGCGGCACGCTGTATGAAATCGATGCCCGCTCCTTTGCCCAGACCAAAGCCGCCTCAAGCGAGATTGGGCTTTACGTCAACACCGTCGATCGTTCCACGGCGATTCCCGCCACCAGCGTCAATCCGCTATATCAATTCACCACCACGCCGCCGTCCGGTGGTGAAGTTGATCGCCGCGTCATGCCTTGGCGAGATGGTGTGACTCGCGACTTGGAACTGTCATTCGAGATTCTAGTGAAAACATTCCGCCGGACTGCGGGCCAGACCAATGACCAGAGCTTTGCGCAGAGTCATCCGGTGATCGAACTGATCGATACGCGAAGCCGGCGTAACTTTTATCTCACAATCGGCGCAGCCTCCGTTTCGCCTCATCCCACCCGACCGGAGGATGATTTTTCGGGCAAGGATTTTGGCGTCGGCAACGCCATTGTCTCCACCACCTTTCGCAGCAATCCGGCTTTCGGGCTGCGCATTTCGGGACAATCGTTCGTCTGCAACACCAATGACGAGCCCGCTTTTTGCAACGCCGGCAATACGCAATTCAGGTTCCGCTTGCGTCCGGAAGATTTTCGTCAGGTACTGGCAAAGGCTCGTACTTTCGACCCTTTGCTGTCGGCTGAACTTTCAGACTATGCCATCGACAATTTCAGCTTCAACAACGAGGTCAGTGGTGACGCACAAATTGGCGTTACCCTGCGAAACTACACACTATCGATTTTTGCCCACTAACCGTTTCCGCCCACAGGAGGTCCCATGCGCAAGTTCATTCTCCAGACACTCGCCGCGTTTGCAACGGCACTGTTTTCCATCGCCGCCCTCGCCCACCATGGCTGGAGCGAATACGACCAGACCAAACCATTGACCGAGACCGGCACCATCAAGGAATACGGCTACGACCACCCGCATGGCTTCGTCAAGCTGGACCTGGCGGGCAAGACACGCTTGGTGATCCTGGCGCCGCCCTCGCGCATGGAGAGCCGGGGATTGCCGAAGGACGCCTTGAAACCCGGCAACAAGGTGACGGTGGTCGGCTACCAGAATCGCGAAAAGGCCGAGGAGATGCGGGCAGAGCGCATCACATTCGGCGACAAGACCGTTGAGCTGCGGTAATCGCCAGCAACTCATCGCATTATGACGGCCCCCATCACGCCGCCGGAGTTCCCGCTGACGGCGCTGATGAAAAGTTCGACCTGGCTGTTTCCGCTGGTCGAGACGGCGCACATCTGGGGCTTCGTGATCCTCGTCGGCTCGGTAGTGATGTTCGACCTGCGTGTGTTGGGCATGGCGAAGACCATTTCCGTTCGCGCGCTGTCGAAATTCCTGTTGCCGTTTTCACTTGGGGCCGTCCTGATCGTCGTGCCGACCGGTGCGCTGCTGTTCGCCACCCAGCCAACGGAGTTCCTTGCCAATCGCGTGTTCATGCTGAAGCTGGGATTGATTTTCCTCGCCGGCTGCAACGCCCTGGCATTCCATGCCGGCCCGTATCGCAGCGTGACCGAATGGGACACTAGTGCCACTGCACCGTTGAGCGCGCGGCTGATGACCGCCGCGTCGATCGCGATCTGGCTCTCCGTGATTCTGTGCGGCCGCATGCTGGCCTACGTCTGATCCGCCTCAACTGCCACCTGCTGACAATACGTTGTCAGTAGGCTAAGTCCAGAATTCTTTTCGCAGCACAGCGATTTTCAAAGGGGAAAACATGTTCCAAGGCCTGCGTACTGTCATCTATCACGTCCCGCCGGGCGACCTGCCCAAGGCAGTCGAGTGGTTCACCTCGGTCGCGGGCCATCCTCCCTATTTCAATGAACCGTTTTATGTCGGCTTCGAGGTCGGCGGCTACGAGTTGGGCGTATGGCCTGACGATAAGCGCCCGGGCAGCGTCTCCACTTATTGGGGCACGCCCGACATCACCGCCGAATACGCGCGCCTGCTTGCACTCGGCGCAAAACCCAATGAGGAGATCACGGATGTGGGCGACGGTATTCGAGTGGCCTCGTTTTTCACCCCCTTCGACAACGTCGTCGGCATTATCGAAAACCCGCATTTCAAGGCAGGCCATGGCGGCTAAGGTAGCCAAGTCCAGGCCGGCAAAGCGCGAACGCTCCGAACTGGAGGAAATTCCCAGCGTCGGACCCAGCATCGCGCAGGACCTGATCGACATGGGCATCACCAAAATCTCGGACTTGAAGGGGAAAAGCCCGGAGGCGATGTACAAGCAGCTGGCCGGCATGACGGGTGGCTATCAGGACCCCTGCGTGCTGTATACCTTCCGCTGCGCGGTCTATTACGCATCAAACAGCAGGCATGATCCGGAAAAACTGAAATGGTGGAACTGGAAATTCGACAGCGACATTGGCAAGTGGGGCAAGGCCAGGAAGAAAACTTAGATGCGCCGCGCCGACCGCCTGTTTGAAATCGTCCAGATCCTGCGCGGCCGGCGGTTGACCACGGCACACTATCTTGCCCAGCGGCTGGAAGTCTCCGACCGCACCATTTACCGCGATGTGCAGGACTTGTCTTTGTCCGGCGTGCCGATCATGGGCGAGGCCGGCATCGGCTATGCGCTGAAAAAAGGCTTCGACCTGCCGCCGTTGATGTTCGACTACGACGAGGTTGAGGCGCTGCTGGTCGGCGCGCGCATGGCCGGCGCCTATGGTGGGCAGAAGCTTGCGCGCAGCGCCGAGCGCGCGCTGGAAAAAATCGCTGCCGTGCTGCCGGACAATCGCCGCGCGGCGCTCGAGACCACGCAGATCTACGTGCCGGACTTCCACATCGATCGCGTGGTAGCGGAACGCTTCGAGACGCTGCGCCAAGCAATCCGCGCGCGCCAGTTCGTGTTTATCGACTATGTGACCGAGGACAAGCGCGAATCGAGCCGCGAATTGCGCCCCGTGGCCCTGCACTTCTGGGGCGAGCGCTGGACGCTGGCTGCATGGTGTGAGCTGCGCCAGGATTTCCGCATGTTCCGGCTGGATCGCATGCGCACGCTGACCGTGCGCGAACGCCAGTTCCGCGACGAGCCGGGCAAGACCATCGCTGACTTCCTGCGGCAGGTAGGCTGCGAAGATAGTCCGGGCTAGCCACCAGCCCGCATAACGGAATAAAACTCCAGCACTGGCGAGGCTCACAGGTCATTTCTGGCCGGAGAGCCGCGCCAGTGCTGGAGTTTTATTTTCGCAATAAACACTTGGCCGCGCCATCTTCGCTCCGCTATAATCCGCGTCCCCCGTTTCAAGCCCCCGCCTCCCATGCCCGCCACACCTCACGCAGACTACTGCGCCATCGACTTCGGCACCTCCAATTCCGCCATCGGCATCCCGCACGCCGAAGGCATGAAACTGGTCGAGCTCGAACCCGGCTTTCGCACCATGCCCACCGCCGTGTTCTATAACGCCGAGGACGAGACGCGCTGCTTCGGCCGCGAAGCGGTCAAGGCCTATGTCGATGGTTACGACGGTCGGCTGATGCGTTCGATCAAGAGCATCCTCGGTTCCGACCTGATGGAGCAAACCACCGAAATCGGCCACGGCATCAGCATTAAATATCTGGATGTGGTGATCGGCTACCTGAAACACCTGAAACGCGTGGCTGAGGCACAGCACGACGGTCCGCTCACCCGCGCCATCGTCGGCCGCCCGGTATGGTTCGTCGACAACAACGACGAGCGCGACGCCAAGGCGGAAACCACGCTGGCCGCCGCTGCACAAGCCGCCGGCTTCCGCGACGTTGCATTTCAGTATGAGCCGATCGCCGCCGCGCTGGATTACGAATCGGGCATCGACGAAGAGCAATTGGTACTGGTGGCCGACATCGGCGGTGGCACGTCCGATTTCTCTGTGGTGCGTGTCGGCCCCAGCCGCCACGCGCTGATCGACCGGCAACGCGACATCCTCGCCAACCACGGCATCCACGTCGCCGGTACCGACTTCGACCACTCGGTGAACCTGGCCGCGGTCATGCCGGAGCTGGGCTTCGGTTCGAGCGGCCCCGGCGGGCGGCGCGTGCCCGGCAAGGTCTATTTCGACCTCGCCACCTGGCACCTGATCAACACGGTCTATGCGCATAACCGCGTGATCGAACTGCGCGAAATGGCCAGCATGTACAGCGACGCCACGCGCTACCGGCGGCTGAT
>JAEUNB010000028.1 GCA_016790625.1 Betaproteobacteria bacterium | reverse complement strand
ATCGCGGCAAGCCCAAGCAATGATGCGGTGGCGAGCAGGAGCACGCTGGCGACAATCGGCAAGGACTTCAGCATGCGCGACATGGCTGGTGCGAGCGCCGAGTGCGGGGGCTGCAGCATGGCAAGCGGTAGCGCCAGCAGCCAGGATGCGGGGATCAGCATCTGATAAAACAGGCGACCGTGCTGTCCGTCGGAGGCGAAACCGGGATTGTTTGAAAACACCAGCGCGTAGGCAATCAGCAATGCTGCGCCGCACAGCAGAATCATGCAGCGGGCACCGGTATGCCGCATTGCAGCGCGTAGCGAGAGCAAGATGCTCGCGACCACGCCGGCAAGCATTACCCGTGAGAGCAGCGAATCGTCAGTGAGTGCGCGAAACCAGTCCGGGAAAGAACCCATCGTGCGCAGCCAGGCACCACTGACCAGGTTAGGCAGGCTGTTTGAGTTGGCGTAAACCTTGAATGGCGTCCCGAAGATATACCAGCGCCAGACAAAATATGCGGTGATGATAATCACAAAGGGCAGCATCAACCTTGCCGCCTGCCGGATTCGTTCGCGCCATGTTGCATTCGATGCGGCTAGCGGTTGCAGTACAAGTGCAATCAGGCCGGCATACACCACGGCCAGCACGGCGGATTCCTTGGACATCAGCGCCATCGCAAGGGCGGCCGCGCCCAGATGCCGCCAGCGATCTTTGCGAACGAACAGCAGAAGGCTGAGCAACAGAAAAAAAGTTGCCAGCGCATCGAATCGTCCCGATACCCATGCCGCAACTTCCAGCGATGAGGGTGCCAGCCCGAACAGGAGTCCCGCCAGTAAGGCGCCGAAATTTGCCGGGCCAAGGCCAAGCCGGCTGGCAATCACTATGAATAAAGCGGCGACCATGCCGGCATTGGCAGCGTGCAGCAGCAGGTTGGTCAGGCGAAAGCCGAACGGTGATGCGCCATGGACCAAATAGTCGAGTGCAAACGACGCGTAAGTCAGAGGGCGATAGTAGAAGTCGCTGCCTGAGGTCAGTCCGCGTGTGAATTGGGATGCGACATCGGAAAGAAGCTGTCCGTTGCCGTGCTGCTCGGCGAGCTGATAAACGTAGGAAAAATCGTCGCTGAGAAAATAGTCTCCCAGCGTGGGCGCAAACGCGGCGGTAACCAGTGCGACAACTGTGATGACGACGAGGCCAGTGCGGGTAGGGGATTCCTGTGTGGCCAATCCGGTCTTCATAGCCCGCATTCTACTGGGAGCGGCGGTTGCGAATGACCTTCAGCTTTGCCGTGGTTCGCGTGCGGATGGATCCTGTCTATAGAACATCTTGAGTTGCCGATACACGTCGGGGAATGCCGATTCGACAACCAGCGGTGTTTCAAAAAACGACTCGGAAATGACGGCGAAGAACTCTGCCGGGCTTTCCGACGCATAAGGGTCCAGCGGTAAGGTGTGGAGCGCGGCGCCGCCGTCGCGGTGCTCCAGTGCGTCGGCGCGGTCGACATCCTCGCAGAACGCCAGGTAGGCACTCATGAAAGCGCGCTTCCAGGTTTCGCGATTCATTCCGCGATGCAATGGCGGAAAACCGTTGGGTTCGCCGTTGAGCATATCCAGCTTGTGGGCGAACTCGTGGATGACGACATTGTGCGTCGACCACGCCGCCATGCCATATCCGGTGTCGCCGGTGCGTGCCACGTCGTCGTACGACAGTACCACCGGGCCGTTCAGCCAGGCCTCGCCAGCAAGTGGGTCACGCGTGGTGTGCACCACACCGCTTTCGTCCATGACTTCCCGCTGCGGGGCGAATTGCCCCGGGTAGACCACAATCTCCGACCAGCCATCGTAGTTACGCACGCCGAGCTCCAGCACCAGGATGCTGGCCTGTGCGGCAATTCGTACTCTTGCCAGATCGTCGATTTCGAAGCCATCTGCGCCGGTGAAAGTCTTTCTTGCCAGGAAATCGGACGCGATCAATCTAAGGCGCCGCTTTTCCTCGGCCGACAACAGCTTGACGAAGCGGTACTGCGATGTGGCTTGGTCCCACAAGCGTTCATCGATCAGCGGAACCGGCCGGGTCACCATGGCTCGTGCCTTGCGCATCATGCGCGCCAGTGGATTAAGCAGCGAGGACATCATGAAAGCAGGGTGGGGCCGCAAAACCGGTTTTCAAGCCAGATCGAGCATGCACTGCGCCAGCTTGCCGATACTGAGTGGGGCTGACCCCTCGGCCTTGTTGTTGACAATGACATAGGCATCAAAGCCGTTATTCAGGGCCAGCATGCAGGCGCGAGCCAGGCTCTCGCGGCTGTCCAGGTCTTCGTCCACCAGTTTGTTGAAGGGGGAGTAACGCGATTTTGCGTCTTCGTACTTGAATCCAGAATGCAGGCTCCAGCGGGCAATAAAGTCTCCAGTGCCCATGACGCTATTCGCCAGTTCGATTTGCCTGCTGGGGGCGGGCATGCGCGCGTGACTGGCCACGCAGAATCGCGCGCCGGTGGTTTTCAGGCACATGAAGAAGCGATCAGTCAGTAACTCCGGGTCGCGGACCTCAACGGCATAGAGTGGCCCTGCGGGCAGGGCTTTCAGGAAACGATACAGGCGATTGATGAACGGATCGGGATGGCGGGTGACATCGCGCCCCTGTGGCGGAAACTGGAATACCAGCGGTCCAGCTTTTCCCGATAGGCCCGCCATGCACGGCTGAACGAACTCGCGAGTGGCGTATTCCACGTCAAGGTAAAACGGACTGTCGCTGAATTTGCCTTCGTCATCCCGCAGATAGGAACTGGTGATTGCCATCGGCGCCTTGACCAGGAAGCGAAAGCCATCGGGAACTTGCGAGGCATAGCGTGCGTAGTCGGCTTCGGCAATCGGTGCGTAAAAAGTACGGTCGATCCCTACTGATCGCAACAGCGGATGACGGGAATAGGCGGCCAGGCCGTTGCGGGAGAGCGACGATTCGCTGTGTTCGCCCGCATAGACCAGGCCCTGCCAGCCGGGAAATGACCAGGACGAGGTACCGAGATGCAGCCTTGACGACAGCCTTGCTGCCAGATCTGCCGCTGTCGCGTCCACCGCTGCCGGTTCAATGCCGCGTTTTCGAGCGGGTACGCTGTTGTCGTCTGCGAGCGGTGGCGTCTCGTCTTCGAACAAGCCCGGCTGGTTGTTGGATGGCATCAAAATGGAGGCAGTAGTGTGGTCACAATTCAAGGCTATGATTGATTATCGCAATTTGCGTTGCTGTCCAACGATGTTGTGTTGTCAGGGAGTGAACATGAGCCGTTTGAAATTGCCGGTGTTTTTTCTTGTTGCAGGCCTGATTGCCGGCTGCGTGCATCCGGTCGACCCTGCCGGCACGTCGGCGACCAGCGTGCGCCCCGCACCCGTAGCCGATCCTGGCTTGTTGCTGATCGGAAAAGTGGTTACCATGAACGACGCCGGCGACGTAATCCCGCAGGGACGAATATGGATACGCGAGGGACGTATCCAGGCTGTGCTCAAGGCGGGCGAGGCGCTGCCGGTTGGAGCGGAACGCGCCAGAACGGTTGAAACCGGTGGCGCAATTTATCCCGGCCTGATCGATCTGCACAATCATCCCGAGTACGCGATCTATCCCATCCTGCCCATTCCGCGCGCGTATAAGGATCGCTACGAGTGGCGTTTCTATGACGATGCCTACAATCAGCGCATCACTTATCCGCAGATCGTGCTTGCGGGAGCGGACTATTTCAATCTGGCGATGGAGATCGGCCGCTACGGCGAATACAAGGCGCTGGCGGGAGGTACCACAACGCTGCAGGGCGGGCGCACCAATCTGCCGTATTCAAGCACCGAGTGTCTGGTGCGAAATATCGAGAATTCGCGTGTCGGGGAAAAACTCGCCACCAGCCGTGTCGATATTGGCCGTGATGCGGTTGAATGGGCAGACCTGCTCAAGGCCAAGAACAACGGGCTGTTGGTCGTGCATCTCGCCGAGGGACCCAGCTCGCGCATGGCGACGGAGTATGAAGCGATACGCAAGAGCGGGCTGGTGGGGCCGGAGCTGATTGCCATTCACGGTGTGGGTCTGACCGAAGATCAGTTCAAGGACATGGCCGCCAGTGCCGCCAAGCTGGTGTGGTCGCCATTGTCGAACTTTCTGCTCTATGGAAAAACAGCCAATGTGACAGCGGCCAAGCGCGCTGGTGTTGCGATCAGTCT
>JAEUNB010000025.1 GCA_016790625.1 Betaproteobacteria bacterium | reverse complement strand
CGCCGGAGCAGGTGGTCGGCAAGCATCTGAGCGCACGATCGGATATTTTCTCCTTGGGCGTGGTGCTGTATGAGGCGCTGACCGGCGTCGCCCCGTTCGAGTCCGACACCATCAGCTCGATCATGTACCAGACGGTACATGTGGCTCAGCAACCGCCATCCAGTCTCAATCCGGAACTGGGTCCGGAGCTCGACGCCATCATCGCCAAGGCGCTGGCCAAGTCACCCGAGGATCGCATCGACACGATGAAGGCGTTCTCACGCGGCTTGCGCGACATTCGGCGCGGTCGCACCGGTACCGCAGGGCTTGCCACCAGCGCAAATTTCCAGCTGACCCCAACGCGCGTGGCGTCGTCGACCATACCACCACAGGATGCCGCAGTTGCACCGGCCGCCTCCACAACTGCGCCGCCGGCAGTTGCTACGGCACCTCCGGTTGTTGCCCCCAAGCCGTCGCCGGCAGTGATCACGCCGAGTCCGGTGCGCGACGACCTGACTCGCGCCACTCCTCGTCCATCTGCAGCAGCAGTAAATCCGCCCGCTGCTTCGGCATCGATTCCCCCCGCACCCGACCGCACTGCGTGGCCCGTGGCCGTCGCCAATCAGTTCGACTCGACCATCGCCACCATGAGGCTGGCCGAGATCACGGCGCAAACCGAGGAAATCAAGGAGTTCATCAGTGCTTCGCGCCAGATGCCCGCGTTCCAAGAGCCTGCGCCCGCCAAAACCCCGCCTGTGGTGGAACCAAAGGTGGATCGCTCGCCCGGCATCAGCCTGGACAAAACCCAGATGACGCCCATCGAACGGAAACTGCCAATGGGACCATTACTGCTGTTGGGCAGCCTGACGTTGACGGTGGCGGTGCTGGCGGTAGCATTGGCATTCTCGTTTATGTGAGTGCGCGCCGGACGCATTGCTAAGCGGTGTAGACCACTCGCCCCCCAACCAAAGTCATCGACACGCGTGCCTGCATTTCGCGTCGCAGATATGGCGTGTTCTTTCCCTGGCTGCGCAGGGTCTGCGGCGTCACCGCCCAGAACGCGGCTGAATCGAAGATGCACAAGTCGGCAGGTGAGCCAGGGGCAATAACACCGCTGTTCAGCCCCAGCAGTTTTGCCGGATGGGCAGTGATTTTTTGCAGCGCGACGGGAATCGCTGCATTGGCATCTGCCGCCCACTTCAGTGTCAGCGGCAGCAACATTTCCAGCCCGGTCGCGCCGGGCTCGGCCTCGCCGAATGGGACATTCTTGGCGTCGTCATCGACCGGCGTGTGGTCGGAGCAGATAGCATCAATGGTGCCGTCGATCACGCCGCGCGACAGCGCATCGCGATCGCCCGGACTGCGCAGCGGCGGCGCGAACCGGTATAGCGAGTCGAAGTGACCGATATCCCTATCGCTGAGCAATAAATGGTGAATGCCGACGTCGCACGTCAATGGCAGGCCTTCCGCTTTGGCTGCGCGCACCAGTTCCACACCGAGGCGGCTGGACAGGCGCGTCAGATGCACGCGCGCCCCGGTATCGCGCATCAGCGTGATGATGGTTGAAATGGCGACCGTTTCCGCGCTGACCGGAATCCCGGCCAATCCGAGACGCGAGGCCACTTCGCCATCATGCGCGATGCCGCCGCGAGCGAGATGCGCGTCTTCCGGCTGCAACCAGACCGCATATCCATATGTGGCGGCGTACTGCATGGCGCGATACAGCACCACAGTGTCGACGATGGGATGATTGGCGTTGGTGAAGGCGATGCATCCGGCTTCGGTGAGCTCCACCATCTCGGTCAGCTTCTCGCCGCCCAAGCCCGCGGTCAGCGCGCCAAGTGGATAGACGCGCGCCTGGTCGATGGCGCCGGCGCGGCGCTTGAGCATTTCCACCAAGCCTGGTTCGTCCAGTACTGGATCGGTATCCGGCGGACAAGCCAATGCAGTGACACCGCCAGCAACCGCAGCCAGCATCTCGCTTTCCAGTGTGGCCTTGTGCTCCGAGCCGGGTTCGCGCAGCCGTGCGCAAAGATCGATGAGGCCAGGGCAAACCATCTTGCCGCTGGCATCGATGACTTTGTCCGCCTTCCAGCCGACAGGCGCGTTTCCAACTGCGGCGATCCTCTCGCCCTCGATGTAAAGTGATTGAACCTGATCCAGCTTGTTTGCCGCGTCGATCAATCGGCCGTTGTTGATTTCTATCTTTGTCATATTGGCGCTCATGCTCCGGTCACCGTGGCCATTACCGCCATGCGTACGGCGATGCCGAAAGTGACCTGCGGCAGGATCACGCTTTGCCGCCCATCAGCAATCGGTGAATCGATTTCCACACCGCGATTCATCGGCCCCGGATGCATGACGATGGCATCAGGTTTGGCACGCGCCAGCTTTTCCGACGTGAGTCCGTAGCTCTTGAAGAACTCGTGCGCGGACGGCAACAGGGCGCCGGTCATGCGCTCGTTCTGCAATCGCAGCATGATCACGACGTCGCAGCCCTCCAGCCCGCGATACATGTCATGAAATACCGATACACCCATGCGCTCGCAGTCGGTCGGCACCAGCGTCTTCGGCCCGATCACACGCACATCCGGACAACCCAGTGTAGTGAGCGCATGGATGCCTGAGCGCGCCACACGCGAATGCAGCACGTCACCGACGATCGCCACTGAAAGATTGTGAAACGATTTCTTGTAGTGGCGGATGGTGTACATGTCGAGCAAACCCTGCGTCGGGTGCGCATGCCGCCCATCGCCGGCGTTGATCACGGCGATACCGGGTTTCACGTGCTGCGCGATCAGGTGCGCGGCACCGGACTGTGCGTGCCTCACCACAAACATATCGGCGTTCATCGCTGCCAGGTTGTCGATGGTGTCGAGCAGCGATTCGCCCTTACTGGTCGAGGAGGCGTTGATATTGAGATTGATCACATCCGCTGACAGGCGCTTGGCGGCAATCTCGAACGTGGTGCGGGTACGGGTCGAGTTCTCGAAGAACAGATTGAACACCGATTTGCCGCGCAGTAGCGGCACCTTCTTTACCTCGCGGTCGCCGACGCTGACGAACTGGTCGGCGGTCTCAAGAATGCTCTCGATCATCGCGCGCGGCAGCCCCTCGGTGGTGAGGAGGTGTTTCAGTTTGCCATCGGCGCCAAGCTGGGGGTTGAATTGGAGTGGCATCAGTTTTTTGGCTGTATATCGAAGCGAAGTTTGTTGTTGTCGTTTTTCAGCACCAGCTCCTGCGAAGGATCCAGTGTCATGGTGGCGCCAGCGTAGTCGGCACTGAACGGCAGTTCGCGGCGGCCGCGATCGACCAGCACCGCAAGCTTCACGCTGGCGGGACGGCCGAAGTCGAACAGTTCATTCAGAGCGGCGCGCAGGGTCCGGCCGGAATTCAATACATCGTCAACCAGCAGGATGTGACGGCCATCGACATCGAACGGCATGTCGGTGGCTTTTTTCTGCGGATGCAGTCCGATCTTGCTGAAATCGTCGCGATGCAGCGTGACGGCCAGCTTGCCCAGCGGCAGCGTGGCGCCTAGCATTGCGTGCAGTTTTTCTGCCGCCCAAACGCCGCCGGTATGTATTCCCACCACCGCGGTATCTTCCGGCAGCGTACCGATCTTTTGCGCCAGTTCAGCCAGCAACGGTTCAGCATCAAGCTGCATGTCGTCTCGCCTCATCAAGATAATTTTGCAGTATTACCTGTGCGGCCACCGCATCAATGTGTTCTTTCTGCGCGATGCCGCGAACGCCGCGCGCCGCAAGAATCTGTTCCGCCTCAGCAGAGCTCAAAAACTCGTTCACGTATTCGACCGGCAGACGGAAATTTTCTTTCAGCCGGTTGCCGAACTTGTGCGCCAGATGCGCAACTTCATGCGGCCTGCCATCCTCGTGTACCGGCTCGCCAACGACAAATCGCGCCGGCTGCCATTCAGTCACTAACTTGCCGACCGCAGCCAACCGATCCTGATTCGATTCCACGTGCAGGGTCGTCAGCGGTTGCGCTTCACCCGTGATGGTATTGCCCACCGCAACGCCGATGCGTTTTTCGCCGAAGTCGAATCCAAGGATGGTTTCGGCCGCCGCGCCCACTAGGCGTGCCCCGCCACGTCGGACAAGTTGCCGTAGTTAAGCCCCAGCAAGCCCATCGCCGCGCTCAGGCGCTCTTCGGCCGGCAAATCAAAAATGAGGTGTGGATTGGCGGCCACGGTCAGCCAGCCATTGCGCTTGATCTCGTCTTCCAGTTGTCCCGGTGCCCAGCCGGCGTAGCCCAGCGTCACCAGCACCCGCCCCGGACCAGTGCCGGTCGCCATCGCTTCCAGGATGTCCTTCGATGTGGTGAGCCCGGTGTCGTCATCGATCTTTAACGTCGAACTCCAGTCCGCCAGTGGCTGGTGCAGCACGAAGCCGCGATCAACCAGCACCGGGCCGCCAAAGTGCACGCTTTCCATGCGTAACGCTTCGTCCTTGAGATCGATATTGACCTGCTCGAACAGGTTGCCAAGCGTGACATCGATCGGCTTGTTGACGACGAGACCGATCGCACCCTTTTCGGAGTGTTCGCAAATCAGCGTCAGGGTTTTGGAAAAATACGGATCGGCCATGCCGGGCATGGCGATGAGGAAATGATTGGTAAGATTAATGCTGTCCATTCACTCCGCCATTCTACCTGCTGGCGGCATTTTTCGCCATGAAAAACCCGTCGAGCCAGGCTGTTTCATACGACTCAGCGTTGTTCTGGTTCCGGCGCGATTTGCGCGTGAGCGACAACGCCGGACTGTATCGGGCGCTTAAAGCGGCAAAGCAGGTCTACTGCGTATTCGTGTTTGATCGTGAGATTCTGGATGCGCTGCCGTCGCTTCGCGACCGGCGGGTCGAGTTTATTCATCAGTCGATTGCCGAGCTGAAACAGTCGCTGATCAAGCTGGGCGGCGACCTGATCGTTCGCCACGCGCGGACGGATGAAACCTTACCCGCGCTGGCACGCGAATTGAAGGTCGACGCCGTCTTCACCAACGAAGATTACGAACCGATGGCCATTGCCCGCGACGTGCGCATACGCGAATCGCTGCGCGAACACGATATCGAGTTCTTCACCTTCAAGGACACGGTGATTTTCGAGAAGGACGAAGTCCTGACTCAATCAGGCGGCACTTACAGCGTGTTCACGCCGTACAAGAACGCGTGGCTGAAAAAGCTTGACGATTTTCAGCTCAAACCTTATCCGGTGGCGAAGTATGCAAAGCATCTCGCCAAGCCGAAAAAGAAGGAAGCGATGCCCACGTTGGCATCGCTGGGCTTCGAGCCCACCAACCTGAAGGCGCTGGGCATCGAGGGCGGTGAAGCCGCGGCAGCAAAACTGCGCGACGATTTCATGGGCCGCATTGATGACTACAAAGAAGCTCGTGATTACCCGGCAGTGAAAGGCGTTTCCTACCTTTCAGTGCACAACCGCTTTGGCACCATCTCGATTCGCGAACTGGCCTCGGTGGCACATGCAGAAACCCTGCGGCGAAAAAATATCGGCGCCGAAACCTGGCTGTCGGAACTGGTCTGGCGCGATTTCTATTTCCAGATCATCTATCACCATCCACATGCGGCGACCTCGGCGTTCCGTCCTGAATACGACGCCATTCGCTGGCCGAACGATGGCGCGTTGTTTGCCGCTTGGTGCGAGGCACGCACCGGCTACCCGATCATTGACGCCGCGATGCGACAGATCAACGACACCGGCTACATGCACAACCGCTTGCGCATGATTGTTGCCAGTTTTCTCACCAAGGATCTGCTGATTGACTGGCGCTACGGCGAAAAATATTTTGCAGACAACCTCAACGATTTCGACCTTTCTGCCAACAACGGCGGCTGGCAATGGGCGGCGTCCACCGGATGCGATGCGCAACCGTACTTCCGCATTTTCAATCCGGTGACGCAATCGGAGCGCTTCGATCCCAAGGGCAAATTCATTCGCCGCTATCTGCCGGAACTGAAGGACGTGCCGGATAAATTCATTCACGCGCCATGGACGCTACCACCACTGGAACAGCAAGCGCTGGGCGTGGTCATCGGCAAAAACTACCCGGCGCCGGTGGTCGATCATGCCGTGCAGCGGGAAAAAGCGCTGGCGATGTACAAGGTGGTCAAAAGCTAAACCCAAGCACTGGAGCGGTTTTCCGGCCATTTATGCCCTGAGATGCGCGCCAGTGCTAGGGTTTTGGTTTGAGGGTAATAGCGGTCGATACCAATCCCGGCTGGGGCGCAAGACGGGATTCTGCTAACCTCGTTTCAGAATACGACACAACAAGACCGACTCTGGAGGAACACCATGTTGCTTTCAACGATGCGTTTTCGTCTGTTCGCTTGCGCTTTCGCCGCGTTTTCCACTTTCGCCGCGCTCACTGCACCTGTCCTCGCGCAGGACTATCCCAATAAACCGATCAAGCTGATCATTCCCTATCCGCCGGGCGGCGCCACCGATGTGATCGGCCGCATCGTTGCGCTGAAAATGTCGGAAGCGCTCGGTCAGCAATTGGTGGTGGACAATCGCGCCGGGGCGACGGGCTCCATCGGTGCCGCCGCCGCCGCGACGTCTGCGCCGGATGGCTATACGCTATTGCTGGGCGCATTGACCAGCCACTCGATTAATGCCGCGCTGCAACCCAATCTCTCATTCGACCTCGCGAAAGACTTCATACCCATCGGCGTGGTCGGCCAGGTGCCGCTGGTGTTCGTGGTCAATCCGAAAATGCCGGTGAAAACGCTGAAGGAACTGATGACCTACACCAAGGCCAATCCGGGCGTCTCGTACGCGTCCTCCGGCAACGGTTCGCCGCAGCACATGGCGGGCGAGTTGTTCAAATCGATGACCGGGCTCGACATGCTGCACGTTGCCTACAAAGGCAGCGGCCCGGCGATGACCGACCTGATCGGCGGCCAGGTGCAGAGCATGATCGAAACGTTGCCGGCTGCGTTGCCACATATCAAGTCCGGCGCCTTGCGTCCGCTGGCAATCGCCATGCCGGCGCGCTCGACCAACCTGCCCGATGTGCCGACCGCCGCCGAAGCCGGTCTGCCGGATTTCAACGTCACCTCGATGTTCGGCCTGCTGGCGCCCGCAAAAACACCGCCAGAAATCGTCGCCAAATTGACCAGCACGTTGCAGAAAGTATTGGCGCTGCCGGACACGCAAACGCGCATGGACGGCCAGGGCGTGATTCCCGGCTATCTCAATCCGCCCGACAGCACCAAACGCATCCGCGCCGAGATGGATAAGTGGACCAAGGTAGCCAAGGACGCCAAGATCAAACTGGAGTAGCGGCATATCAGCCCGCATGGTGTCCTTCGACAGGCTCAGGACGAAAGGAGACAATTTCACCG
>JAEUNB010000003.1 GCA_016790625.1 Betaproteobacteria bacterium | reverse complement strand
CCTCGGCTTCCAGCTTGCTGCGCGATTTGCGCGCCAGGGCAATCTGCACCACCGGGTCGGCTGTGCCGTGCGCCATGAAAATCGGGATGCCCGCGTTAGCGGCAGTTTTCTCGGCGGCTAATGATTCATCCAGCGCCAGGTAGGTCGACAGCGCCATGATGCCCGCCAGTTTCTGCGGATGGCGCAATGCCGTCTGGAAGGCAATGGCGCCGCCTTGCGAAAAGCCGGCGATCACAATCTTGTCTGCGGGGATGCCGCGGGTCGCTTCACGCTCGATCAGCGTTTTGATGAAGCCCTGCGATTCGCGCACGCCAGCCTCATCGGCTTTGCGCACCGGGCCGTCCTGCAGGTCATCCATCGAAATGTCGTACCAGCCCGGCATCACGTGGCCGTTGTTGATGGTAATGGCGCGGGACGGCGCCTGCGGGAAGATGAATCGCAGCGGCATGTCCTGCGGAATCGCTAGGCCTTTGACGATGGGCACGAAGTCCCAGCAGTCGGCACCCAGGCCATGCATCCAGATGACGGAGCCGACGGGGTCGGCGCCGGTGGTGAGTTCTACGTGTTCGATCAGTTTGCTCATGTTGTCGGTGTAATGGGTTGGAAGTGAGATATGAAACTCAAGCACTGGCGCGGCGTTTCGGGCATTTATTGCCTGGAGACCTCGCCAATGCTAGGGTTTTGGTTGGCGAATCGCAGATTTTGGGCGGAACGCCTTGATGATCTCGTCCTGCGTTTCCAGATAGGGCCCGCCGATCAAATCCACGCAATAAGGCACAGCGGCAAAAATGCCGACTTCGACCGGCTTGCCTTCTGCATCTTTCAGTCCTTCCAGCGTTTCCTTGATCGCTTTCGGCTGGCCGGGCAGATTGATGATCAGCGACTGTTTGCGAATGACGGCGACCTGCCGCGACAGGATGGCCGTCGGTACGAATCGCAACGAAATTTGCCGCATGCGTTCGCCGAAGCCGTCCATCACGCGGTCGCCGACGGCCAGCGTCGCGTCGGGCGTGACATCTCGCGGCGCGGGGCCAGTACCGCCGGTGGTGAGCACCAACGAGCAGTTTTCGACATCGACGAATTCCTTCAGTGTCGTTTCGATCAGCGGCTGTTCGTCGGGAATCACGCGCGACACCACGGTGAGCGGATTTTTCAGCGCTGATTTGAGCCAGCCTTCCAATGCCGGCAACCCTTCATCCTGATAAACACCCTTGGAGGCGCGGTCGCTGATCGACAGCAGGCCGATTTTGGCGGGATCGAACATGGTCACTCTTCTTCGGCTGCGCGCGATTGCCGCACGATGGTGTCGTGCAGTTCCTGATACAGCAGGCGGAAATGTTTTGGAGGCTTGCCCTTGGCCTTTTCGTCCTTGGCCGCCTTCATGTGCTGCTCGATGACGGTGCGGTCGGCCTCGGCAAAATCGTTGATGAAGGCGCCAATCGCGGTGCTGTCTTCCAGCAGCCGTTCGCGCCAGCGCTCGGCCAGATGGTGCAGGGCAGTCTGTTTCTTGTTCGGTGCCTTGATCGCTTCCAGTTGTGCGGCGATCGGCGCGGCATCGACGCCGCGCATCACCTTGCCGATGTATTGCATTTGCCGTTTGTAGCCCCCATGTTTGGAGGTGGGAATGCGCTTGGCATCGAGTACTGCGGCCAGCAGCTCTTCCGGCAGGTCGAGTTTTTTCAGCCGTTCGACCGAAAGCTGGACCAGCTCTTCGCCAATGTCCTGCAATGCCAGCATGTCCCGCTTCTTCTGGCTTTTGCTGATAAAATTTTCGTCGTCTGAAGTCATGTTTTCCGCTTGGCGCGACCGTTTTTTGTCCGCCCTTGTTGGCCCGCTTTCGATTCTCCGGCCGCTGATACAAGGGCGTCATGATACCTCACGCTGTTCCCTACCTTTCTGCCGGACCTCGCTCCTTGATTGCTACCAAACCTGCTTCCGCTGCCACCGTGTCCCCCAATCTGCGCGATCTCGCCGCATTCACACTGGAGCGCGCCAAGGCATTGGGTGCCTCCGCAGCCGACGTGGAGATCTCCACCTCGGTCGGCCAGAACGTCACCGTGCGTCTGGGTGAAGTCGAGACCATCGAGCACAATCGCGACAAGGGCATGGGGGTGACGGTTTATCTCGGCCAGCAGCGGGGTAATGCCTCCACCACCGACCTGTCGCGTGACGCCATCGAACGCACCGTGGCCGCAGCACTCGCGATTGCGAAATACACCGCTGCCGATGAATTTGCCGGACTCGCCGATCCGGCGCGACTGGCGCATGCACCGTTTGCCGATTGCGATATTCATCATCCGTGGGTGTTGCCGGTGGAAGCTGCCATTGATCTTTGCAAACGGATCGAAGCGGCCGCTTTTGCGGTCGACAAGCGTATCAACAATTCCGAGGGTGCTGCGGTATCGACCTACGATTCGGATTTCATCTACGCCAATTCGCACGGCTTCATCGGCGGCTATCCGACCACGCGCCACAGTGTCAGCTGCACCATGATCGCCGGCACCGATACCGGCATGCAGCGTGACTACTGGTATTCGGTGGCACGCGCCGGCGATCGTCTCGAATCGCCGGAGGAGGTCGGCCGCAAAGCCGGCCAGCGCACGGTGGCGCGATTGAAATCGCGGCGGGTCGTCACCGGCGACTTTCCGGTGCTGTTCGAGGCGCCGGTGGCTTCCGGCCTTATCGGCAGTTTCGTCGGCGCCGTTTCGGGCTCGTCG
>JAEUNB010000408.1 GCA_016790625.1 Betaproteobacteria bacterium | reverse complement strand
GAGGAATGGCTCGTAGCGTTTGCCCTTGTACTCCTGCACCTGCTCGATCATCACCGACGGGATGGCGTACATGGTTTCGCCGACCATCACCATCACCGCCTGCGTCACCGCCAGCGTCAAGGGGAGGGCTATGGTGAATGTGGTTCCACGGCCAGGCGTGGACGAGATATCGATGCGGCCGCCGAGCGAAACGATTTCATTGCGCACCACGTCCATGCCGACGCCGCGGCCCGCGATCTGAGACACTTCCTGCGCGGTCGAGAAACCGGCCATGAAGATAAACTGTGTCAGCTGCGCCTCGTTGACTTCGGCATCCGGCTCCAGCAGGCCCTGTTGAATGGCTTTCTCGCGAATGCGCGGGAAATTCAGGCCGGCACCGTCGTCGGACAACGTCAGCACCACTTCATTGCCGACCTGCTGAGCATCGATGGTGATTTCACCAATTTCTGCTTTGCCTTTGGCGACGCGATCGGCCGGCATTTCCAGGCCATGCGCGACGGCGTTGCGCAGCAAGTGTTCGAACGGTGCCGTAATCTTTTCCAGCACTGAGCGGTCGATTTCCACCCGCGTACCACGGAATTCGAGGTTGGCTTTCTTGTCCAGTTCCTTGGCGGTCTGGCGCAGCAAACGATAAAAGCGTTCCTGCAGATTGCCCAAGGGCACCAAGCGAACGCCCATCAGCCCTTGCTGCAAATCGCGATTCAGTCGTGCTTGTTGCAACAGTGCCGCTTCAGTTTCATCGATATTCTTCTGCAACGACAATTGCAGCGTGACCACGTCATTCAGGCTTTCGGCCAGGAAGCGCGTCAGCTCCTGGGTACGCGAGAAGCGATCGAACTCCAACGGATCGAACGATTCGCCGTGTTCTTCAGCTTCCTTCAAGCGCGACTGAATCTGCGATTCCGCCTGAATTTCGATCTCGCGCAATTGCGACTTCATGCGGTTGATGTTTTCAGTCAACTCAACCAGAGACTGCTTGAAGGTCAGCATTTCCTGATCGATGCGCGAGCGGGCGATCGACAACTCGCCGGCTTCGTTCACGAAACGATCGATGATGTCGGCATTGACACGCAGCAGTGATTGTCGCTCGCGGCCTTCGAGCTTCTCGCCCTCGGCGATGATCTCGGCACGCGCCGCCGCCATCATTGCCAGCGGTGCCGGCAGATCCTGGGAAACGTCTGTGATGACCGGAATCTCGATCGGTGGCGTGGAGAAATCGCCTGCAGCCAGCCTATCGATGGCAGCGTTAAAGCGATCCAGGCCCTCGTCAACTTCCTCGAACTTGGCAGACACCGGCTCCGGTGTCTGATCCATCTTGATGATGCGCTCCTCGATTACGTGCGCCAACTCGCCCAAGCGCATCAAGCCGGCCATGCGCGCCGAGCCTTTCAAGGTATGCAGGTGACGTGCAAGCTCGGTAACCGGAGCATGATTGCCCGGCGCCGCACGCCATGCACGCAACGAGTCGCCGACCTGCGGAATGATTTCCTTGGCTTCTTCCAGGAAGATCGGCAACAGATCATGATCGACGTCGTCGGTCATGGTGCGTCGATCCTTGCCCGCCTCAACGACGACCGGCTTGGTTTCGACAATGGACAGTGCTGCAATAACCTCTGGTGCTGCTACCGACTCTGGCGGCGGCACTACCACTGGAGGCACTTCAAAGGCCGAAGTGATTTCAACCTGAACTGCAGACGGCTCAAAAACCGGTTCGAGCGGCGGTGGTTCCGCCGCGTCAATCGCAGGCGCATCAAACACCGATACCGACGCAGGCGGAGCGGGAGGCGCAGGCTCTTCGTGCGCAACAAACGCTGCGGCGGCCGTTGCTGCGGCGGCTGTCGCCGCGCCGAAAACCAAGCCCGGATCAAATCCGGGAACTTCTTTCGACGCGTCGGCTTCGGCCTCAACAACAGGCGTGACCTCAGGCGTCGCTTGCGATTGTTCCGCAACCGACTCCACTACCGGCAAGCCAAAGTCGATTTCATCATGGGTTGCGACAGCGGGTGCTTCCGGCTGAACTTCGACGATGTCGGCAACAACCGGGTTTGCTTCAATGGCCGGCGAATCGAAGATCGACAAGGGATCTTGCGCTGCCGATACAGACATTTCATCCGAACCTGCAGCTGGTGCATCGCTCTGCATGCCTGGCATCTTGATGTGCGTACCTTCGCCAGTCCGCTTGGATTGCTTGAGCGCTTCACGCAAATCCATCAGGTCCTGGACGATATCGGGCCGCGGTGTCGGTGGCTCGTGGGTATGCAGTCCCAGCACCATGCTGGAGAGCGCGTCTGTGGCGCTGCGAGTGACCAACAAGCGGTGACGATCAAACTCCGGCGGGAACTCGATCGCTTCCTGCAGCCACTTCTCCAATGCATACGCCACGTCGGCGATCATGTCGAAGCCGGTGGTACGGGAGGAGCTCGTCAGAGTGTGCGCCGCGCGCATGAAGTCATGCGAAACCGGTTGCATCGGTTTGGCTTCCAGCGCCGACATCTCATTGTCGAGCGTCGCAATGTGCTGGTCGGCTTCGCCGAGATAAATATTGAACAGTGCGTGCGGTACCAGGATGTGGCCTACACGGACATCCGCCGGCTCCACGGCCTCTTCGGCGAGGCCCAGATCTTCGTGTGGCGGCTCGATTGACAGGGGCTCAGCCGCGACCACCTCAACCACTTCATCTGGCAACTCGGCCAAGGGTATTTCTGCGGCTGGCTCTGCCATCGCAGGCGCTTCGGCGGCCAATGCAGGCAATTCGTCAAATATGTCGGTAGCCCCAGTCGAGACAACTTCAGGCACGGGAACAGCCAGCTCTGGTTCAGGCAGCGCGATGGGCTCAATCTCGACCGGCGCAACGATTTCCGGCTCAAGAGCTTGCACTTCGACTACAGGCTGTAGTTCGGGTACCGCCTCCGCGAGTTGTATCGGCGCAGACGCCTCCTGAGCGAAATTGGGCTCTTTGTCGTTCTTCAACAGTTCGGCAATGCCCGCGAGTTCCGCTCCATCGATAACCGTGGTGCCGTTCGCCTGCAACGCATCGACCCATCCACGAAACGCATTCGACGCTCGGTCAATGAACCCCATCAATCCGGGGCTCGCCGGTTTCTCGTCCTTGAGCCACTTGTTCATGACTTGTTCGCAGTTCCAAGCCACTTCGCCGAGGTCATTCAACCCAACCATGCGGCCGCTGCCCTTCAACGTATGGAACCCGCGACGTATCGTGGTCAGCGCCTCCTTATCGACCGGCGCTACCTTGACGATATCGAGGTTCTCGCGAATGGTACCGACCACTTCGCCGGCTTCTTCCAGGAAGATTTCCAGCAACTCCTGGTCGATCTCGGCGGCCGGCGCATCGATCAGCTGAACGACCTGTGCTGCCGGTGCCTCGGTCGGTTTCTCAGGAGCGATCTCAGAAAGGGCTTCGGTGATACCGGTTCGAGTCGGGTCAAATGTTGCCTCAATCGCCTTAAGTGCGTCATCGCTTTGCTTAACCGCTTTGCTATCCGCCGCCAGACTGGCTTCGACCTTCAGCTCTTTTACGGCTTCGCGCAGCTGATCGCGCGACGCGGTCTGTTCCGGCTGCTGTTTCCATTCCTCGAAGCGCTCCTGCACCTTCTGTTTGGCTACATCGACGTCGTTCTCCGACACCGGCGATTTGACCGTGGTCTTTTCGGGATCGACCGGTTTTTCAGCGAGCCCGAAGCGAATCAATGCGGGCAAAAGGACGTCGCGTGGATGGGCTGTACCCTGCTGAAGCGCGGTAATGTAAAGGCCCAACGCGGACACGCCCTCAGCCACCGCTTCGGCGTCTTCACCAACACCCTTGATCGCACCGGATGCGAACTGATTGACCCGATCGCGAAGCAATTGATTCAGCGCTGCGGCTTCATCGAGTTCCAGAATCGTCAGCGCGCCCTGAACTTGAGAGAACAACGGCGGCAATGTCGATAGCTCGCTCGTCTTTTGCGGATCCCTGAAGAACCCGTCCAGGGCGCTCTCGACTGTGGTCAGATTAACTTGCACCTCTTGCCCCACCTGGAACATGAGCATGCGCTCCTGCGCACGCTTGGTCATGTCATCCATCAGGGCATTTGCGCCGGCCTCAATTGCCGGCAATTGAGCGCCGGTCATTGCTCCCTTCAATCGCGCAACGATTGTTGCCGATTGCGTCGCAAAGTCCGGGGTCAGGCGGAAATAATTTTCCAGGGACGATTCAAGAAACAGGAACGCGGTGGCGACTTCAATCGACTGCACTTCAGAAGCGTTGCTCTGAGTTTTGCGCAAGTGCGCGCCGACCGCACCCAAGGCCTGTACCAGTTGGGCGATGTCCTTGTTCGGTTGTTGCTGGGCCGCGCGGTACAGCGTTTCAGCCTGAGAAACGTAAGTTTCCAACGTTGAGCGATTGCCGCCAGCGAATTTGAGCCAGTTGTCTTTTTGCGACTGTACCTGCTCGCGCAATGAACGAACCACACTCTTGATCTGCTCATCCGCTGAGCTGCCGGCCGCGGCTTCGGGCACGGCCAACAGTTCATCAAGCCGGTACAGCTCCCTGATCTTGCGGAGCCGTTCGGTTTGCGCCTTGGACTTGCCGATCACCAGCAGGATGTCACGGAACAATTTTTCCGGGACTTTCTGTACACCTTCGATCAGCAGTTTGATTTGCTGGTCTATCTTGCCAAACAATTGCACCGCCAATGCACCGGCTTCTGCAGGATTGGCGGCAACGGCGTCGAAAAAACCGCCCGCGGCATACCAGAACGACCGCGACGGTGAGGTGACCTGCAGCGCTTCAATCGCCAGTGTCGCGTTACGCATTTCGCGCGCTCCGCCCACCATATCCTTGTCGCGCAGCAGCTTCAGCAATCCCGCCTGATACATACCTCGACGTTGCTTGACGGCCTCGGACATCATGTCCGATTTGGGCAGCGCGACTGTATCTTCCGGCATCGCGATCGACAACGTCAGGTCCGGAGAAAACAGATCGCTCTCTGCAGCATCGTTGGCGCCACGCGCCTGATTCAGCTTGACGTAGGTGGGAGCCAGCATCATCGGCCGGTCGGGCTCCCCTGACATGAGGCTGTCCAGATAGCTCGACAATGCAACCGTAGCACTCTTGGTAGTGGCAATCCGCTGTGGCGCGCTTGCCCGCGCATTCGGATCGTTTTCCAGCGTATCGACCAGCTTTTCGATTTCTTCGTTGAAGCGCGCTGCCGCGCCCAGCCCTACCATCGACAGCGCACCCGTCACCTGATGCAAATGTGTCGCAACATATTTGGCTGCTTTGGCATCTCCTGCATCTACCGCCAGCTTGTCCAGATGGATGCGCGCCTCAGTCAGCGAATGCTCGATTTCAGCCTTGACCCAGGAAAGGGGGCCGATATCGAACGTGGTTTGCGGGTTAGCTGCCATTGGGAGAAGCGATTGACGCCGGTAGTAATTTCAATGAGTACGATTTACAGCTTGAAGCCCGAAACCGAGGCCTTGAGATCCGATGCAACTTCTGCCAACTCTTTAATAGAGGAGGCCGTCTGCTGCGTACCGGCAGTGGTCTGACGGTTGATCTCAAGAATGTCCTGCATGTTGCGCGCCACTTTATTTGCCGAAGCAGCCTGCGATTGTGTGTCGGTGGAAATCTTCTGAATGAGCGATGCGAGGTTCTTCGTCACCGAGTCAATCTCGGACAGCGCCTGGCCTGCCGCATCGGACAGCTTCGCTCCTTCAACCACACCCGTCGTCGACTTTTCCATAGCGGCCACAGCGTCCTGCGTATCCGCCTGAATGGTTTTCACAATTGCGCCGATTTGCTTCGTCGCCTCACCGGAACGTTCCGCCAGCCGCTGAACTTCCTCGGCAACCACGGAGAAGCCTCGTCCTGCTTCACCAGCGGATGCCGCCTGAATGGCAGCGTTCAATGCCAGCACGTTCGTCTGCTCAGTAATGTCGGAAATCAGCTCCACGATTTCACCGATTTCCTGGGAGCTTTCGCCCAGACGCTTAATACGTTTCGACGTTTCCTGGATCTGGTCACGAATGTCATTCATGCCCGAGATCGAGTTCTGCACAGCTAGCCGGCCCTTGTCGGCAGCAGCCAGCGAGCGCATGGCCACTTGAGAAGACTCTTCGGCGTTTGATGACACTTTGGTTAGTGTTTCAGCCACCGACAACACGTCTTGTGTCGTGTCCTGAATTTCCTTGGACTGCTTTTCGGCAGCGTCGAGCAGTTGCACCGAAACCGCTTGTGCTTGCTGGGATTTCACCGATACCTGCGTGGACGCATTGTTCACACCCGTTACCAGCGTCCGGAGCTCATCAATCGTATAGTTCATCGAGTCTGCGATGGCGCCCGTAATGTCTTCGGTCACCTTTGCGCGTATCGTCAAGTCGCCGTCGGCCAAATCGCCCATTTCATTCAGCAACCGCAAAATAGCTTCCTGGTTGCGCTTGTTTTCTGCTTCAGATTCCGCTGCGCGCTTGCGAGCGTCAGACAGGAACACAGCTGCAATCATGGCCAGAACGAGCAGAGCGATCACGCCGAAGACGATCGCCAGAATCAGTGGGAGGTTTCTCTTCTCCACGGCGAAAGCGTTTTGCAGCTGCTCCACGTTCGACAGCAGTTGTTCGGACCCTTGCTGCAAGGCGCGACCCGATTGGCGTGCGGACACCAGCTTTTGCACATTGCCCAGAATGGGGCCAATGTTCTGTTCGAAACCGGTGAATTGCTCGCGCAGCTTGCCAACCTTGGTCTTGGCATCGCCATCGCGCAATGCGCTGATACCCAGCGCATCGGAGCCCGATTCCAGCGCCTTGATCAACTCGCGAAAGTCGTTGGTGTCCTTGCCCATCAGGAACGGCACTTCAGGATCAATTACTTCCGCGCCAAGAATTTCAGCCGAGCCACGACCAAGACGTTCGGCCAAAAATGTCAGTCGATTGACTTTCAACACCTGCGCCGGCGGCGCCCCGGATTGCTGCATCAGGCCCGTCAGATCCTGAGACAAGGCAGCCAGCTCTTCGGCACCCGCACGTACCTGAGCAATATTGCGCGACAAATCGACCAAGTCATTCTTGGCGGCAAGAATCGCAGTTGCGGAACCGGAGGCATCAGCAAATCGCTTGGTTAGCTCCTCAAGACGCGATGTCAGTTCTTCGCTGATTCGCGCGCTGGGAACGTTATTGGTAAACGCCTCGCCACCGCTATTCAACACGTCGAGATAACGCTGGAACTCATCGCGGCTGTCTTGCAACTGCGGGAAAGACACCGCATCGCCTCGAGCAGCGAGTCCGGCTGATTTCGCCAAGCGCTGAGTGTGGAACTGCAGTTGCGACGTAATGTTGGTGTAAGTCGAAACGTTGCTGCGATTGATAGCGTCAAGGACGATCGCACCAATGGTCAACGCACCGAAGAAGCCGGCAATGATCAGGAGGATGGGCAGCTGCTGCTCGGCGGGGCGGTCGCCAATAATTGGCAGCTTGAAAGATGTACCATCTTTCTTTGCTTTGGTGACTTTATTGGCCGCGACTTCCGCCTTGATCTTGCGCGTCTGGTCCCCGGTCTGGCCACCTGCAGTCGATGGCGCACCGCCAGTGGCTGGCTTGCCTGCCGCCGTCGTGCTTGCAAGCGGCGATTTGGCCTTTGACTTGTTCAGAAACCCGAATATCGATGAACCGGATTTCGCGCTTTTCGCCGGCGCACCGGTTCCAGTACTAGCGGGTTTTTTGTCCTTGTTGCCCAAGGTCGGAAGCTTGAGTGCCATGTGCCGTCTCCGTTACTTACTTGTCATACTGCATGGCTGCGCAGATCACTGCGCAGCGACTCCAGCCGTGGTGGCAGCCGGCCCAGCAACTTGGCGCCCCACTTCTAAAAACTGCATGTTTCCAGCGAGCGCTGGCAGATCGAGTTCATGCCAAAGCACACCGGCGGGATCGCGAAAGCTGCCCTTGATCCACGGCCGGTCAGCGCACGCAGTGGTCGTTTCCGGCACCAATTGCTCCGGGTTGCGCAGCCCCAGCATGCGGCTGACAAGCAGCCCGGATCCCTCAATCAAGCGCTCGGAAATCAGGATGACCCGACGCTCCATGCCTGGGCCTGTTGTACCGCGTTCCTGAAACGCGGAGAAATCGACTACCGAGTACAGCTTGCCGCGAATATTCGCAACACCGCGAAACCACGCCAGTGTCATGGGCACGGTAATGGTCTTGGGCACCGGGATGACTTCCGATACATCCGACAAGGTCACCAGCCAATTCTCGTCGCCAACCTGAAAGCCCAGCTTGGATGACACCGTCCTGCGCGAAGCAAGATCGCGCAATCGCTGCGCAACGTTTTGCTGAAACTCCCTCAGGCTGGTCTTGCGGGCCATGATTGTCTAGCCAAGCGCCTTGATCTTGGCAATCAATTCCGGCCCATTGACCGGTTTGACAATGTAGTCCTTGGCGCCCTGCCGCATGCCCCAAATCTTGTCGGTCTCCTGATCCTTGGTAGTGCAGATGAACACCGGGATGTGTTTGGTGGTTTCTTCACGGGTAATGGCACGAGTCGCCTGAAAGCCATTGAGACCCGGCATGACGACGTCCATCAAAATAAGATCAGGCACTTCCGCCTTTGCGCGCTCCACGCCATCTTCGCCACTCGTCGCCATGACGACGGTATAGCCGGATTTTGTCAGCAGCCCCTCGAGAAACGCCCGCTCTGTCGGCGAGTCGTCAACGATAAGAATTTTTTTGATGGCCATGTTCGCTCCAATCGGTTACAGGTAGTGCGTAAATAAACTCTATTTTGCTGCTGTTCAGGCAGCCGCTGAAGAGGAAGCATCGGCGCCGCGCTGTACGCGGTGCAACTCCACCGTCTTCAACAAACTTTCCTTCGAAAAAGGCTTGGTCAGATACTCATCGGAGCCAACCATTCTGCCGCGCGCCCGATCAAACAGGCTGTCTTTCGACGACAGCATGATGACCGGTGTTGTCTTGTGTTTGGCGTTCTTCTTGATCAGGGCGCAAGTCTGATAGCCGTCGAGGCGGGGCATCATGATATCGACGAATATCAGATCAGGTTGGTGATCGGCTATCTTGGCCAGCGCATCAAACCCATTCTCCGCAAGAATGACCTGACAACCTGCCTGCATGAGGAAAATCTCGGCCGACCGGCGAATCGTATTCGAGTCGTCGATGACCATCACTCGCACACCAGATAAAGGTTTCGCGTCCGCCACGTCCCGATTCCCGCAGGCTCCTCAAATCCCGATGAGGCCTGCCTTGTTATTTAAAGTGCCATCGTACCCGCTAACCACCCACCTCGTCAGTATTTCGCCGCAGCGCACCAACCCCTGCCCCAGCCCATATGACAGACCGGCAGAGTATCGCGTTTTCCTTTAAGAAACAATAAGCAAACCCACGAATTTCAACTTGCCCTGAAGTTTGGGCTAATGCAAACCATTGTTAAATCTCCACCATTTCGAAGTCTTCCTTGCGCGCTCCGCATTCCGGGCAACACCAGCTGATCGGCACGTCTTCCCAACGCGTGCCCGGCGCAATCCCGTCGTCAGGCCATCCTGCCGCCTCGTCATAAATCAGGCCGCATACCAGACACATCCAGCTTTTGAGTTCTGCCGTGTCCGTCATGCACAACTTTCAAGGCCACCGGGGCTACAATACATAAGCAATCTCCATTCTCTCGAAACCCTTTGCGGGCGGAACGCATCATATCGGTTGTGGCTGCCGACCGCCACGCAAAACCCGCACAAGCACCAGCCATCGCATGCCCGACTTTCACAAAGCTCCACCAGCTGTATTGTCCTTTGCCGCCACCGACCCATCGAGTGGCGCCGGAATCCAGGCCGATGTCCTGACATTGGCCAGCATGGGTTGCCACCCCTTGTCCGTTATCACCGCAATTACGGTGCAGGATACCTCCGGCGTAGAAGACGTGCTGCCGATTGATGCTGATTGGGTCGCCGATCAGGCACGATCAATACTTGAGGATATCCCGGTTGCAGCCTTCAAGATTGGCGTACTGGGCAATGCGGAAATTGTTTCCGCCATTGCCGAGGTAGTCGCCGACTACCCGGACATCCCGCTGATACTGGATCCTGTACTTTCTTCTGCCCGCGGCGACGAGTTCGCCAATGAGGACACGATTTCGGCGATTAAGGAGTTGTTGATACCCCAGTGCACCGTGATTACGCCCAACACGCCTGAACTGCGCCGCCTCACGCTGGACGATGACGAGGAGGACGGCCGGATCGAGACGCTCGCCAGTCGTTTGATCGACATGGGATGCGAGTATGTTTTAGTAACAGGGACCCACGAATCAACACCAGATGTGATTAACACGCTGTTTGCTGAGCGCGGCATTGTCCGCAGCGACAACTGGCATCGACTGCCGGGCAGCTACCATGGCTCGGGATGTACGCTGGCTTCGGCAATTGCTGCAACCGTTGCCCGAGGACTGGAAATCTCCGAGGCGGTACGCGAGGCGCAGGACTACACGTGGCAAAGCCTAAAGTTTGGGTTTCGCCCCGGGATGGGCCAATTCATCCCGGACCGCCTGTTCTGGGCGCGCGATGACGCAGATGAGCGAAATGAGGCTGCTCTTGCGGGAGCCGAGTCCACACCCGGTAGCGTCAGTCACTAGTCATATGGCTCGTTTTCTGGGGTGTGACGGGTTCGTGCCCGCTCTCCAATGAATCGCAATCCGGCCAACATCCGAGGGCTTTACGCAATTACGCCCAATGTTGATAACACCGAGGAGCTGGTGGGCATGGTTGCCTCCGCAATGCGTGGTGGGGTACGTATCGTGCAATATCGCAACAAGCGCGCGGGGAAGGATATTTCACTCGAGCAAGCTCGTGCGCTCAGGGATTTAACCCTTTCGTTCGATTCGCTGCTTATTGTCAACGACGACCCCAACCTTGCGCTGGAAATCGGTGCGGACGGCGTGCACCTCGGCAAGGATGATTTCGCCGATCAGACCGAAACTGCCCGGATCGCCTCGATTCGGCGTCAGGCCGAAGCGGCGGAAAATCCCACTTTGCTGATCGGCGTCTCGTGCTACAACGACCTCTCCCGCGCCGAAAGAGCGGTTGCTGCCGGCGCCAGCTATATCGCCTTTGGCAGCATATTTCCATCTCGAACCAAGCCTGGCGCGGTTCAAGCAGGCCCTGCCATCGTCAGGGAGGCCAAGCGCAAATTCTCGCTACCCGTGGTCGCCATCGGCGGCATCACGCCGGAAAATGCGCCAGAATTGGTTGCCGCCGGGGTTGATGCGATCGCGGTAGTTTCATCCCTGTTTGGTGCTGAGAATATTCACGCCCAAGCGGTCACCTTTAATACATTATTTGCCTGAAATGTTTGAAAACAGCCAAAAACTATTCATCGAATCCCAACGCTTTATCCCCGGTGGCGTCAACTCTCCCGTACGCGCATTCCGTGCAGTTGGCGGGACGCCCATCTTCTTCAAGGAGGGGCGCGGCGCATACCTCTGGGATGCTGATGGCAACCGTTACATCGACTTCGTCGGCTCGTGGGGACCAGCAATTCTGGGGCACGCCCACGCGGAGGTCGTGCGCGCGGTGCAGGAGCGCGCCGCCAAAGGACTGTCATTTGGTGCACCGACTGAGCTTGAACTGGTAATGGCGGAAAGACTATGTTCGTTGCTGCCATCTTTGGAGCAGGTAAGGCTGGTCAGTTCAGGTACCGAGGCGACGATGAGTGCCCTTCGGCTGGCGCGGGGTTTTACCGGCCGCAGCAAGATCATCAAATTCGAGGGCTGCTATCACGGTCACGGCGACGCATTGCTGGTCAAAGCGGGTTCAGGCGCGCTGACCTTCGGCAATCCAAGTTCGGCAGGCGTTCCCCCTGAAGTCGCCGCGCACACACTGGTGCTGACCTACAACGATGGCGACGAACTCGAAAAAACATTTAAGGCAGTTGGCAATGAGATTGCGTGCGTCATCATCGAGCCCGTTGCGGGAAACATGAATTTCGTGCTGCCTTCAACCCAGTACATGCGCTTGCTGCGTGACCTCTGTACGCGTCATGGCGTGGTGCTGATTTTTGATGAGGTGATGACCGGCTTTCGTGTTGGACTGGGCGGCGCGCAAGAACACTTCGGCATTACTCCAGATCTCACCACGCTGGGAAAGGTGATTGGCGGCGGAATGCCGGTGGGTGCGTTCGGCGGCCGGCGCGACATCATGGCGCACCTGGCGCCACTGGGCGGCGTATATCAGGCGGGTACTTTGTCGGGCAATCCCGTTGCCGTCGCCGCCGGACTAAAGACTTTGGAATTGATTTCACAACCAGGATTTTTTGATCGCTTGGCGAAAACCACGGGCAGTCTTACTCACGGATTGGTCGCCGCTGCCAAATCGTGCGGCGTACCATTTTCCGCAGCGAGTCTGGGTGGCATGTTTGGCCTGTTCTTCGCCGAAGAAGTACCCGGGAACTTTGCCGCAGTCATGACCGCTGATCGGGACCGATTCAATCGCTTCTTTCATGCCATGCTTAAACGCGGTATCTACCTTGCGCCCTCGGCCTTCGAGGCCGGCTTCGTATCGGCCGCTCATTCAGACGCCGACATCGCTGCGACAATTAACGCGGCAACCGCCACCTTCAGTGAAATTACCTGAACGGCATGAAGCTCAAGGCCACCATCGACAATATCGCGCTTGCAGCGCTGGTGTTTGCAGTGGTGGCCATTGCGGCGGTATCGACGGTAGCGGTCGTTTCCGCTGAAAGCCTGATTGCCACCAACGAGCGAATTCTGGCGGCACAACGGGTGATTTCAAGTCTTGAGGCCATCCGGCAGAACGCGCTGGCACTGAATATCGGTGAGCAGAATTACATCATCACCGGCAGCGAGCGCGATCTGGGGCCGTATCGATCTGGCGCGGTCGAAATTGAGGCCGAACTTGCCTATCTGGCAGGCAAGCAGCAAGAGAATGCTGCGCTTGCGTTGCGCTTCGCGGAGCTGAACTCTGTCGCCCGCCAGTTCATTGCTTCCGAACGTCAGATTGTCGAAACACGCAAATCTCAGGGCTTTGCCGCCGCACAGGCAATGATTCGCGCGCATCTGGGCGACGAATTGCAGGACCGTCTGTTGAGTCTTACCCATCAGGTTCTTGTCAGTTCCAGACGTCAGCTGGATAACCTGGAGGCCGATCAGGTGGTGTATGGGGACAAGGTCCGCCGTCTTATCCTTGCGCTGATTTCCTCATCAGCATTTATCTTGGTCTTCCTCTATGGCACGCTGCGGCGGCTGAATCGCGAACAGCGAACGGCGCAGGCGCGCATCGCGCACCAGGCAACGCATGATTCGCTGACCAATTTGCACAATCGTCCCGCAGTCATCGAGCATATTTCGACTCGATTGGCCGACGCGGACAGCGAGGCGGCACTGGGAGGCTTCGCCCTGTTATTGCTCGATCTCGATGGGTTCAAAGAGGTTAACGACAGCCTCGGCCACGACGCGGGCGACATGCTCCTCAAGGAGGTCGCCCGCCGCGCAAAACTGGTTCTGCGCTCGGCTGACTACGTTTCCCGGCTTGGGGGGGACGAATTCCTGATCGTCATCCCGCAAGTGTCCAACCAGGAAACCGCTGAACGGGTCGCTGAGAAGTTAATCTTCTCGATCGCTGAGCCCTACCAATTTGGCAATCACCGTATTGCCGTTACGGCCAGCATCGGCGTCAGCATGTTCCCCCGTGACGCGCGCGACCGGGAGACGCTGATGAAATGCGCCGACATTGCGCTATATGAAGCAAAAAATGCCGGGCGCAACCAGGCCGTGTTTTTTAAACCTGGTTTGCGCGGTGGTCGCCGCGATTAATATGGACCTTTTCAAGGTACCAAGTAAAAAACCCGGCAAGAGCCGGGTTTTTTACTTTTCGTTAGCAATTACTTGCTTCGCATGCCGGCGATGTACTCCGAAACCGCTTGCATGTCACTTTCGCGCATCCGGCTGGCAATGGCGTTCATTTGCACATTCTTGCGCGCGCCACTGGCGTACAAGCGCAACTCTTCAAACGTGTACTCCGGCCATTGTCCGGCCAGACGCGGATAAGCCGCCGGAATGCCAGCTCCGGCACCACCGTGACACCCCGCGCAGGCGGGCACCTTCAGTTCGGCGATGCCGCTGCGATAGATCTTTTGTCCTTTGGTGGCCAAGGCGGCATCTCGCGCAACCGCGTTGTTTTTGGCCATCTGCGAGAAGTAGTACGCACCCAGCGCCTTCATGTCGTCGGCAGTCAAATTGGCGGCCATACCCTGCATGACCGCGTTCTTGCGCGCACCGGATTTGAAGAGTTCCAATTGCTTGGCGATATACTGCGCGGGCATTCCGGCAATATTCGGATTGGCTGGAACGGCACTCATTCCATCCAGACCGTGACAAGCAACACAAACGGCACCGGCAATTTGCTGCCCTCGTGCCATGATGTCGGCCTTGCTCGGTGCCGCCGCTGCCGGGGGGTTGGTTGCCTTGGGTGCATCGGTCGTTGCCTGCGCTGCCACCGCAGCAAACGCCAATGTTGCCGCCACCAGAATCCGTTTCATTGCCAAGCCCTTGATTGTTTTACTTGCAGCCCGTGATTTTATCTGAACCCGCCCCAAGAGGAAACCATGGGCTTGTTTGACCGTGCCGTCTATACCGCTTCCGCCCATGACCTGGAGCAATTGCCCCCCGACTTAGGCCGTGAAGTTGCCTTTGTAGGCCGCTCCAACGCCGGAAAATCCAGCGCAATCAATACGCTGGCCAATCACAAGCGGCTGGCCTTTGTGTCGAAAACGCCCGGACGGACGCAGCTGATCAACTTTTTTTCATTGGGCGATGACCGCTCGCTGGTGGATTTGCCCGGCTACGGTTACGCGCAGGTTCCTGCCAGGGTCAAGGCGCATTGGCAGGGCGTGTTGGCGGCTTACGTGAGCTCGCGGCTCGCGCTAAAGGGGCTGGTATTGATCATGGACGCTCGCCATCCGCTCAAGCCGCTTGATCTTCAGTTGCTGGATTGGTATTTGCCTACCGGCAAACCTGTGCATTGCTTGCTCACCAAATCGGACAAGCTCTCACGTAACGAGCAATCGCTCACTTTGCAAAAAGTGCGGCAGCAGATGAAAGCGGCAAATCACCAGTCAACGGTTCAACTGTTTTCCAGCCTTAAGAAGCAGGGCGTGGAAGAGGCGGAAGCGGCTATCACCAGATTATTCGGTGCGCCGGAAACTTGATGCGACATCACCGGCATTGAACTAGTCGCGACGTTGCAAAAAAGAAAAGGGCACGGGAAAAGGGGTAACCCGTGCCCTTGGAACAGCCTTAACCAATCATTAAGGCACCCGCTCAGGGAGGAGAAGCGGGGAGGAGCAAGCCCCTCGTGTAATAAGATGGTGACTCGTTGGGAAAGTTCAATCGCGATATATTCCCCTCTCGCAACAAACAAGAAGGCTCTTTCAACGCATGTCGGTGCGTTCCTACTCATCGACGATGGATCACTCATGAACCTCGGACAATTTCCTGAACGCAGAATGCGCCGCTTGCGGCGAACCGGATTTTTACGCGATTTGGTGAGGGAGTCGTCATTGTCACCTGCCGACTTCATCTATCCAGTTTTCATTCTCGATGGTGCCCGGCAACGACAATCGATTGCGTCGATGCCGGGAATCGAACGTGTGTCGGTCGATTTGCTGTTTGCCGTTTGCGAAGAGGCCGTCGCATTGGGCATTCCGGCCATCGCCTTGTTTCCGGTGATCGATTCTTCGCTCAAGACCAATGGCGGCGAGGAGGCTTTCAACGCGAATGGATTGGTGCCGCGCGCGGTGCGGGAATTGAAGAAGCGTTTCCCTGAACTGGGTGTCATCTGCGATGTCGCGCTCGATCCGTACACTTCGCATGGACAGGACGGCGTAATCGATGAAGCCGGCTACATCCTCAACGATGAGACGGTTGCGATTCTGGAAAAGCAGGCCTTGTCACAGGCGGAAGCGGGTGTGGATATCGTTGCCCCCTCAGACATGATGGACGGCCGCATTGGCGCGATTCGCAAGGCGCTGGACCGCGAAGGCTTTATCCACACGGCGATCATGGCTTACTCGGCCAAGTACGCCAGCAAGTTCTATGGCCCGTTCCGCGATGCAGTTGGTTCGGCCGGCAATCTGGGAAAGAGCGACAAGAAAAACTATCAGATGGATCCAGGCAACTCCGACGAGGCGCTGCGCGAGATTGCACTCGATTTGCAGGAGGGCGCGGACATGGTCATGGTTAAACCCGGCATGCCGTACCTGGATATCGTGCAACGTTGTAAACAGACTTTCGGCGCGCCGACGTTTGCCTATCAGGTATCGGGCGAATACGCGATGCTGAAAGCGGCCGCACAGAACGGCTGGCTCGATGGCGAAGCGTGCATGATGGAATCGTTGCTGGGTTTCAAGCGCGCCTGCGCTGATGGCGTGCTGACCTATTTCGCGCTCGAGGCCGCGCGCCTGCTCAAGCAACGCTGAGTCACCTTGATCGATCCAGCAACAGCACTTGCCGCACAGCGACATCCGATCGCTGGCACAAATGCGCGGCATCGCATCCTGTCGATTGGCAATGCGGGAGCGTTGGGCGAGAGCGTCATCTCAAATTTACTCGCCTCGTCCGACGTGGAGCTACTGGTTGTTGCGGACAAGCCGGTGCGTTCAACCGCAAGGCGGCTCGCTTTTTTTGATCTAATCCAACTCGAGCACGTGTCCGGCTGGCCGCCGCTGGACGCGGTCGTCATCCTGGTCGGCGGCAAGCATTCGTACTTCAAACGCGATGATGCGTTCCCGTTGCTGAACGAGGCGGATGCGTTGACACTCGCGCGCAATGCGGCGTCGGCCGGCGTGAAGCAGTTGTTGCTGGTCGCGCCAATGGACGCCTGGCTATCCGCAACGCTAAGCAGCGCTCATCGCTTCGGCGAACTGGAGGCGGCTCTGCGCAAATTGGATTTTGAAAAACTTGTTGTGGTTCGCCCCGGTACGCGGCGCGATGCGGCTGCAGGTGGATCCGCGTTGCAACGCATTGCGAACGTGTTGCTCTCTACTTTGGGTAGCTATATGACACCGCAGCGTCTGCAGCCCTTGCGCGCGCAGACCGTTGCTCAAGCTGCGTTGGCGTGGTTTGCCGAACTGCCCGCCGGCCAACACTTTCTGGGCGCAGCTGATTTTTATCAGAGGGAGACAAAAGGCGCACAGCGCGAACACGCCGACCAAATCCCGGCACCGGAGCCTTGACGACAAACTCTAGTGCTGGTGCGGCTTCCGTGGCAAAAATGCCTTGAAATCCGCACCAGTGCTAGAGTTTCAATCCAGTCCGAAGCGTTTCACTGCCTCGTCCCGCTGCACCCGATCATGCCGTAAATGCCCCTGCGGAAACACGGTCTGTCGAGCTGCGTGGTGCTCGAACAAGGCGATCGCGACCGGCAAACCCGCCCACGTCAACGAGTACCGCGCGATCGGCACTGCGCTTCGCGAAGCGCGCCGCGGTGCGCGTCCGCCATCTTCGGCATCGAACTGTATGCCTCTGCCAAGCAGGTACATTTCAACGTGCTTGGGTTCGATGCCGACCAGTTCCAATTCGATTTCGCTGAACTGGTTGGCGGTACCCGTCAGCACCGGGCCGACCAACCAAGGGGAGAATTGATCGAGTTCACGCATGACGCGCAACGCTTCGCCACGCAGGACATTAAGTACTTGCGGCTGTGACTCGGCGGCAAACAGCGCCTGCCGGTTTCGCAACGCGGCGTCGATCTCAAGTGCATCGGGCAGCGGTTGGTTGCGATCAAAGCCGAGCTGCCTCGCGGCTTTCTGCGCAGCGGCGCGATAGTCGATTTCGCCTTCTTCAACCAGCCGCGCCGCCAAGTCGGCGATCGCCACCTTTGAACGATCTGTTGATCCATCCCGAGTTGTTCTGCGTGCCATGCGGAGGGACTCAGAACGCCTAGAAAATCTGGTTGCGCACTTCTTCCGAAGGCTTGTTGGCCTCACGCAGCGCGGCCGGCCCCTCGTTCAGGTTGCCTTGCGACTCGGCATAGACAAACTCTACGACAGGCTTTCCGTCCTTGGTCAGTTCACCGGACAATGGCACCATCACAACTCCCGGTGGCGGCTCGAACGGCAATTCCTTCACACCTTTAAGCGCCTTCGCCATGTAGTACATCCAGATCGGCAGCGCAGCCTGGCCACCGGTTTCGTTGTTACCCAAGTCTGACGGGTTGTCAAAACCGATCCACGAGATCGCCACCAAATTGGGATTGAAGCCTGCAAACCAGGCATCAAAGTGATCATTGGTAGTTCCGGTCTTTCCTGCCAGGTCGTTGCGGCCCAATGACATCGCACGTACCGCCGTGCCGGATCGAACCACATCACGCATCAGGCTGGACATCAGGAACGCATTGCGCGGGTCAATCACTCGTTCGGCCGCCTTTACGTTCGGCGCAGCATTTTCCGGATCGCCAACCGCCAGGACGGGCGACGCCTCGAACAAAATGCCACCTTTGTCATCGGTAATCTTGCTGATGAAGTAAGGTTTGATACGGAAGCCCCCGTTGGCAAAGACCGCATAGGCCCCGGCCATCTGCATCGGCGTAGCCGAGCCGGCACCCAGCGCCATGGTCAAATAAGCCGGATGGAGCTTGGGGTCGAAACCAAAGCGGGTGATGTAATCCTGCGCGTAGTTGGGACTGATGGCCTGCAGCACGCGGATCGACACCATGTTTTTCGACTTGGCCAAGGCGGTCCGCAAACGCATTGGGCCTTCATATTTGCCGTCGTAATTCTTGGGCTCCCACACCTGCCCCCCATGCCGACCGGGATCGAACACGACCGGCGCATCGTTGACCACTGTTGCCGGCGTAAATCCTTTTTCAAGCGCGGCCGAATAGACAAACGGCTTGAAGCTGGAGCCGGGTTGGCGCATGGCCTGGGTAACGTGATTGAACTTGTTGGCCGCAAAGTCGAAACCGCCAGCCAGCGACCGGATGGCGCCATCGTGCGGCTCCAAAGACACCAGCGCCGCTTCGACCTTGGGCAGTTGGCTGACTATCCACACGCCCTTTTCGTCTTGGCCCAGCCGGATGATGGAGCCCCTAACCGGCTTTAGCGCCGACGACTTCTCTCCAAGTGCACGCGCTACATATTTCAGACTATCGCCGACCAATTGAACGGTATCACCCCGTTTTGTGTAAGCGACCACTTTCTGTTTGTCGGCTTCCAACACGACCGCCGGCATCAGCTCGCCGATAATTTCCTTTTCCTGGAGTGCCTCCTCGGCAGCTTCTTCAGCCTCATCTTTTTCCGCTGGCAGCTTAATCAGTCCTTCCGGACCACGATAGCCGTGGCGGCGGTCGTATTCAAGAACGCCCTTCCGAAGTGCGGCTATCGCTGCCTCCTGGTCAACTTTACGGATGGTGGTGTGAACGCGGATGCCGCTGACATAGGCCTTTTCGCCATATTGCTCAAACACCTCTTGGCGGGCCATTTCGGCGACATATTCCGCGACGACGGGATACATATGACGTTCGCGATTGAGTTTTAGCGGCTCTTCCCTGGCTTGCTTGGCGGCAGCATCGGTCAAAAAGCCCAATTCATTCATGCGGCGTATGACGTATTGCTGGCGCAAGGTGGCGCGCTTCAGGTTGTTGAACGGGTTGTATTGAGAGGGGGCTTTGGGCAGGCCGGCCAGCATGGCTGCCTCGGCCGGCGTTAACTGGTCCATGGTTTTGCCGAAATACACGCGGCTCGCTGCCGCAAATCCATGGGCGCGATTGCCGAGAAAAATGTGGTTCAGATAAATCTCGAGAATCTGATCCTTAGTCAGGTTGCGCTCAATCTTGTAAGCCAGTAACCACTCCGACACTTTGCGGGTGAGCGTGACCTCATTGGTCAGGAAGAAATTGCGGGCCACCTGTTGTGTAATAGTCGACGCTCCGCCCTTGGATTTACCGGCCATGATTGCGGCAGTTGCCGCACGCATCAGACCGATAAAATCGACGCCCCCGTGTTGATAAAAGCGCT
>JAEUNB010000424.1 GCA_016790625.1 Betaproteobacteria bacterium | reverse complement strand
CTCACCCACCAATTCCCGGTGGAGGACTTCGAGAAGGGTTTTGCCGCCATGCTGTCCGGTCAGTCGGGCAAGGTGATCCTCAACTGGGCTTGATGCGCGACTCGCGCCGCATTTTGTGCCGTCGCAATTTGTCACGCTTGGTCAACTGGCGGTAACATTTGCCGGTCAGTCATGAGGAGGGGAAGACCATGAAAATTCAAACGTTACTGCTGATTTGCACCGCGCTGGCCGTGGCAGGCAATGCCGGCGCCCAGTCCGCCGCCGAAGCGGCTCAAGCACGAACGGCCGCCAAGATTGCGGCCGAGAAAGCCGCCGCAGAAAAGGCAGCTGAGGAAAAAGCCGCTGCCGACAAGGCTGCGGCCGAAAAAGCGGCCGCCGATAAAGCGGCGGCGGCGAAAGCGGCACCGCCCGCCAAGGTCTACCGCGAGGGCGTGGTCAAGGTTGGCGATGAAATGAAGGAGACGCTGGGCAGGGTGACCGATCTGGACAAGGCCGATAACGGCTGCTTCCTGACGCTGCGCAACGAAAAGAACAACGAGATCATCGAGCTCGGCAAAATGGAGTTCTGCACCCAGAAACCCTCGCTGAAAGGCAAGAAGGTGGAGCTTGAATATCGCATGGAAACCATACAGGCCTCCTCCTGCTACGGCGATCCCAAGTGCAAGAAAACCGAGACGGTACCGCTGATCGTGGCGGTGAAAGTGCTGAACTAGCGGGCGGCGTTTGCCGTTGCCGCAGGAATGGCGAAGTCGCAGCGCTGAAAAATCCTTCCTGCGCCTTGTGTGCGGGGCGCCACAGCGCGAACTTCCGCGCTCTGGCATCATAGTCGGAAGGGTTTGTCGTTCGGTCGACGGCAAGCATGCGCAAAGGCTAAGGAAGCCCTGATTAAGTTCAGTTCTAAGTCAGCTCATTTAAGTGTGAGGCGCGAGCCAAAAATTTCCGACGCAGCATATGCTTGATATGTAAGGAGGAAATTTTTGGTGAGCAACAACGTGTGGCGACGACCAAAGGAAGTCCCTTTTCGGGACGAAATGGACTTAATCAGAGCTTCCGTAACGGCAAAGGAGAAGGAAATGCGGTCATCGGTACGCAGGGCGGGAGGGCTGGTGTTGGCGGCCATGATGTCGGTGGCCGCGTGGCAGGCCCTGGCGCAGGTATCGGCGCGCGATTGCCCGCAGCCCCGCTTCACCGGCAAGGCGCCGGACGAGTACTACAACCGCAAGAACCCGTTCAGCGGTACCGGTAACCCCGATCCGCGTCGCGCACAGGCGATTTTCGAGGGAACTTCAGGTTCGGAAAATTGCGCGATCTGCCACGGACGCAAGGGCGATGGGCGCGGGGAGCTTTCGCGGCTCTACGATCCGCCGCCGCGCAACTTTGCCTGTGCGCAGACGGTCAACGGTGTGCCGGATGGGCAACTGTTCTGGATCATCCGTTTCGGTTCGCCCGGCACATCGATGCCGCCGCATCCGGGCTTAAGCGATGACCAGATCTGGCAAATCGTTCTGCATTTGAGGACCCTGGCCAAATAGCCGGAAAATAAAAAACCGCGCCGAGGCGCGGTTTTTTATTTGTCATAAGTCGCGAAGTTAATTTCCGTATCGCGCCTTGGCATCGCGTTGCACGCGAGCTGCGTACTCTTCGTATTCGCGCTGCTGGACATAACGCCGCTGACGCTCGACTTCCTGCTGCGCGCGATAGGTGTTCTGGCGATCCTCATACTGCTGGCGACGGCGTTCGTATTCGCCACGGTACATGTCCTGCGCCATCTGATAGTTATCCAGTGCGGTGCGCTGGACGGGTCTTTCGTCGGCGACAAACTGTTTGTTCAGCGTATCTTCCTTGCGGGCTTCCATCGCAAGCAAACGCTGTTTTTCCTCGGCTTCCTTCAGCTCGCGCATCTCTTCGACCACGCGCATTTTTTCGCGCTCGCGCTTTGCTTCGGCTTCCTTGATGCGTTCCTGCTCGGCCTTTTCGGCGGCGACGCGCTCGGCTTCGATGCGCTGTCGCGTTTCCTCGCGCTTGGCCTGTACATAGAACGCACCGCCGATGGCGAGCGTAACGATGACGGCAATCCAAGTGAGCGGCGAACGGGCGATTTCAGCGAAAGAGCGGTCTGACATGGTAGGTAGAGTGCGAGGTTGAGGTAAGAATTTGCTGACAACTATAGCGACCGGGTTTGCGACCGAAAACCATTACCCGACAAACGGTTACAGGCGATATCGGATGGTTTGCGGCTGGTTGTTGCGCTGCGCTGGGCGCTAGACTTTTGGCACGATTCGCTGGCCTGATGGCGGCGAACGACCAGAACAACGACAGGAGGAACCATGCGTAGCTGGATATTGGGATTGGCCGGCATCATTTCAGCAGCGGCGACAGCACAGCCATTGCCACCGGTGGCGCCGGATAAAGCCGGATTTTCCCGCGAGGGACTGGCGCGGATCGATCAATTCTTTGCCCGCGAGATCGCGGCCAATCGCGTGCCGGGTGCGGTGATTGCCATCGCGCGTGATGGCAAGCTGGTGCACTACAAGGCCTATGGCCATCTCAACAAGAGCACCGGTGAGCCGATGCCGCTGGATGCCATCTTCCAGCTGGCTTCGATGACAAAGATCATGGCTACCGTCGGCGGGTTGGCGCTGAACGAAGAAGGGCGCCTGCCGTTGAAATCGCGCCTGGACGAGTATCTCCCCGCGTTCGGCAAGATGAGCGTGGGCGTGGTATCCGGTGGTGAAATCAAGACCGAGCCGGCCAAACCGATCTACATCCACGACCTGATGCGCCACACGTCAGGCATTACCTACGGCGGCCGCGGCGACACCGGCGTGCACAAGCTATATCCCGGAGGCTCGGCAGGTGCGGCTGCGCAATATAACGGCGAGGAATTCATCGCCAAACTCGCATCGCTGCCTTTGCTGTACCAGCCGGGCACGGTCTGGGACTATGGTTTTTCCACCGATGTGCTGGGGCTGGTGATCGAGAAAGTCAGCGGCAAGCGCCTCAACGATCACCTGCAGGCGACGGTGTGGGACAAGGTGAAGATGCCCGACACTTCGTTTGTCGTTCCGGCGGAGAAGCGGAAACGCATTGCCCGTCCGCTGGACAAGGATCCGATCAGCGGGCGCGACCAAAAGATTGCCATTCTTGACCAGCCGCCCAAGTTCGATTGCGGCGGTTCGTGCGCCTTTGCCACGGTGGGCGACTACCTGCGCTTTGGCCAGATGCTGCTCAATGGTGGCGTCATCGACGGCAAGCGCGTGCTGAGCCCCAAGAGCGTGGCGACCATGACCTCCGACCATCTTGGTGCGGCGATCAAGAATCAGGTCCCGGGTGTAGAGCCGCATCGCGACGGCTACAGCTTCGGCCTCGGTGTTGCGGTGCGCATGCATGATGGCCTCGCCGCCACGCCGGGCAGCAAGGGCGACTACAGCTGGAACGGCGCCAACGGCACTGCTTTCTGGGCGGATCCCCAGGAACGGCTGGTGGTGGTCTATGGCACGGCGGCGCCGGGTGAGATTCGCAAATACTACCGCGAGCAGGTGGGGGCGCTGGTGTATGGCGCCATGACGGAAATGCGCAAACCCTAGTTCGTCTGCTAGCGAAAACAGATAAAACTCTAGCACTGGTGCGGATTTCCAGCCGATTTCGGCCTGGAAGCCGCGCCAGTGCTAGAGTTTCAATTTCGAAATGGTGCTGAGACGCTACGCGCCGAAGCGCTGCAATCCCGCCAGATCGATCACCGTGACACCACCGTAATCGACCTGCAGCAGCCCGGCTTTTTCCAACACCTGCAGCGCCTGGTTAACGCGCTGGCGCGAGACGCCGGCCAGCAAGCCGATTTCTTCCTGCGATAACTGCAATTGCCGTCCGATGCCGGGATAGAGAACGGGATTGAATAGCGCACCCAAGCTGCGTGCGACGCGTGCATCCGGTTCATGCAGCCGCTCGCTCTCCACCAGCAGAATGAACTGACCAAGGCGCTCGTTCAGCTGCGTGAGCAGGAAACGGTTGAAGCGCAGATTGGTGTCGAGCAGGCGGAAGAAGGATTGGCGCGGCATGTAGGCGATGCGGCTGTCACGTAGTGCAACGATATCGTAGCGGCGCGGCTCGGTTTTCAGCAGCGAGCCTTCGCCAAACCAGCCGCCGGTGGGTACACCGGTTAAGGTGGTGAGCTTGCCTTCGGATGAAAGATTGCTCATCTTCACCAGGCCGTCGAAGACGCCGATCCAGTGCTCGACTGGCTCGCCTTTGCGGCATACAAATCCGCCGGCGGAAATGCGGCGCACGATGACTTCGCGTTCGAGTTGCTGCAGCTCTTCAGCCGACAAACCACCGGCCCATTGCGCACTTGCCAGGAAATCACCCAGCGACGTTTGCAGTGGATGAACCACGGGCGCCGGGGTCGTTTCCGCTTTTGTGCGGTGCGGGATGGAAATTGTCATTGCGATGACAACTATACACGGCGGGGATTGGCTAGACTGCGTCAAACTCGAACTGCGCGTGACCTGTTTGCTGGCGGCTGCGACGCAGAAAACCAATCACGAGGAGGAGTGGCGATGGCCGGAAATCCGGCACTTGTCGACGGTGGTGGCCCGACCACGTTTCCGCGCCTGCTGCTGCAGCATGCAGCGGTGCGTGGCGATCGTCCGGCCATGCGCGAGAAGGACCTCGGCATCTGGCAAAGCCACTCCTGGGCCAAGGTGCGCGATGAAGTCGCCGCACTCGCCGGTGGCCTCGCGGCGATGGGCTTCAAACGCGGTGACAACCTCGCCATCATCGGCGAGAACCGGCCGCGGCTCTATTGGGCATTGACTGCGGCGCAGGCGCTGGGTGGTGTGCCGGTGCCGATGTATCAGGACGCCGTGGCGCAGGAAATGGTGTTCGCGTTCCAGAATGCAGACATTGCGTTCGCCATTGTCGAAGACCAGGAGCAGGTCGACAAGATGCTGGAGATCCAGCTGCAATGCCCGGCGTTGAAGCACATCGTGTTCGACGATTCGCGCGGCATGCGGCGCTATCACCAGCCCGGCATTCTCAGCTTCGAGAAATTGCAGGAACTGGGCCGCGAGTTCAACAAAAACAACCCCGGTTTTTTCGAAGCTGAAATTGAAAAAGGCAAGCCGTCCGATATGGCGGCACTGTTCTTTACGTCCGGCACCACCGGTCTGCCGAAGGGTGTGGTGCTGACGCATCAGGCCATGATTGCCACCGGCCGTACCTATAGCGATTTTGAAGGCATGGGTGCGGACGAGGAGTTGCTGGCCTACCTGCCAATGGCCTGGATCGGCCAGAACCTGTTCTCGTATACCCAATCGATGGTGGCGGGATTCTGCGTGTCGTGCCCGGAGTCGGCCGAAACGGTGATGACCGATATGCGCGAGATTGGCCCCACTTACTACTTCGCTCCTCCCCGCGTGCTGGAGGGGCTGCTCACCACGGTGATGATCCGCATGGAAGATGCGGGCTGGCTCAAGCGCCGAGCCTTCCATTACTTCATGGCGCTGGCGCGGCGCGTGGGCGCAAAAATGCTGGACGGCAGGGAGCCGGTGGGGCTCTTCGATCGCTTGCAATATGCATTGGGCGATCTGTTGATCTTTGGTCCGCTGCGCAATAGTCTCGGCATGAGTCGCGTCAAAGTGGCGTATACGGCAGGCGAGGCCATCGGCCCCGACCTGTTCGTGTTCTATAGCTCCATCGGTATCAATCTGAATCAGCTCTACGGTCAGACGGAAACGACCGTGTATGTGTGCGTGCAGCCCAATGGCGTGGTCAAACCGGATACGGTCGGTCCGCCGTTGCCCGGCGTGGAGATCAAGCTGAAGGACGATGGCGAGATTCTGGTGAAGACGCCGGGATTGTTCGAAGGTTACTATCGCAACGAAGAAGCAACGCGCGAAAGCAAGGATGCCGATGGCTGGTTTCACACCGGCGATGCGGGCTTCTTCGATGCCGAAGGCCATCTGAAAATCATCGATCGCGCCAAAGACGTAGGGCGGCTCACCGATGGCACCATGTTCGCGCCCAAATATCTGGAGAACAAGCTCAAGTTCTTCCCGCATATCAAGGAAGCGGTCGCATTCGGTGATGGGCGCGAGCACGCGACGGCGATGATCAATATCGATGTCGACGCTGTGGGTGACTGGGCCGAGCGGCATAACCTCGGCTATTCCGGCTATACCGATCTCGCCGGCAAGCGCGAGGTGTATGAACTGATTCGTGACTGCATCGCCAGGGTCAATCTCGACCTTGCTCAGGATCCGAAGCTGGCCAATTCGCAGATTCACCGGTTCGTTATCCTGCACAAGGAGCTCGATGCCGACGATGGCGAGCTGACGCGCACGCGCAAAGTACGCCGGCGCATCATTGCCGACAAGTACGCCGCGATTATCGAAGCGCTTTACGGCGCCGGGAAAAGCGTGCAGATGGAAGCGCAGGTGAAATTCGAGGACGGTCGCAGCGGAACCATACGCGCGGATCTGGCGATTGCCGAGGCACCGGTACATGCGCCGGCCGAGGCGGCAAGAATGATTCGCAAGGCGGCATGATGAGTGACGCGCGCGCCATCGGTGAAGTGATCCTTGCGGTGGAAAGCATTTCGCTCGCATTCGGTGGTGTGCAGGCGCTGTCGAATATCAGTTTTGATGTTCGTGAACACGAAATTCGCGCCATCATCGGTCCCAATGGCGCCGGCAAGAGCTCGATGCTCAATGTCATCAACGGCGTCTATCACCCACAGCAGGGAACGATCCATTTCAAGGGTGAGAAGCGGCACCGGATGGAGCCGCACAAGGTCGCCTCGCAGGGGGTGGCGCGCACATTCCAGAACATCGCCTTGTTCAAGGGCATGAGCGTGCTGGACAACCTGATGACAGGGCGCAATCTGATGATGAAGACCGGCATCCTGTCGCAGGCTCTTTACTGGGGTGCCACGCAACGCGAGGAATTGAAACATCGCGAGCGAGTGGAGGAGATCATCGACTTTCTTGAAATTCAATCCATCCGCAAGACGCCGGTGGGACGGTTGCCGTACGGTTTGCAAAAGCGGGTTGAGCTGGGACGCGCGCTGGCTGCCGAGCCGACGCTGCTATTGCTGGATGAGCCCATGGCCGGTATGAATGTGGAAGAAAAGCAGGACATGTGCCGCTTCGTGCTCGATGTGAACGAGGAATTTGGGACGACGATTGTGCTGATCGAGCACGACATGGGTGTGGTGATGGATATTTCGGATCGCGTCGTGGTGCTGGATTACGGCAAGAAGATCGGCGATGGTGTGCCGGACGAGGTACGCAGCAATCAGGCGGTCATCGACGCCTACTTGGGAGTGCAGCACTGATGGACATTGAGATGAAAGAAACCAAAGAAAATGTCCATCCCCTCACCCCCAGCCCCTCTCCCCGTGAAGCGGGAGAGGGGAGCGTATGGAATGAAATGGCCTGTGGCCATTTCATTGAGGATTAGCATGGGACCGCTCATCGAAGTGGTGTTGGGAGGGCTGATGGCCGGCGTGCTGTATTCGCTGGTGGCGCTGGGTTTTGTTCTGATCTACAAGGCGTCGGGTGTGTTCAATTTTGCCCAGGGTGCGATGGTGCTGTTTGCGGCGCTGGCGTTTGCACGGTTTTCGGAAAAGATGCCGATGCCGGTTGCGTTTGTGCTGGCCATGGGTGTGATGGTGCTGATGGCGTGGCTGGTCGAGCGGCTGGTGCTGCGCTCGCTGGTAAATCAGGAAGGCATCATCCTGTTCCTGGCAACCTTCGGCATCACCTATTTCATCGAAGGGCTGGGCCAGTTGATTTTCGGCTCGGATATCTACCCGATCGATCTGGGTTTGCCCAAGGAGCCGAAGATCATCCTCGAAGATACTTTTCAGGGCGGCATCCTCATCAACATCGATGACCTGCTCGCGGCCGCCGTTGCCGGAGCGCTGGTCCTGTCGCTCGCACTGTTCTTTCAGAAGACCGGCACCGGCCGGGCATTGCGCGCGGTGGCGGACGATCATCAGGCAGCACAATCGGTGGGCATTCCGCTGAATCGCATCTGGGTGATTGTCTGGAGTGTTTCGGGATTCGTCGCACTGGTGGCTGGCATCGTCTGGGGCTCCAAGCTGGGTGTGCAGTTCTCGCTGGCGCTGGTGGCGTTGAAAGCGATACCGGTGGTGATCCTCGGCGGCTTTACCTCGGTGCCCGGGGCCATCGTTGGCGGGCTGATCATCGGCGTGGGTGAAAAACTGGCCGAGGTTTACCTGGGGCCGATCATCGGTGGCGGCCTGGAAAACTGGTTCGCCTATGGATTGGCGCTGGTGTTCCTGATGGTTCGTCCGGAAGGATTGTTTGGCGAACGTCACATCGATCGGGTGTAGCCATGTTCTATCGCGAGAATGGCCAATTCAAAACCAGCTATGCCGAAGATCAGGCATTGCTGTCGATCCGGCAGGACAGGTGGTTTATCTGGCTGGTGCTGGTAGTTGCGTTTGTAGTCGTGCCGCTGTTTGCGTCCGAGTATCTGTTCAAGGCGATCCTGATTCCTTTTCTGATCTTGGCGCTGGCAGCCATCGGGCTCAATCTCCTGGTCGGCTACTGCGGGCAGATCTCGCTGGGCACCGGTGCGTTCATGATGGTGGGCGCGTATTCGGCTTACAACCTGGCGGTGCGCGTGCCGGATCTGAACATCCTGCTGGTGTTCGTGCTGGCCGGGTTGATCACCACGGTGGCGGGCATGTTGTTCGGTATTCCCAGCCTGCGCATCAAGGGACTTTATCTGGCCGTGGCGACGCTGGCGGCGCAGTTCTTCATGGATTGGCTGTTCTCACGCGTGAAGTGGTTCACCAACGATTCGCCGTCGGGTTCGGTGACGGCACCGGCCATTACATTCTTCGGCGCGACCTGGGATTCGCCTACCGAAAAGTACCTGCTGGTGCTGGCCATCGCGGTGTTGTTTGCACTGATCGCAAAAAACCTGGTGCGCTCGAACATCGGCCGCAGCTGGATGGCGACGCGCGATATGGACGTGGCGGCGGAGATCATCGGCATCCGTCCGGTTTACGCCAAGCTGTCCGCGTTTGCGGTGTCTTCATTTTTCGTCGGCATTGCCGGGGCGCTATGGGCATTTGTTCACCTCGGATCGTGGGAGCCGCTGGCGTTCGACATCAATCGTTCGTTCTCGATGATTTTCATGGTCATCATCGGCGGGCTGGGTTCCATTCTGGGGTCGTTCCTGGGGGCAGCATTTATCGTCGTCCTGCCGCTGCTGTTGAACCAGGTACCGCACTGGCTTGGCATCCCGATCTCGACCGCGACGGCATCGCACCTGGAGTTCATGATTTTCGGCGCGCTGATTATTTTCTTCCTGATCGTGGAACCACATGGCCTGGCAAGGTTGTGGGCGATCGCCAAGGAGAAACTGCGTATCTGGCCATTTCCACACTGAAAACCCAACGAATACCAACAAGAGCAGCAATGCCCGCAATGAAACCGGCAGTTCACCATCTCAACCGCAACAAAAGGAGGACGAACATGAAGACATTGTTGAAATCGGCGGTACTGGCTTCGGCGGTCTGTGCCACGCTGGCGCCGGCTGTGGCCTCGGCGCAGGCTAAAGAACAATTTGTGCCCGTGCTGGTGTACCGCACCGGTACCTATTCGCCCAACGGTGTGCCATGGGCCAACGGTTTCGTCGACTACCTGAAGCTGGTCAACGAACGTGACGGCGGTATCAATGGCGTGAAGATTACGTATGAGGAATGCGAGACCGGATACGCCACTGACCGCGGCGTCGAGTGTTATGAGCGCCTCAAAGCCAAAGGGCCGACCGGCGCCACGGGTTTCAATCCACTTTCCACCGGCATCACCTTCGCGCTGACGGAGAAGGTGGCTGCCGACAAGATTCCGCTGTTCACCACCGGCTATGGCCGGTCGGAATCGGCCGATGGCAGCGTGTTCAAGTGGAATTTCCCGTTGATGGGTACCTACTGGACTGCGGCGGACATCCTGGTGCAGCACGTCGCCAAGAAGGGCAGCCTCAAGGGCAAGAAGATCGCGCTGGTGTATCACGACTCCCCGTTCGGCAAGGAGCCGATTCCGGTACTCGAGGAACACGCGAAGAAGCACGGTTTCGAGTTGTTGAAGCTGCCGGTCACGCATCCTGGCGTGGAGCAGAAGGCGACGTGGTTGCAGGTGCGCCAGCAGCGTCCCGACTATGTCTTCCTGTGGGGGTGGGGCGTGATGAACTCGGCCGCGATCCGCGAAGCGATCAATGTGTCGTACCCGCGTTTGCAGATGTATGGCGTGTGGTGGAGCGCCGCCGAGCCGGATACGCTGCCGGCAGAAATGGCCGCCAAAGGCTACAACGGTCTTGCCATGCAACACTCCAACGAGAACAGTGCGGGCGTGCACAAGGACATGATCAAGTTCCTGCACGACAAGGGCAAGGGTACCGGCGACAAGAAGGAGGTCGGCAATGTGCTCTATAACCGCGGCATGCTGTCGGCGATGCTGCTGGTCGAGTCGGTGCGTCAGGGGCAGACCAAGTTCGGCAAGAAGCCGCTGACCGGCGAGCAGGTGCGCTGGGGTGCCGAGAACCTCAACATCGATGCGGCACGCATCAAGGCGCTGGGACTGGATGGCATCATGCAGCCGCTAAAGACCTCCTGCCTCGACCACGAAGGCGCAAGGAAGGCTCGCATCCATACCTGGGACGGCACCACCTGGAGCTACACATCCGACTGGTATGAGGGCGATAACAAATTCCTGCGGCCAATGGTCGAAGCGCAGGCAAAAAAGTACGCCGCCGAGAAGAAGATCGAGCAGCGCGATTGCAAGAAGGAAAGCTGACCTGAGCCATCGGTTGGGCATTGCGCCTTAACCAGCGCAATACCCAACCGGTAATTTGCCAAAACGAATACGCCGAAATCATGTCCGTTTCCAATGCGCCCGCCTTGTTGTCGGTAAATGGCATCGAGGTGATCTACAACCATGTGATCCTGGTGTTGAAGGGGGTATCGCTGTCAGTGCCGGAAGGCGGCATCGTCGCCATCCTCGGCGCCAACGGCGCCGGCAAGACCACGACTTTGCGCGCCGTGTCCAACCTGTTGCGTGGTGAGCGCGGCGACGTGACCAAGGGGTCGATCGAATACCGGGGCGAAAAGGTTCATCAATTGTCGCCGTCGGATCTGGTGAAGCGCGGCGTGATCCAGGTGATGGAAGGCCGCCATTGCTTTGGCCATCTGACCGTGGAGGAAAACCTGCTCACCGGCGCGTATACCAGAAATGCCTCCAAGGCAGACATCGCCGCTGATCTGGACAAGGTTTACAGCTATTTCCCGCGACTGAAGACGCGTCGCAAAGCCCAGGCGGGCTATACCTCGGGCGGAGAGCAGCAGATGACTGCTGTTGGACGTGCCCTGATGTCGCGGCCAAAGATGATCCTGCTGGATGAGCCGTCCATGGGGCTGGCGCCGCAGATCGTCGAAGAGATCTTCGAAATCGTGCGTGATCTGAACCAGAAGGAAAAGGTGAGTTTTCTGCTGGCAGAGCAAAACACGATGGTTGCGCTTCGCTACGCCGACTTTGGCTACATCCTGGAAAACGGGCGGGTGGTGATGGAGGGTGCGGCCAAGAATCTGGCCGAGAACGAAGATGTGAAGGAGTTTTATCTCGGCGTGTCGAAAGCAGGTCGCAAGAGCTTCCGCGACGTCAAGCACTACCGGCGCCGCAAGCGCTGGCTGGCTTGATGGCACGAATTGGTGCCGAAACATTGCAGCAGCTAGGCGGACTGCTGGTTCGATTGCGCTTGCTTGATGGATTGACCGAAAAGAGTCCCGGTGTTTTCTATTCAAGGCGAATTCCGATGCTGCATTTTCACGAAGGCGAGGGCGGACCGGTTGCCGATTTGAAGCGGCTGCCGCCAGAAAGCGGATTTGACCGGTTTGACGCCGCAAGCAACACGGCGCAGACCGCGCTGCTGACCGAGGTCACCCGGCGCGTGGGCCAACTGCAGCGCAAGGGAGCGACATGAGCCTGCATTTCGATCAGCTGGAAACGCGAGACCCTGAGACGCGCGAACGCGAACTGTTTGGAGCATTGCCAGCGCAGCTTGCCCATGCCAAGACCAATGCGCCCTATTTCGCGCGCCTGCTGGCAGATGTCGATATCAACCGTATCGACTCGCGTGACGCGCTCGCTTCCCTGCCGGTGACGCGAAAATCAATGCTGCATGAATTGCAGGCGCAGGCTATGCCGTTTGGCGGATTGACCGCGGTGGCCACCAGTCGCCTCGGCCGTCTGTTCGTCTCGCCCGGCCCCATCTACGATCCGGAAGGGCGCGCTGCCGATTTTTGGGGAACCGCGCGGGTGCTGTTTGCCGCCGGTTTTCGTGCCGGCGACATTGTGCACAACACCTTTTCATATCACTTGACGCCAGCCGGCTCGATGTTCGAGACCGGTGCCCATGCACTCGACTGTGCCGTTGTTCCCGCAGGTGTCGGGCAGACCGAAATGCAGGTTGCCACGATCGCGGCGTTGAAACCCGTGGCCTACGCAGGAACGCCCTCATTCCTGAAGGTTCTGCTGGAGAAGGCTGACGAATTGCGTGTCGACGTGAGTTCTATCCGCAAGGCGGTGGTGTCGGGAGAGGCATTCCTTCCCCCGGTGCAGCAGTTGCTGAAGTCGCGTGGTATCGATGCCTTTCAGGCTTACGGTTCCGCCGATCTCGGCATGATTGCCTATGAATCGCCAGCACGGCAGGGGCTGATCGTGACCGAGAACATGATTGTCGAAATCGTGCGGCCCGGCACTGGGGATCCGGTGGCGGCAGGTGAGGTGGGCGAATTGGTGGTGACCACATTCAATCGCGATTACCCGCTGATCCGCTTTGCCACTGGCGATCTTTCCGCCGTGGTGCCCGATTGGGCGAGCAATCCCTCTGCCTGTGGCCGCACCAATATGCGCATCAAGGGCTGGATGGGGCGCGCTGACCAGACCACCAAGGTGCGCGGTATGTTCATTCATCCGCATCAGGTGGCGGAAATTGTCCGGCGTCATCCGCAAGTGGCGCGCGCGCGACTGGTGGTGACGCAGATCGATGGCAACGATGCGATGTCGCTGTTGTGCGAGAGCGCGGGTGCGGTCGATGAATTACAGGTAGCCAACGCGATTCGCGATATCACCAAGCTGCGCGGTGAGGTACGCGTGGTTTCGCCCGGCTCGTTGCCCAATGATGGCAAGGTGATTGAAGACCAGCGCAGTTACGCTTAAGCTGCGCTCATGAATGCCATCCGACTTTTGCTGTTGTGCCTGCTTCAGTGCAGCGTGAGTCTTGCGTTTGCCCAGGCAACGGCGGCCAATCCATCTACCGTCGCCTCGGCGGCTGCGGCCGAAAAGACGGTCGAAGTCAATCGTGCGGCGAAGGTAGTGCTGGTCGAGGGCGATGTTGCGGTTATGTCGTCGGCGAAGAAACGCCGTACCCCGGCCGTGGGCGAATATCTTGTCGAAGGCGACAGCATTGTCACCGGCAAGGATGGCGAACTGCATTTGGACATGGAGGACGGCGGCTATATCTCAGTGCGTCCCAATACCAGGATGCGTATCGTCAAATATTCCGCCAAGGGTGAAACCACCGATAGCGGCGTTTTCGGTTTGCTGGAAGGCAGCTTTCGCTCGGTCACGGGCTGGATAGGCAAATTCAACGGCAAGAACTACACCGTGCGAACGCCGACCGCGACGGTTGGCATCCGTGGTACCGATCACGAACCCTACGTCATTCCCAAGGGATCGAAGGAAGGCGAGCCAGGCACTTACGACAAGGTCAACGAGGGGGGCAGCTACATTCAGACCACGAGCGGTCGCGCGGATATCGGCGCCAACCAGTCCGGTTTCGTGTCGCACGACAAGGCTGCCAAGCCGCGTCTGCTGAAAGATATTCCGGCTCACTTTCGCGCCGGTCGCAATGAGCGGCTGTTCGCCGGCAAGCATGCGGAGGTGCAATCGCGCATCGAGAAACGCCGCGAGGACCGGCGCAGCGAGATTCGCGAGAAATTGCAGAAAGGCAAGTCCGAAGCAGAGTCACGCCGCAAACAGCGCCAGGACGCAGTAAAGGAAAAACGCGAGCAGAAAGCTGAGGCCAAGGCTGAAGCGAAGGCTGAGAAAAAACAGGATGGCACACGTGCCGAGCAGCGCAAGGCGCGTATCGAGGAAAAGCAGGAACAGAAAAAAGCGCACGATCGTGGAGAGCACGCGCGCCGCCGCGGCGACTAGTGCACATTGTCCTTTGCCGCTATATTAAAACTCCAGCATTGGCGCGGTATTCCAGCACAATTTGGCTGGAAGGCCGCGCCAATGCTGGAGTTTTCCGAAGTTATGCGGGCTTGATTGCATCCTCGGTGAATCACCTACGCGCAGAAAAAAATTTCGCATTGAACTGCATGTTGTGACGTGATCGACACGGGAATCGCGAATCGATCAAGTACAATCAATTCATCTCAATCGATTTGCCCGCGCTGTTTTTTGCGTACGATTTTCCGGTCTTCATGGCCGCTACGTATTGCCGGCGCGGCGCGAAATTCTGGATGGACGAACCCGGTAACGACGACAACGCGCTGATGGGCCTGGCGCGCGAGGCGGTGGATGTTGCACTCGCGGGCGATATCAAGCGTGGACTGTCCATGGCGCTCGATGCGCGTCATCGCGCGCGCAGCGCCGGGGACTCGCATGCCGAATTGGCGGCACTGAATGCGACCGCGCGCTGTCACAGCCTGCGCAACGATTCGATCGCATCGCTTTCTGTTGGCATCGATGCGGCCACGCTTGCACAAAAACTGGGCGACCGCCTGGCGCTGGCGCATGCCTTGTGCGCGATTGCCAATACCGCCTTTACGCTGCAGTTGCTGGAGGAGTCGATCGATATCTCCGCGCGGGCGGTCGAGGATTCGATGCTGTTGCGCGACAATGATCTCGAGTGCCGCGCACGTCAGGTATACGGCGTCATCCTCGGCGACCTGAAACGCTTCGGCGAAGCGCGCGAGCAACTGCATCTGGCGCTGGCTGCGGCGGAGCGCGATGGCCGCCTGTCACTGCAGTACCGCGTGCAGGGCAATCTCGCCTCGTTGTCGCGCAAGGAGGCGCGCTTTCATGCCGCCAGTGGCGACGAGCTGCGCATGCAGGCCGCGTGCAGCGCCGCGCTGGCGGCGGCATCGTCGCTGGTTGAGCGTGCGAAACCGCAAAAACTGTATTCGCTGGAAATGAACATGACCAGCCTCGCCGGTGAAATCCATGGCTTGCAGGGCGATATCGACTCCGCCGTGAACGAGACGCGCCTCGCGATCGAGCTTGCGGCGCGCGCCAGACAGCCAAGCAATATTCCACCGGCCGCACTGAGGTTGGCGAAACTCCTGCAATCTCGCGGCGAATTGACGGATGCGTTGGCGGTGCTGAAGGGAGGATTGGCCGCGGCGGAAACGCTTCGCCCGACTTTTCGCATTGCTGAGTTGTGTGAAATGATCGGCAGCATAGAGGAACAGCGGGGCGATGCGGCTACCGCGTCGAGCTGGCAGCAGCGTGCTGCGGTGGAGCGTCAATCGTTTGCCGCCGAGCGGCAGATTGCCGCAGGCTACATGCGCAAGCTCAATGCCGAAATCGCCGCCGCGACGGGCGGCGTGTAATTTCAGCGATCGACGTTAGTGGCTTGGCGTGGGAAATGCCACCACGTGATCGATTTCCAGCTTGATGCCGATCTTCTGCCCGATCTCGTGGTTGTGATGCGAAGGTACCAGCGACAACACGCTGGCCCCGCTGGGTAGCCTTAGCGTATAGAGAATTTCCGCGCCGCGGAATGCCTTGTGCATCACTTCGGCCTGACGGCCGCTGGCGTCGTCGTGCAGTATGTCGTCCGGCCGCAGCAGCACCTCGACCCATTCTCCGGGCTGCAATGTGCAGCCGGGGCAATGCGCGAGCAGGCCCAATTCGGTATCGATGGCGTCCTTGTCCATCACCTTGCCGCGCATCAGCACACCCTGACCGACGAAATCTGCGACAAAGCGCGTCGCGGGGCGATGATAAAGGTTATAGGCCGTGTCCCATTGCTCGATACGGCCGCGATTCATCACGCCGATGCGATCGGCGATCGAGAACGCTTCGTGCTGGTCATGCGTGACCAGCAGTGCAGGCGTGGCCAGCTCGCGCAACAGCGCGCGGACTTCCAGGCCGAGTTTTTCGCGCAGTTCGACATCCAGATTTGAAAAGGGCTCATCCAGCAACAATAACGCCGGCTTGGGTGCCAGCGCGCGCGCGAGCGCGACACGCTGACGCTGACCGCCGGATATCTCATGCGGATACTTGTGTGCTTCCGCCTGCAGCCTCACCAGCGCCAGCATTTCGGCCACTCGCGCGTCGGCGGCGAGTTTGTCCATCCCGCGCAAGCCGAAGGCTATGTTCTTTGCCACGGTCAGATGAGGAAAAAGGGCGTAGTCCTGAAATACAACACCAACGTGACGATGTTCCGGATCCAGGCAGGTGGACGCGTCGGCCAGCAATTTGTCGCGCAAAAGAATGCGTCCGCTGCCGGGGCGCTCAAAGCCGGCGATGAGGCGAAGCATGGTGGTTTTTCCGCACCCGCTTGGCCCTAGAAGACAGCCGATTTCACCGTCTTCAACACTAAACGATAGTTGCTCGCATACCTTGGTTCCATCCGGGTAGGCGAAGCTAATGTCTTGTATATCCAGAAATTTGCCCATAGGCGAAGTATAGGGCAATCGCCTTTGTTGGCCTGTTCTTGACAAATAAGAATTATTCGCATTAAGATTTGCGGCGAATTGGGACCGTTCGACGCAAAAGCTTGGACGGTTGCGATAGTTATCCAGCTGGCCAATGCCAAGAAGCCTTGAAGGCAAATTGTGCGAGCTTTTATCCAAGGATCATTGATGAAAAAAACTGTTCTCTCGACGATTGTTTTCTCCCTGTTTGCCGCCTCTGCGGCAACCACCCACGCGCAGCAGAAAGTGCTGAATCTTTATTCCTCGCGTCACTATCAGACCGATGAAGCCTTGTACGCCAACTTTGAAAAAGCCACAGGCATCAAGATCAACCGTATCGAGGCACAGGAGGACCCGCTGATTGAGCGCATCAAGAGCGAAGGCGAAAAAAGTCCGGCTGACATACTGATCACCGTAGACATGGGGCGTCTACTAAAGGCAGAACAACTGGGGCTGTTCCAATCCGTCAAATCCGATGTGCTGGACCAGAAGGTGCCGCGCGAACTGCGTGCAGCGGACGGCAGCTGGTACGGTTTCTCGGTGCGGGCACGGCCTATCTACTATTCCAAGGCTCGTGTCGATGCCAGGCAGTTGCCGGACTATGAATCCCTGGCCGATCCGAAATGGAAAGGGAAGATCTGCACGCGCTCCGGCATGCATCCCTACAACCTGTCGCTGATGTCATCGATCATTGCTGCAAATGGTCCGGAAAGGGCGGAGGCGTGGGCAAAAGGCGTTGTGGCCAACATGGCCCGCGCGCCAAAAGGCGGTGATACCGACCAGATCAAGGCGGTCGCTGCGGGCGAATGCGATATCGCGCTGGGCAATACCTACTATTTTGCTCGCATGATGAAGTCGGACAAGCCGGAAGATCGTGCGACCGTCGAAAAGGTCGGCGTGCTGTTTCCCAATCAAAACGGCCGTGGCGCGCACATCAATATT
>JAEUNB010000364.1 GCA_016790625.1 Betaproteobacteria bacterium | reverse complement strand
CGGCGGCGCGCTGATCGGTGCGTTGCTGGTCGGCCTGATGGCCAATTACACCGGCTTTCTCGCGCCCAAGGTGGCGCTGTTTTCCAATATCGCGCTGATGGTGGCGGTGCTGCTGTGGCGGCCGAGCGGCGTCTATCCGGTGGCGAGCCGCTGACATGCTTAACCGCCTGCTCTCTCACGATCTGCCGAAGAGCCGCATCCTTGCGGTGCTGCTGATCGGCATTTTGCTGGCACTGGCGTTTGCGCCGTTTATTTTTCCCGGCGTCAAAGCGCTCAGCGTTGCGGCCAAGATTCTCGCATTTATCGTGCTGGTGGCGAGCTTCGACCTGCTGCTGGGCTACACCGGCATCGTCAGTTTTGCCCACACCATGTTCTTCGGCATCGGCGCGTACGGCATCGCCATCGCGTGCACACGCTGGGGGCCGACTTGGGAAGCACTGGCCATCGGCATCGGTGGGTCGCTGGCGCTTTCTCTGGTACTAGCCTTGGCGGTCGGATTGTTCTCACTGAGAGTTCGCGCCATCTTCTTTGCCATGATCACACTGGCCATCGCTTCGGCATTCCAGACACTGGCTTCGCAGTTGTCGGACTTCACCGGTGGCGAAGACGGGCTCAATTTCAAGTTGCCGGAACTGCTTTCGCCGAGCCATTCATTCAGCGAAACGCCGTTCTTCGGTGTCACGCTGGATGGCCGGCTGCTTTGCTACTACCTGTTGTTCGTGACAACAGTCATCCTGTTGTTGGCGCTGCTGCGTATCGTCAATTCGCCATTCGGTCGCGTGCTGCAGGCGATCCGTGAAAACGAATTCCGCGCCGAGGCGATCGGCTATCGCGTGGTGGTGTATCGCACCATCTCAAGCGTCCTGTCCGCGCTGTTCGCCACACTGGCCGGCGTGATGCTGGCGCTGTGGCTGCGCTACAACGGCCCCGATACCTCACTCTCGTTCGAGATCATGCTAGACGTGCTGCTGATCGTCGTCATCGGCGGCATGGGCACGATGTACGGCGCGGTGATCGGCTCGGTATTGTTCGTGATCGCGCAGAGCTATCTGCAGGAATTGCTGAAGCTCGCCAGTGAAGCCGCCAGTGCACTCCCATGGCTCGCGGCACTGCTGTCGCCGGACCGCTGGCTGCTATGGCTGGGGGTGTTGTTTGTGCTGTCGGTGTACTACTTTCCCACCGGCGTGGTCGGCAAACTGCGCGCAGCACGAAAGTAAAACCCAAGCACTGGTGCGGATTTCGGGCCACTTTAGCCCGGGAAGGCGCGCCAAATGGCGATCTTTACCCTGCACTGCTGTGAAAACGCCCGCTCACTTCTGACGCGCAAACTCCGCCAGCACCGCCAGGTATTCCTTGCCGTCAGGATCAATGTTGTGCATCACCATACGCAGCGCGTCATCGCCGGTGGGCGCAATCGCGATTCGCCAGCCCCAGTCCGGTCCGGGCGGCGCCTGATAACTGCCGACGACATTGAACACGCCGCTTGCATCGATGCGTCCCCGGCAATGCATGATCTGCGAGCCCATGTGCCATGAATCGCCCCACGCGGCTGTGGCCACGGCCTGTTTTTCATCGTAGCCCAGCATCGCAAGCCCTTCATGCGGATCGCCATCGAAACTCCACGTATAGGCGAACATCATGAAGCTGCCGCGCGCGGCCTTGGCCACGGTCAGGCGCGATGCCGAACTTTTCTGCGGGCCATCCTCGCCATTGAGATACAGCCGCTTGGTGCCCTTCCATTCCCCTGACAGCGCGGAAAACTGTGCCGGTAATGCCATGTCCCTTTCCCTCCCAGGAAATTCGCTTGCCGCCTTATTCATCGAACGCTATCCAGATTCGGCAAAATCCGCAAACAATGTTAAATGCGCCGGCTTACAGTGCGATGACTGGAGAACAGACGTGACGATGAAAACCCTGACGCGCGAGACCTACGCCAAACGCATCGAGCGGGTGGCCGACTACCTGATCGATCATCTCGATGGCGATGTCGACCTGCACCGGCTTGCGGAAGAGGCATTTCTCTCGCCCTATCACTTCCATCGCGTCTACCACGGCATGACCGGTGAAACGGTGGCCGAAACGGTGCGGCGCCTGCGCTTGCATCGTGCCGCAGTGAAGCTGATTTCGTCGGATATCGCCATCGCCACGCTGGCGGAAGAAGCCGGTTACGGCAGCGTGCAGGCATTCAATCGCGCCTTCAGCCAGAACTACGCCATGCCGCCTGCGGCTTATCGCGAGAAACAGTCGCGCACGGCATTGCGCGCACCCGCGCACACATCACAGGAGAAAAACATGTACCCGGTCACCATCAAGGAAGTTGCTCCCGTGCGCGTGGCCGCGCTTCGTCACGAGGGCGAATACATGGAAATCGGCGCCGCCTTCGAGCGGCTGAATATCTGGGCTGCGGGCCAAGGGCTGCTCGATACCGGTGTACGCTGGTTCGGCATTTACCATGACGATCCTGCCGCGCCGCCAAAAGGTAATGTCAAGAATCTGCGATCCGACGCCTGTGTCGCCATCCCGTCATCAGTGACGCCTCCCGACGACTATCGCACCATCGATACGCCCTCCGGCCGCTGCGCGATGCTGGTCTACACCGGTCCCTACTCCAGCCTGGAAAAACCCTACAGCTGGTTGTTTGGCGAATGGCTGCCAAACTCTGGCGAGGAGCCGGCCGACCAGCCCTGCTTCGAGGAATATCTGAACGACGCGCGCAGCGTGCCGCCGTCCGAACTCATCACCGCCATCTACCTGCCGCTGAAGGGATAGGACGTTGAAGACCATCATCGCCGCCGGATTGATTGTCGCCGGCATCATTCACCTGCTGCCGCTTTCGGGTGTGCTCGGCGCGGAGCGGTTGGCAACGCTTTACGGCATCCCGTTTACCGACGCGAACCTGGCGATTCTGATGCGCCATCGTGCGGTGCTGTTTGGATTGCTGGGCGCGTTGCTGGTAGCAGCTGCATTCAAGCCGTCATTGCAACCCATCGCGCTGATCGCAGGGCTGATCAGCGTGGTGTCATTTCTTTGGCTTGCATCGGCCTACGACAAGATCAACCCCGCTATCGAGCGCATCGTCATCGCTGACTGGATTGCGTTGGGGTGTTTGCTCGTATCCACGGCGGCCTACTTTGCCGCAAAGCGCAGCTGACTCATGCGCGCAAACCAGCACTGGCACCTGTTCTGCCTTGCCACCACCTGGTGGACGCTGTATTTCATCCTCGGTCTGCCGAGCAATTATTTCCAGACCACGGCGACATGGCTCATCATCGTCTTCGGCGAAATTCTGCCGGCACTGGCGCTGGGCTATTTTCTGTGGCGCCGCTGCTCGCGCTCACCTGAACGCGCATGGCGCGTGGCGACGTGGATTGCGTTCTACATGACCGTGCCGCTATTCGCGTACGACTATTTTTATCTTGCCATGCACCAGCAGCGCGGCTGGGCTTTCCTGCACACGCACTGGTACCTGACCGCTTTCTACATCATTCCCTGGCTAATGGCACCGCCGCTTGCATGGCGTGCAACGCGGATTACTTCTGCACCGGGTAGTACCAGACTCGCTTGATCTTGCCCTCAATAACCTCGTAAACCGCCAGCGCGTTCTGGCTTCGATCCTCGCCGGTCTTGGATTTCCAGGTGACGCGCTCACGCACGGACACAAAATTGCCGTTGGTCACCATGGTGTGAATTTCGCTCTTTGCGGACGGCAGGCTTTTGAAGTAGCCCTCCATCCCTTTGCGCAGCGCATCACTCCCCTTGGCCTCGACGCTCATCTCGTCGCCCTTGATGTTGTACCAGACCAAGTCATCGGCAACCAGGCGAACCATGGCATCCACATCATGCGCATTGAACGCCGCCAGCTGCGCGCGCACCACCGTTTCGGGACCGTCAAACCCGACTGCGGCTTTCGATGCGGCGTCATCAATAAATCCGCGCTCGACCAGAAATTTCTCTTCAGCGCGCCACGCATCGGCGCGCGCTACGGTGTCGGGATCGAAGTTGAATTCCTGTTCGTCGAGCTTGCGCGTCAATAGATGTCCCAATCCGGAATAGCGCCGCACGCCGCAGATATTGCCGGCATCGGTCATGCGGCGACAGAAATTTCTCGCACCTGAAAATGGCGTCACCACATCTTCATCGCCCTGGGTGATATGCGTGGGCGGCAAACCGGCGCGAACGAGCTGGTCCGGTGAAACTTCTTCAGGCTTGGCGCGGCCCAGCAGCAGCTTGCGCGCCCAGCCGCTGTTGGCAATGGCCACCGCAGGCGAATACAGGACCAGTGCATCCGGCTTTGCGCTGACTAAACTCTTGCCGTCGTCCTTGCCATCGATGGTGGCGGCGGCGCTGGCCAGATGACCACCGGCCGATACGCCGTACGCTGCCACCCGCTTCACATCGACTCCCAATTTGCCGGCGTTATCGCGCACCCAGCGAATCGCATCGCGCGCATCGGCCATGGCATCGAGTGGCGTAACGGCCTTCTCGTCGGCGAGCCGGTATTGAATCGCAATCGCTACCATGCCGCGCTCGGCAAAGCGTCGCGCCGATGAATACACCCACTCCGGCTGGCCGGAATTCCATCCGCCGCCATGAAACAGCACGATCGCTGCGCGCAGCTTGCCGTTGGGGGCGTCGGTCGCAAATATGTGTGCCTTGAGTTCGCCTTGCTCCACGCGCTTGTAGGTTTCGATGCGAGGCATCAGCAGTGCAGGCTGCGCGCTTTGCGCCACGGCATTGCCCGCAAAGGCCCACGCCAGGACGAACAATAGGTACGTTTTGCAAAAGCGGCAGAAGCTCATCACATCCCTCGTTGAAAAATCAGCTGGCGCGATGATGTCACGCCGCTTTGCGGCGCGCCAGCCACTCGCGTGCCAGCAAGCCATAGAGTGCGCTATCGGAAACCTCGCCGCCGACAATCCAGCGTTCACGCAGATACCCTTCCCGGGTAAAGCCCATGCGCTCCAGCGATTTGGCCGAGCCCTCATTGCGCGGATCGATGTCCGCCTCCAGCCGGTGCAGCGCCATCGCACCAAATGCATGATTGATCAGCGCCGTCAGCGCTTCCTGCATATAACCTTGGCCCCAGTGGTCGCGACCCAGCGCATAACCAATCTCGGCACGGCGATTCTGCGCGTGAATCTGATGCAGCGTGCTGGTGCCGATCAATTGCCGGTCTGACTTGCGCTCGATGCCGAACTGGAACAGATCGCCCGATTGGTAGTGTTCAAGAATCGAAGCGATTTTTTCCTGCGCCTGTCCGAGGTCAGTCAGTGCAGGCGAGCTCCAGTAGCGCATCACATCGGCATTGGAGAAGATCGCGAAAAATGAAGGCGCATCCTGTTGCGTGATACGACGTATACGCAGGCGTTCCGTCAGCAATTCGGCAACTGGATCGTGGATCATTGAAGTCATACGAACTGGCAATGAAACTCCAGAACTGGAGCGGCTTCACAGGAATTTTTGCCCTGCAACCCGCACCAGTGCTGGAGTTTGTCTGAATTGTGCGGGCTAACGCACTCCCGCCAGCACCAGCGCGACCGCCGCCGTCAGCTTCTTGGCATAAGGTACATGCAGGAATTCGTTCGGGCCATGCGCGTTGGACTTCGGCCCCAGCACACCGGTGACCAGCATCTGCGCCTTGGGGAATTTCACGCCCAGCATGCCCATGAAAGGAATGGTGCCGCCCTCGCCCATGTATGCGGCGGGCTTGCCGTAATAGGTTTGCGAGGCAACGTCCAGCAGCGACGACAACCACGGCACCGACGCCGGCGCGTTCCAGCCGGTGGCCGCTTGTTCGTAATGGAAAGTTACTTTCGCCGAATACGGCGGATCGGTTTCCAGCGTGGTCTTGAGTGCGGCGGCCGCCTTGGGGCCATCGACCAGCGGTGGCAGGCGTAGCGACAACTTGAGCGACGTGTAGGGGCGCTGCACATTGCCGGCGGATTCCACCGGCGGCAAACCTTCTGCACCGGTCACGGCCAGGGCCGCGCGCCAGGTACGATTCAGTACCAGCTCCACCGGGTCCTTGGTGGCCGGTTGCACAAAGGTGAACTTGCCGTCATCGCCGCAGCAGCTGTCCCATGGGAAACGCTGCCACATGGAATCGCCGAGTATGTCGGCTGCCTGCTTGGCCTGCGTCACACGCTCGGCAGGGATTTCGCAGTTGAACGCAACCGGCTTCACTACACCGGTGCGTGAATCGTCGACGCGATCCAACAACTGCCGTGCAACGCGGAACGACGAGGGCACCACACCGCCGGCATCACCGGAGTGCACACCCTCGGTCAGTACATTGACCGTCAGCGTACCGTTGACCAAACCACGCAGCGAAGTTGTCGCCCACATCTGGTCGTAATTGCCGGCACCGGAATCCAGTGCCACCACCAGCTGCACATCGCCCATGCGCGGCGCAAAGTGATCGAGATACGCTGGCAAATCGTAGCTGCCGGATTCTTCGCAGGTCTCGATCAGGCCAATGCAATGCGGACGGGCAACTCCCTGCTTATCCAACGCCATGATGGCCGAGAGCGCGGCGAATACGGCGTAACCATCGTCGGCGCTGCCGCGGCCATATAGCTTGCCGTCTTCATACACCGGAATCCACGGGCCCAAACCCGGGCGCCAGCCAACCATTTCCGGCTGCTTGTCCAGATGGCCGTATAGCAGCACGGTGCGATTCGCATCGACACCACCGGTGGCGGGAATATCGAAAAACAGTACCGGCGTCCGGCCATCCAGTTGCAACACTTCCAGCGTAAGGCCGGCAACGCCTTGTGCGGCCACCCATGCGCGCGCCTGTTCGATCGCCTGAGCGAGAAAGCCGTGCTTGGCCCAGTCGTGATCGAAGCCCGGCGATTTGGCCGGAATCTTCACGTACTCGATCAATTGCGGAACGATATCGGCATCCCATTGTGCCGAAACATCGGCCAGCAGTTTATCGGTATTCAGATTGAGTGCGCGGTGTGGGGGGAGGGCGTCACGTGCAGTCATGATGAAACTCCGGTGAAACGAAAGAGTTTCATTTTACGGCGGAATGTCTCCGTTCCGCTGGCAGCAGCGGCTTACACCAACGAAAACTCCAGCCACTTGCCCGGCTTTTCCGGCTTGGCATCGGCCGGGAAACTGATGGTCTGATCGCTGTGAATCTGCAGCATCAGCTGGAACGGCTTGCGGCCGAGGCGCGTCAGGTGCACCTGCAGTTCCTTGGCGCGGTCCGGCAGGAATTCGCGTTTTTCAAAATCGACGCCACGCATCACATTGGCCGTCCATTTGGAATTGTTCCACCACTGCCATGCCGGCCAGCCGCTTTCAGTCAATGTGCGCTCGCCCAATTTGGCTGAAGCCTGCAGATTGAGCACCGGCTTGCCCTCGCTGGCGATAAACAGATCCAAGCCGAAACGCGATTCTTTGGCCAGCTGCACGCAGAAATAGGCAAACTCACCCGACTGGCGCAGCATCAGTTTGTTTCCCTGTCCCAGGTCGATTTCCTTTGCCTCCTCCCATTCTCGCTCCTCGCATTTGCCGTCCAGCAGCACCGGCTTGCCCAGCGGCACTTTGATTGGCTCGGCGGCGGCCACGAATGGTGACAGCAGGAGAACAAAGGAAAAACAGCGTACGAAAGTCGATTTCATATCACCTCCGGAAAATTTGAAGGCCCAATCTGCGCCTCAGCGGCCTTGCGAGGAACATCCAAGCGATGAAGCGCGCGGGCAGGCGACTGAAATGCACGGGGGAGCAGTATTCAGTCGCTTTACACCCTAACCCAGCGCCGCGACCGCCGCGCGACCGACCGGCCCCGCCTCATCGCGATTGGTAACCGTCACATTGAGATCGCGCAACAATCCATCCTTCAGCCCGTAAATCCATCCATGCACCGCCAGATCCTGGCCGCGATCCCACGCATCGCGCACGATGGTGGTTTGGCAGACGTTGGCCACTTGTTCAATCACATTGAGCTCGCACAGGCGATCGGCACGCGCATTGGACAGTCCGATCGCCTCCAGCGCCGCAGCATGCTTGTCGCGCACGTCGTTCACGTGATGCAACCAGTTGTCCGCCAGGCCGATACGGTCGCCGAACAATGCGGCGCGCACACCACCGCAACCGTAATGGCCCACCACCATGATGTGATCGACCTTCAGCACATCGACGGCGAACTGGATCACCGACAGGCAGTTCAAATCGGTATGCACCACCACGTTGGCGATATTGCGATGAACAAATACTTCGCCCGGCATCAGGCCGACAATTTCATTCGCCGGCACGCGGCTATCGGAGCAACCGATCCACAGATAGTCGGGATTTTGCTGCTTGGCGAGCTTCTCGAAAAAATCGGGATGCTGCGCACGGATGCGTTCCGCCCAGGCGCGATTGCTCTGGAACAAGGATTCGAGGTTTTTGTCTCTCAGGGTCATGGGAAGGCCACTGTCTCGATTGATATCGCCTCTATTTTCCACGCGAATCGCGTGTCGTGCCGAAACGCCTATTTCGGACCAATGGCGATGTGGTAATTTTCCGTGATGCCGCAAACTTCATCAACGCGCATCGGGCGCGACGTGTTCAACCGCCCAACGCTGACCGTGGCCCCGGATCTGCTGGGCAAGTTTATCGTTCGACGGCACGATGGCAGGCAGTGGGCGGCGATGATCACTGAGATCGAAGCGTACAAGGGACCGCGCGACGCGGCCGCACACACCCACGGCGGGCGCCGTACGGCCAGGGTCGAGCCGTTGTATGCGGATGGCGGCACTGCCTATGTCTATCTCATTTACGGCATGCACTGGATGCTCAACTTCAGCACCGTCGGCGCGGGAATACCGGAAGGGGTATTGATTCGCGGCGTGGTGTCTGAGAATGATGACCATGCCATTCTTGGTCCCGGCCGCGTATGCCGTCACCTGTCTATTGATAAATCCATTTCGGGTGTCGATGCGATCGCGGCGGATCATCTGTGGCTGGAAGATCGCGGCGTCGTTGTTCCCAAACGCACCATCGTTCGTGGGCCACGCGTCGGCATCGACTATGCCGGGCCGTACTGGGCTTCGCGACCATGGCGCTTTTCCATCGATGCGCGCGACCTGTTGCCGAGCAAATCGCGCAGCTAAATACAGACTAGTCGTCGCCATCTAGCGACAGGTAAACAGCCGAATTGCGAGTCTGTCCTACATGGATTTGAACCGCATCGCCTACAAGCGATTGTGCGTCTCAAACGTACATTGGAGGTGTACCACATCACTCAATGCACGAAAGGAATTCAAATGCCTATCACCAACCCACCACAATTCAGCTACCAAACCGCTGCCCCAGCGCCACAGGTAAAGCGCACGCTAAACGATTACCGCATCAACCCGGTCGACTACGCCGCGCTGGCCGCATCGAAGGCAAGCAGCGCCGTCAAACCCGGTTGGGTCGTGGCTCTGGCAGTGGTCGCAATCGGCGCGGGTGCCTTTGCCGTCAACCAGCGCGGTGGTTTTGTCAGCAAGCACGAGAGCGTGCCACAGAGCGTTACCCCGGCTTCGCTTGAGCAAACCGTGCCGGCGGCAACCACTGTCACTGCGCCCGCTCCCGCAGCACCGGAAGCGACTGCGCGTGACAGCGCGGCTTCGGCACCACTCGCGCCGCTGACCAAGTCATCGGAGACGACTGAAATGCCGAAGGCCCTGCACGGCAATAATCACAGCAGCGATTCCTTGCAAGCCGCGCCTGCGCCCAAGGCCGGAAAGAGCAGCACGACCAAGCCCGCTCCGGCAAAGAAGATTGCCGAGCCGCTGGTTGCACCGACGCCGGTGAACAATCAGGTCACGCCGCCGGTAGAGGCCGCTCCGCCTGCACCGACGCCGCAGGTTGCCGAACCTACGCCGCCGGCGCCGACTCCACCAACACCGGCGCCGCAGCCCGAACCGAAGCCGGAACCTGCGCCTAACTAATTACCGTTAGCGCAATAAAAAACGGACTCTTGCGAGTCCGTTTTTTTTCATCAGTAACGCGCGTTCCCCGGCGTTCGCGGAAATGGAATCACATCGCGCACATTCGACAAGCCAGTAAGGTAAGACACCGTGCGTTCAAAGCCCAGGCCGAACCCTGCATGCGGAACGGTGCCGTAGCGACGCAGATCGCGATACCAGCTGTAATGCGCGGGATCGAGTCCGCATTCGATCATGCGCTTGTCCAGCACATCGAGGCGCTCTTCGCGCTGCGAGCCGCCGATGATTTCGCCGATACCGGGCGCCAGCACGTCCATCGCCGCCACCGTCTTCTCGTCATCGGAGAGACGCATGTAAAACGCCTTGATCTCCTTCGGATAATTCATCAGCACCGTCGGGCCGTTGACGTGCTTTTCGGCGATGTAGCGTTCGTGCTCGCTTTGCAGATCGGTGCCCCACTTGACCGGAGACTCGAATTTTTCCTTGGTGGTTTCGAGAATCTTGATCGCTTCGGCATAGTCCATGCGCACGAACTCGCGATTGACGATGTTCTCCAGCTTGGCAATCAAGCCCTTCTCGATACGCTCTTCAAAGAACGCCATGTCGTCGGCGCGCTCGGCCAGCACGGTCTTGATGATGTACTTCAGCATCGCCTCCGCCAGCGTGGCGTCATCGGCCAGATCGGCAAAAGCAATTTCAGGCTCGATCATCCAGAACTCGGCCAGGTGGCGCGAGGTGTTGGAATTTTCGGCGCGGAAAGTTGGCCCGAAGGTGTAGACCTTGGACAAAGCCATGCAATAGGTCTCGACGTTCAATTGGCCCGACACGGTCAGGAAAGCTTCACGGCCAAAAAAATCCTGCGAGAAGTCGACTTTGCCGTCGGGCGTTTTCGGCAGATTCATCATGTCCAGCGTGGATACGCGGAACAACTCGCCCGCACCTTCGGCGTCCGATGCGGTAATGATCGGCGTGTGCACCCACAGATAACCGTTCTCGTGAAAGAAACGATGAATCGCGCTGGCAATGGTGTGACGCACACGGGTCGCGGCGCCGATCACATTGGTGCGCGAACGAAGGTGCGCAACTTCGCGCAGGAATTCCATCGTGTGCGCCTTCGGCGTGATCGGATAGGTGTCGGGATCGTCAACCCAGCCGACGACCTTGATCGCGGTGGCCTGCATTTCGAACGGTTGACCTTTCGCCGGCGATGGCACGATCAGGCCGGTCGCTTCCACCGCGCAGCCCGCAGTAAGCCGCTGCACATCGCTGGCGTAGTTGTCCAAGGTATTCGGCGCCACCACCTGCACCGGGTGAAAGCAGGAACCGTCGGAGACGTTGACGAATGAAATGCCGGCCTTGGAGTCGCGGCGGGTTTTGACCCAGCCTTTGATGGTGACGGGGGTGTCGGCTTTCGCTTTGCCGGAGAGAATATCGAGACAGCTTAGTGAGGTCATGTTTAGGTGCGGGGAGACATGCAAAGGCGGTAATTTTACCTGTTTGCCCGTGCCCGATGCCGCTGGCACCTTTGGCTAGAACGAAACCGCCGCCGTCAGGCCCGTCAGGTAGTTTCGTCCCGGCGCCGGCTCGAAGAACCGGCCACGCGCTTCGGCAACGATGACCGAGCCAACGTACCGGCGGTCGGCCGCATTGTCCACGCGCGCGAAAGTGGACAGCTTCAGCGACCGTCCGCTCGGCAATGTCCACTCCCGCTCCCATCCTGCGCGCACATGGATGACGCCATAGCCGCCTGCGGCGTCGCTATTGGCGTCATCGACAAACACGCGGCTCACGATGCGTGATTCCAGTGCGGCGTGGAAACCGCTCTTCGCACTGCGCCAGACCAAATCCATCGCCAGCGTCGAGCGTGCGATCCCGGGCAGGCGATTGTTTGAGGTGCCCGATGAAAAACGTGCGTCCAGCCCGGTCCAGGCGGCGTGCAATTCAAGCCCGGCCGACAAATTCAACCGGCCCGATACTTCCACCCCCTCGCGGCGCGTGCGCGTGGCGTTGCGAAAGTCGGTACGGCCGCCGCTGGAAGCATTCGCTACGATCTCGTCTTGCGTGTCTATGCGAAACAGCGCCACCTGCACCGATGAATACGCATCAGGCCGGGCCTTGATCCCGATCTCGCGATGACCGCTGACGGCTGGACGCAGCGAGAAATTAAGCCCGCTCAATCCGCCCGGGCGATACGACAGCTCGGCAAAGGTCGGCGTTTCAAAGCCACCGCCGTAGTTGGCGTAAAGATTCCATCGCGGCGAAAACCGATAAAGCACACCCGCGACCGGCGTAGTGCGTGAGTAGTCGACACTGCCGCTGTCGTCAGGATTGATGCCTGAGATGTAAAAATCGCGAACATCGAACGCAACCCGGCTGTGCCGCAAGCCGCCACTCGCCGACCAGTCCGGCGAAAGCCGCCACTCGGCCTGGACAAACAAATCGCGATTGGCAACACGGTCATCTTCATCGCGCTTCAGCGCACCGGCCACACCGGCGCTGTTGACAAAGCCGCGCCGGCGCTCGTTCATGCGATCAATCTCAACGCCCGCCGTGACGTTCAACGGCAGCGCGTTCACCATCAAACGCCTCGACCAGTTCAATCCCAGCCCGCTGTAATCACGATCCAGGTCGACCACACCACCTGCGGACAGCGGCAGGTTGCCCTCCTGCGCCAGATACTGCGTGACCTGACGCGCTCCGCCGTACCATTTGGCCTGCAGGCTGCCAAGTCCGCCATTCGCATCGCCAGCCTCGTAGACAGCACCGAGCTGATTCTGGCGAATGCTCTTCCTCGCATTGAAGGCCAGCACCGCTGGGTCGACTTGGCGTGGATCGGCCTGCATCTGCGCACGCGTCAGGCCGGAGGGATCCTGCGTATCCGGTTGATCGAGCGAATTGCCAATCAGCGTGAGCTTCCCGTTTGGCAGCGTAATTTTCAGTTTGGCATTCAGCTGGTCGCGCCGCGCTGCGCTGTGATCGCGCCAGCCGTCGGTGTCGAGGCGCGATGTGTCGACCACATAGTTGAGCGCCTCCTGCTGCCCCGCAATATTGACGCCGCACTTGCGCAGTCCCTCGCTGCCCGCGTAGAACGAAGATCGCAGGCGCGGCGTTTCCGGCCCATCTGCAGTGAACACCTGCACCACGCCGCCGGAGGCGTTGCCGTACAGGCTGCTGAACGGGCCACGCATAACCTCGACCCGATCAGCGGAAGAAAGACTGAATGTCGCCGCCTGCCCCTGACCATCCGGCATCGTCGCCGGAATGCCGTCGGCAATCAGTCTCACGCCGCGCACACCGAAACTCGCCCGCGCGCCAAAGCCACGCACCGAGATCTGCAAGTCCTGCGCATAGTTCTGCCGGTTCTGCGCGACGATGCCCGGCACGCGATTCAGCATCTCGGAAAGATTGGCCTGCAACCGCCCTTCGTTTAGCGCCGCCCGATCTATGCGATCCACCGCCATCGGCAGATCGAAACCCTGCTGCGGGATGCGAGTGGCAGTGACAACGACACTAGCCACGGGTTGCGGAACCTCGGGTACGGAAACTTGTGCAGACGCACCGCAGGACAAAACGGCAGCAAGCGTTGAGAGAAGGATGACGCGCATGACTGGCGAAGAAACGAGACAAGCCATTCTAAGCCGCGTGCCCACACCAGCACGCGCAACCCCTTTTGTCTATTGAATAAAAAATAAAACTCAAGCACTGGCGCAGCTCTCAGGGCAAAAGTGTCTGTAACTCCGCGCCAGTGCTTGAGTTTTTATGTCAGCGGACAAATCAAACCGAGTCTTGGCACGGCACGCGTTTCATCCTCTGGGCCATTGGCGCTGAGATAATGCTGCTGCACGCGGCCGTGACCCATCAATCTCATTGCAATGAGCGAACACCCCACTTCACCCACCCCTTACGCAAACCTCAGCCCCGACATCATTCTCGACGCCGTCGAGAGTCTCGGACTGTTGGCGGATGGCCGTTTGCTGGCCTTGAACAGCTATGAAAATCGCGTTTATCAGATCGGTATCGAGGAATCCACACCGCTGATCGCCAAGTTCTACCGGCCCGGCCGCTGGAGCGACGAGCAGATTCTTGAGGAGCACTTGTTTACGCAGGAGCTGGCGGAGCGTGAAATTCCCGTGGTGGCACCGTTGGCTCTTGGCGGCAAAACGCTGCACGAATTCGATGGCTACCGTTTCAGTCTCGCCCCGCGGCGGGGGGGCCGAGCGCCGGAATTGGACAATCCCGACGTGCTGGAGTGGATGGGGCGGTTTCTGGCGCGCATACATGCCGTGGGATCCATCGCGCCGTTCAATCACCGTCCCGTCATCAGCATCGAGAGTTTCGGCGATCAACCGCGCGACTGGCTGCTGGCCCATGACTTCATTCCGGTCGATTTGCGCGAAACCTGGCGCTCGGTGATCGACCAGGCGCTGCTGGGCGTACGCGCCAGTTACGAGCGAGCGGGCGATGTGCGCAACATCCGTCTGCACGGCGACTGTCATGCCGGCAATGTGCTCTATACCGATGACGGTCCGCACTTCGTCGATTTCGACGATTGCCGTAGCGGCCCGGCGGTGCAGGATTTGTGGATGCTGTTGTCCGGCACGCGCGAGGAAATGACGCGGCAATTGCGCGATGTGCTGGAGGGCTACGAGGAATTTGCCGATTTCGACCGGCGTGAATTGCACCTGCTGGAGGCGTTGCGCACACTGCGGCTGATTCATTTTTCCGCATGGCTTGCGCAACGCTGGGACGACCCGGCGTTTCCCATCGCCTTCCCGTGGTTCAACAGCCAGCGCTACTGGCAGGACCGTATTCTCGAATTGCGCGAGCAGGTGGCTGCGATGGAGGAAGGGCCGTTGCAGTTGTGAGTACGCCCCGATTTTCACTGGTGATCCCTGCCTACAACGAAGCCAGCTGGCTACCGCGCCTGCTCGATTCGGTTGACGTCGCGCGAGCCCAATATCACGGGGGACGCGACGCGATCGAAGTCATCGTTGCCGACAACCTTTCCACCGACGACACTGCGGCCATCGCGACTTCACGCGGCTGCCGCGTAGCGTGCGTCGAAAAGCGCATGATCGCCGCTGCGCGCAATGGCGGTGCAGCGATCGCGGGAGGCGAGATCGTCTGTTTCATCGACGCCGACTCGCGCATACACGCTAACACCTTCAATGCCATCGACGACACACTGGCGAGTAGCCGCGTCATCGTCGGCGCCACGCGCATCTGGCCCGAGCGCTGGTCGTTTGGAATTTTCATGACCTGGCTGCTTGCCCTGCCGGTGGTGTATCTCACCAATGTCGACTCGGGCGTGATTTTCTGCCGGCGCGAAGATTTCATCGCCATCGGCGGTTACGACGAAACGCTGATGTACGCGGAGGACATCCAGCTGCTGCTGGACCTGAAGCGCCTGGGCCGCAGCCGCGGCCAGGGTTTCGCACGCACGCGCGATTCCGCTGCCATCACCTCGATGCGCAAGTTCGACAAGCACGGCGACTGGCACTATTTCACGCGCATGCCGCGGGTGGCGTTCTGGATGCTGATCGACAAGCGGCGGGTGGAGAATTTCACCCGCAAGTACTGGTACGAGGACCGCTAGGCTCCTGCTGCACCAACGCCGCTACATCTGTTCGATGAACTTCGGGCTCATCAATGCGGCTTCGGAGCGATCATGCGGCATCTTGTGCGCCATCAGCCCCTGCACGATTTCCAGTGCGGTCTGGTTGCAGGGTGGCAGATCAATGTCAGTGGTTTCCTTGGGGGTGGTGCGATCGCCCCAGCGAATCAGGTGGGCCGACATTGTCAGTCCGGCACCGAAGGCCGGGATCAACACCAGCGACCCGGGTTTGACGCGCCCCTCTTCCAATGCTTCCACCAAGGCCACCGGCGCAGTCGCGGCGCTCATATTGCCGTACTTGTGCACAGTGAGAAACACCTTGTCCATGGTTGCGCCGGCTTTCTTCGCAACCGCTTCGATAATGCGCAGGTTGGCCTGATGGGGAACGATGACTTCGATATCGTCAATGCCAACACCGGCCTGGGCCATCACCGACAGGCTGCCCTCGCTCATGCCGGCCACGGCTTTCTTGAAGATTTCCTGACCGTCGAAATCCCAGCGGGTATCGCCCAGCTGTACGCCAATATTGGCGTAAGCGCCGCCTTTGCCGCGCACCCGCAGCGTTTGCCGCGCATCGGCAAAACACTGCAGCTTCTGGGCAATGACGCCCTCTTCCTTTTCGCTGGCTTCAAATACCGCCGCCGCCGCCCCGTCGCCAAACAGCACCGAGACGTTGCGATTCTGCCAGTCCATGAACTTGGAAATGTGCTCGACACCGATCACCAGAATTTTTTTTGCGGCACCCGATTTGATCATCGCAGTCGCAGTCGACATCCCGTAAAGAAAACTGGTGCAGGCGGTGTTTACATCCATTGCGGCCGCTTTGTGAGCGCCCAGCTTCACCTGTATTCCGGATGCCGAGTTCGGTACGTGCTCATCGAAGCTGCAACTGCCGTAAATGATGAAATCCAGTTCTTCGGCTTTCATGCCCGCGCAGGCCAGCGCCCGCACCGCCGCGACATACGACATCTCCAGTCCGGATACGTGAGAGATGCGACGCTCTTTCATGCCGGTGCGGCTGACGATCCACTCGTCATCGGTCGGCAGAAAGGTGGAGAGGTCAGCGTTGGTCAACGTCGCTGGCGGCAGGCATTTGCCCCAGCCAACAATGGCGGCGTGTGTCATGAAATTTTCCCGAGTCCGATGGCGATGGCGGCGCACTACATGTTGTCAAGCGATCGCCAGTTTTTTGTAATTGCGCATTGTCGCGCAAAAGTGGCAGGCCGGATGAAAAACGATGTGTCTTTGCCCGATCATCATGCTGCAATGCAAAAGAGCCCGCGATCGGGCTCTTTTGTCTGATGAAGCGTCCGTGTCCGTTGGCGTCAGCCCATCAATAGACGCGGCAGCCACATGGAAAACGACGGCACATAAGTGACCAGCAGCAACGCAGCCACCAGCGCGGCATAGAACGGCAATATGGTTCGCATCACCTGCCCGACCGATATGCCCCCTATCGCGCAGCCAATGAACTGCGTCGTTCCCACCGGCGGTGTATTCAGTCCAAGTGCGCAGTTGATCAGCATCACCATGCCGAACTGCACCGGGTCCATGCCGTATTTCATCGCGATGGGCAGGAAGATCGGCGTGCAGATCAGGATCGTGCTGGCCATATCCATGAAAGTACCGAGCAGAAACAGGATGATGTTGATCATCAAAAAAATCACCCACGGCGAAGTGGAGATGCCGGCCATGGCCTCGCCAGCCAGATCGGCCACTTCATACAGTGCCATCAGGTACTGGAACATGGTCGACACGCCGATCAGGAGCAATACCACGCCGGTGGTTTTGACGGCCCTCGCGGCGGCCTTCAGAAACTTCTCCCGCGTCATGGTGCGGTAGATGAAAAACGTCAGCGTGATCGAATAGATAACAGCTACCGCCGCCGATTCGGTGGCGGTGAACACTCCCGAAAGAATGCCGGCCAGAATGATAACAATGATCAGCAGTCCGGGCGCTGCGGCGGCCATGGAGCGCCATACCGCGTTGTAGCCGGGGAACGTGCCCGCTGGATAGCCACGCCGTACCGCGACGAAGTAGGCGGCCACCAGCATGCACACCGTGAGCACCAAAGCCGGCACTACACCCGCGGCAATCAGCGCGCCGATCGACACCTGACCACCGGCCGCCAACGAGTAAATGATCATGTTGTGACTGGTCGGCATCAAGGCACCCACCAATGAAGCGTGAGTAGTCACGTTGACGGCATAGTCAGCGTGATAGCCCTCTTTTTTCATCATCGGGATCATTACCGACCCCATCGCCGAAACGTCCGCCACCGGCGAGCCCGATACGCCGCCAAAAAGCGTGCAGGCAACGACGTTAGACATGCCCAGTCCACCACGAATGTGGCCGACCATGTTGCGTGCCAGCGCGACAATCTTGTCGGCGATGCGGCCGTGCAGCATCAGCTCGCCACTAAAGACAAAGAACGGGATGGCGAGAAACGAAAAAATATTCATTCCCGACATCATCTGCTGGAACAGCACTGCAATTGGCAGGCCCTCATACAGAATCGCGCACACGGCCGACAGGCCGATGGCAAATGCCACCGGCACGCCCAGCAACAGCAGGATCAGGAACGCCAGACAGAGAATGGTCAATGCCATGCCGGCTCCACTTCAGTACCCTTGATCAGGGCGATCAGATGCTCGATGGAAAACAGGATGATCAGCGCGCCCGAAATGACCAGCGGTACATAGCGCCACGCTTCGGAGAGATTGATGTTTGCCAGCTTGTATGAGGACACCGACATGCCGAGGACAATGCCGTTGTAAACCATCCCTGCACCAAAGGTCGCCACCAAAACGTGAATCAGCATTTCAATCTTGTTGCGTGGACCGTCGGGCAGCAGCACCAGCAGCGACTCCATGCCGATGTGCCCTGCATCGCGTACACCCACCGCTGCACCAATCAGCGTGACGTAGAGAATCAGCACCAGCGCCAGGTTTTCCGCCCAGGTCGGGCTGCTGTTCAGGACATAGCGGCCAAATACCTGGTAGCCGACGATAGCGACAATCACGAATAACCCGGTCACCGCCAGGTACATACCCCAGCGGGCAAGAATGGCGTTGAAGCGGGTGAATGCTCCCGTACTTCGAACCCTGGCCGGATGATCCGGATGACTCATTGCTGACTCCCGTGCTGACTCAATTGAACGAGTGATCGTTACTTTGTTTCCTGGATACGCTTGACCAAATCTTTCAACTTCGGCGTATTGGCGAACTTGGCGTAGACGGGTTTCATCGCGTCGATGAATTCCTGCTTGTTGGCCACTGGCACAGTCTTGATGCCGGCCGCCTCGACCACTTTGCGCGACTTCACTTCACGCTCATCCCATAGTTTGCGCATGTGCGGCACAGACTCCTTGGCCGCTTTGCGTATCAAGGCCTGGTCTTCCTTCGGCAGCTTGTCCCACACCTTCTTGGAGAACACCAATACTTCAGGTGCCAGCGAGTGTTCGGTCTGGTTGTAAAACTTGGCGGCTTCAAAATGGCGGGTCGATTCATAAGACGGCCAGTTGTTCTCCGCTGCATCGACGATGCCGGTCTTAAGCGCGGTGTAGACCTCCCCCAAGGGCATCGGGGTCGGATTGGCGCCAAGCGCTTCGATCATGGCAACGAACAGGTCGGACTGCTGCACGCGAATCTTCAGCCCCTTCATGTCAGCCACATTGGTGACCGGCTTCTTGGTGGTGTAAAAAGACCTCGATCCGCTGTCGTAGAACGCCAGGCCGATCAGCCCCTGCGATTCCATTGACGCGAGGATTTCATCGCCGACCGGACCATCCAGCACTTTGCGCATATGCTCGGTCGAGCGGAAAACGAACGGCAATACCGTCACAATCGTCTCCGGCACCACGCTATTCAGCACGCCGACGTTGATGCGCATCATGTCCAGCGCGCCGATCTTCAGCTGCTCGATGTTGTCCTTCTCCGTTCCCAGCGCACCGGAGGGATATACGCGAACCCCGAAGCGCCCTTTGCTCTGGTCAAGCAGCAGCTTTCCCATGTAGCGCACCGCGCCTACCGTGGGGTAGTCGGTGGGGTGCACATCGGCAGAGCGGAAATCCTTGGCGTGCACGGCAAACGAGAGTAACGCGCAGATTGCGAGAACCCATCGCGCTTTTGCGCACTTGTGAATTGCGTTAGACATTGAACTCTCCTCCAAATTTTGGGACCGCGGTAACAAACGAAGATCTATGTCTTCTCGTGGTGCTTGCTGCAATTGCTTCGATACTAAGCGTTGGTGCCGAACTCCGTTTCGATCAACCCCTGTGTACCGGGCCGCAGCGCAAACAACGCGCCGGCAAACGGTTGCTCGCACAAATCGGCTTCACTCTGCGGTCGAATGGATGTCACATACAGCGTATCCAACCCAGATCCGCCGAACGCACACATCGCCGGTTTCTTGACGGGCAGGGAAATGCTCCGGTCCAGTTTTCCTTCCGGCGTAAACCGCATCAGCAAACCGGCATCATTGGCGCAGATCCAGTAGCAACCGTCCACGTCGACAGCAGCGCCATCAGGCCGTCCAGGGTGCTGATTCATGTCGACAAAAAGTTGGCGATTGCTCGTTATCCCGGTCGCACCATCGTAATCAAACGACCAGATCAGCTGCTTCCTGGGATGCGAATCGGACAAGTACATGCGGTCCCCCTTTGGCGACCACGCCAAGCCATTCTGGGTCAGCAAGCCATCGACCACCGGCCCGATCAGGCCTTGAGTCTTGTCGTAACAATACAAGGCGCCGACCGCATGCGCGGCCGGCATATCCATATGCATGGTGCCTGCCCAGAAGCGTCCCTGGCGATCACAACGGCCATCGTTGAAGCGCATGCCCGCCATCGGCCACATCGGTGCTGCCAGCGGCCTTGAAGTAACGACTCCATCGGGCAACAAGTTCAGATGAAATATTCCCGTTTCCATGCCGGCGATCAATTCACCGGATGCATCGAAGGCAATGCACGCCACCATTTCGTCTGCGGTCCAGCTGTCAGTCTTGCCGCTTTCCGCGTGCAACCGATAAATACGTCTTGCAGGGATGTCGACCCAGTACAGTGCCGCCTCGCCCGCGCGCCACACCGGACTCTCTCCCACGCTGCATATGGGCTCGGTCAATCTCTCAATCTTCATTTTTCTGTGCCAGCCGCTGGATACTAGTCGTCAAAAGGGCCTGCCAGAACAAACGCGCCGCCCTGATAAATGCCGACAGGGTCATTGGGCTGTAACGGCGGTGAAGACGACTCGACACGGGCGCGTTGTCCCTCCGAGCTGTCCTTCGGCTTGAAGCCAATGTGGGCGGCAGCGCTGTTGTCCCACCATTTGGTCGTATTGTCGGAGGCACCAAAAATAATGGTGTGCCCTACGTCCGGTGCAAACAGGGAGCAACGCACCAACTCAACCAAATCGTCGTAACTTAAATACGTCGCCATCATGCGCCGATCCTTGACCACCGGAAACGACGAGCCGATTCGCAGGCAGACCGTTTCCACGCCATGGCGATCAAAGTAGAAACGCGACAGATTCTCGCCAAAACACTTGCTGACGCCATACAGGCCATCGGGACGCACCGGCGCCGCCGTGTCAATCTTCTGCGTCTGTTTGTAGAACCCCGTCACATGATTCGAGCTTGCAAACACCACTCGTTTCACGCCGTGCTTGCGCACCGCTTCATACATATTGAATACGCCAACAATATTGGACTGCAGAATGGGCTCGAAACGATCCTCAAGCGATATTCCGCCGAAGTGCACCACCGCGTCCACCCCTTCCACCAATCGGTGTACAGCAGACCTGTCGGCAAGGTCGCAGACCACTGCTTCTTCACCGGGCGCTGCGGCGCCGAGGTCAGCGCGATCAGATACACGCAGCGTCTGGGCGAACGCGGGAAGCCGCTGCCGCAATACCTTGCCCAGCCCACCCGCCGCCCCGGTCAACAGGATGCGGGAGTATTTTTGTGATTCATTCATGATTGGCGGTAATCCATTCCGATAAGCGGCCCGATCGCGGGCAATCTGCGGTCTTTGGCACAGCTCGATTTGGGGCTGTTAACTTGCAGGAAAACGTTTTCCGCATTCTGAGATAGCGCAGCAAGACTTGTCAAGCGAAATTTCCGCCCGGTTCATCCGTGTCCATATGAAAATTTGGCGACCGGTCAACGGCACAACCTCGCACCGCGAACGAAAAATCATAGCTGATGACCCACCAGATCGGCCCCAACAGCCAATAAGTTGGAACCACGCACCCAACACACACCCGAGAAAATAAATGCTGGCGCAGGCCGGTAAATCGCCGGTATAATTCCGGAAAACGTTTACTGATGAAAAAGAAACCCACCATACGGGACGTCGCCGCCAAGGCCGGCGTTTCCATCGCAACCGTGTCGAAGTTCATCAATTCGACGCAGCGCTTTACTGCCGCTGTCGAGCGCAAGATCCAGGCAGCCATCGAGGAGCTGGAATACCACTCGAATCCGCTGGCGCGCAGCATGATTACCGGCAAAACCGGTTCGGTCGGCGTCGCTATCCTGGATATTTGCAATCCGCACTTCACCAATATCGTCAAAGGCTCCAACCGCGTCGCGCTGGAGCACGGCTACAACCTGCTGTTCGTCGATACCGAGGAGAGCCAGGCGCATGAGGACGAGCTGCTGGAGGCGCTAAGCCGCCGGGTAGACGGTTTGATCGTCAGCACCCGCATGCCGGAAGAGCATATGGAGAAGGTGCTGGGGTTCGGCAAGCCGGTGGTGTTCTCCGGCCGCCCCGCGCCCGCCGGCATCCCCAGCATCAGTATCGATGCCTATGCCGCTGCACATATGATTGGTGAACTGCTGGTCAAGCAAGGCCACCGTAATATCGCTTATCTGGGTTTTGCGCCGGCGCGCCCGGACAAGGAGCGGATGCGCGGTCTGAGCGATTGCCTGGAAGCCCATGGCCTGCCGCTGATGCGATTCGAAGTACGCGGCCCCACCATCGTTGACGGCGAGCAAGCCTGCTCCTCGGTGATTCTGCGCAAAGACAAACCGGACGCCGTGGTCTGCTACAACGACATGGTCGCCATCGGCTTCATGGCGGTGGCGAAATCACTGGGCGTTTCCATTCCTGAAGACATGTCGGTGGTGGGCATCGACAATATTCCCTTCGGCCGCTTCACCAGCCCCGCGCTCACCACGGTTGATACGCAAAGCGAGCGACTGGGCGAAGAAGCCATGCGCCTGTTGTTCCGCCAGATTGCCGGCGACAACCCGCCGGATATCGGCCATATCTTTCTCGAGCCGCGGCTGATGATGCGCGACTCCACCGCCGTGCGAGCGCTTCCGCAGCGCGAATCCGCAACCCCCAGGCTACGCAAACGCGCATGATCGCGCGACGTGCGCACGAATCCCTCCACGAGTAGCGGCGCACCTGCCCACCCCCTGTAGTCGCTACCTGCGCATCGCCGCCGCCCAGTTCCGTCAATCCCCAAGTGGTAGCTCCGCGGCTAGATTCGACAACCATCACTTTGCATCACGTTAGAGAAAACCTTTTTCCCCATCCGCTGGAAACAGAAAAACGTGCTAGGTAACAGTTTCCTAAGCTTAGTAAACGTTTACTTTGTTGCTTTTTGAACACAGAGAATTTTGGATACACTATTTGATCGAACACAAACATTGATATTTTATTTGATAAAAATCAATTATTTAATCGACAAATAGTCCCAAAATTTTTCCTTGTGAAAGACAAGAAACAAAGCCACGTCATTTGTTGACAGCATCGGGTAATGTCGATAAATTAGAAAAACGATTTCCTGCAATGTGATGAAGCAGGTAAGAACAGTGGAAGTGATGGTGAATTGCACATAGAGCAACTCACAAAAAGGAAATATGCAGTAGCAGCTCATCGAGAACCAGATTTTGTTCCGCAGCGACACAAAACAGACCGGCAAATCGCCGGCAACGCTGTGGAAGTTTGAATACATGAGGCCCCACCGCTGGCGAAATTGCCCGGAAGGCGCCAAACGTAACCGCCCCGAAAATCATCAATAAGCTGGAGGAGAAAACGATGAAGAACTACAACAGGTTTTTGCTGACCCCGATCGCCTTGGCTGTCCTGACTGCGATTGGTCAGGCGTCTGCGCAACAAGCTCCCGCAACGACGCCTGCTCCTGCCACCAAGACCGACAAGCTGGATGAAATTGTCGTTACCGGCTTCCGGGCTTCGCTGGAAAGCGCGCTCAACAAGAAGCGCGAAGACAACGGCATTGTCGATGTGATCAAGGCTGAGGATATCGCCAAGTTCCCCGACACCAATCTGGCGGAATCGCTGCAGCGTATCCCCGGCGTGGTGATCGATCGCGATGCTGGCGAAGGCCGCAATATCACGGTACGCGGCCTGGGCTTGGACTTCACACGCGTTCGTATCAACGGCATCGAGGCGCTCGCCACCACTGGCGGCACCGACAGCTCGGGCGGCGCCAATCGTTCGCGCGGCTTTGACTTCAACGTATTCGCCTCCGAACTGTTCAACAGCATTACCGTGCGCAAGAGCTCCTCGGCAGAAGTAGAGGAAGGCTCGCTGGGTGCGACCGTAGACTTGCAAACCTCCCGTCCATTCGACTTCAAGGGCTTCAAAGCCTCCGCATCGGTGCAGGGCCGTTACAATGACCTGGCCAAGGAAGTTGATCCGCGCGCGGCTTTTTTGATTACCAACACTTTCGCCGACGGCAAATTCGGCGCGTTGTTGTCCGGTGCATACTCGAAACGCAATTTGTTTGAGGAAGGTTTCAGTACCGTACGTTGGGACAACGGCGCATCTTCCGGCGGCTGGTGCGCGCCCACGACCGTGACGGCGAACCCGACCAACTCGACCGCCACCACCTGCGGCCCCGCAGCACAGGGTGTTGCGCGTCTCGCCGGTAACACGTCCAATATCGCCGCCTACAACGCGTCCAGCGATCCCGCCAATTTCCACCCGCGCCTGCCGCGCTACGGTCGCCTGACGCACGATCAGGATCGCGTCGGCATCACCGGTGCGCTGCAGTTCCGGCCCACGCCCGAGACATTGCTGACACTGGACATGATGTACTCGAAACTGAAGGCGACCCGGCAGGAGGATTTCCTCGAGGCCATTTCCTTCAGCCGCACCGCCGCTCAAGGTGGCAAGCCGCAAACCAGCGTGGTTGACGCTGCATACGGCACCAATGGCGCCTTGCTGTACGGTACTTACAACGGCGTCGATATCCGTGCCGAATCCCGCTTCGATGAACTCTCGACCACGTTCACGCAACCCACCTTTACCTGGGAGCAAGTGCTGACCGATTCGCTGAAGGCGAGCTTCAAGATCGGCCGCGCCGATTCCAAGTTCCGCAACCCGGTCCAGACCACGACCACGCTGGATGCGCTGAACGTCAACGGCTACACCATCGACTTCCGCGGCAACGATCGCCTGCCACGAATCGTCTATCCGTTTGATCCCGCTCAGGTCGGCGGCGCATTGACCTTGGTGTCTGTCCCTCAAGTGACAAGTGGCACGCAACCCACCACGGTTCCCAACACCACGACCAGCGAAATCCGCATTCGTCCGCAAGGCTCGAACAACCGTAACGATGTGGTGCAAGGTGACATCGCATGGGAAATCGAGCCGGAGAAATTCACCGTCAAGGCAGGCGGCAACTACAAAAAGTATGACTTCAACACTTACGAGTTCCGCCGCGTAAACCAGAACGACACGATCTTCGCGCCACCTGCGGGCACATCGATCGCCAGCCTGACCACCACGCTCACCGGATTCGGCAATGGCCTCAGCCTGCCGGGCGGCACCATCACCTCCTGGGTTATTCCCAACCTGAATGCCATCGCGTCCGCTTACAACATCTATTGCAACTGCATCCAGTCCGGCCCGGCTGGCGGCCCCGGCGACTTCACGCTGAGCTCGACCACCAATGGCAACGCGCGCGGCAACAACCGTTCGGTGCAGGAAACCGACAAGGGCACATACGTGATGTCCGAGTTTGCCAACGAAGTGTTTGGCTACCCGGTTCGCGGCAATTTCGGCGTGCGTTACGTGCAGACCAAGCAGGTTGCGCGCGGCTATCAGGCCACTGCAGGTGGCACCGAGGTGGTGGTGGAGAACAGCTACAACGACACGCTGCCTTCCGCCAATATCGCTGTAAACCTGTCACGCGACTTCATTGTCCGCCTGGCCGCAGCGAAGGTAATGGCCCGTCCGCAACTGGGCAACCTGAGCCCGGGCGGTTCTATCGCCACCACGGGCACGCTGAGCATCACGGCAGGCAATCCCTTCCTGAAACCGTTCCGCGCCAAGACCGTGGACGCCAGCTTCGAATGGTATTTCGCCAAGAACTCGCTGGTCGGCTTGGGCCTGTTCTATAAAGACATCGGTACGTACATCCAGAGCTTGCGCACCAACGTTCCGTTCAACCAGACCGGCCTGCCGTTGTCCCTGCTGCCCTCCAACTTCACCGGCGCGGAAGTATTCCAGTTGACCACACCGGTGAACACCA